>NZ_JBIVTH010000005.1:0-488726 GCF_044756625.1 Streptomyces sp. NPDC091682 | reverse complement strand
TTGAGACGTCAGACATCTCGATCAACAGCCCGGGGGCCTCGCTCGTTTCGCTTCACGGACCGTCACCCGATCGGTGGCCACATCGAAGAAGCTCACTGAACCGAAAGAGGTCCAGATCCTGGACATGCGCTATGGCATGATCCGGGCACAGGCTCTGACGCCTCGCGCATCGCTGACGTTCATCGAGAAGGTACTGGGAGAGACATGAGTATCAAGCCGTCGGGCGAGAGCCTCTCCGCGCTGACGTGGGTGAAGAGCAGCTACAGCACCAACGACGGCCCGAACTGCATCGAGGTCGCCTGGACCAAGAGCAGCTACAGCGCCAGCGACAGCAACGAGTGCGTCGAGGTCGCCCACACCCCCGGTACCGTCCTCGTCCGGGACTCCAAGCGGCCCGAGTACGCCCGGCTCGCGCTCACCCCGGCTGCCTGGAGCGACTTCGTCGCCCACGCCGTCACCTCGTGAGACGGGTGGATTCTGCCGTCGAGGCCGTGCACCGGTACCGGCGGCCGGATCCGGCGTGCTGGGACGTCGTGGTCGAAGCGGTCTGTTCCGAGGCGTCGAGCTACGACGCCGACAAGGCGCTCGTCCAGGCGGGCCGGGCCGTCGCCCGGCATGCCGACCGGATCGCCGAGGACCTCCGCCGACATCAGGGGTCCTTCGGGACCGCCGTCGGCCACGACGTGCAGGCGCGCGCCCTGGCACTTGCCGGGATGGGCGACCTGCGGGCCCTGCCGGCCCTCCGGCGCCTCGCGGAGCACGGCGGGCTCCCCTACAGCCGACCGGAGGCCCGGGTCATGGCCGCGCTGCCCGCAGCCGAGCTGGCTCCGGTCATGCTGACCAAGCTGCTGCGCGACGGCGACGACTACCACGGCAACACCACCGCCCTCGACGTCCTCGCGCTCTGCGGTGCGGCCGCCGCCCCCGCCGTGCCCGAGGTGACCCGGTACCTGGACACCGAATACGCCTACGACGCCCTGCGCGTCCTCGGTCGGATCGGGCCCGCCGCGGCCGGGACGGCGAACCGGCTGACCGACTTCGCCACCGGTCGTGCCCCGCGCGCCCGCCGGCACCACCCGCGGCCGGCCGCCTGGGCGCACTGGCGGGTCACCGGTGATCCCACCCTCGCCCTCGACGTGTGCGGAACGGCCGTGCGATCCGGGGCGGCCGGCCACGGCCTGCCCTTCCTCGCCGATCTCGGCCCGCTGGCCGCGGCCCACGCGGACACCGTGCGCGGCCTGCTGGACTCGCCCGGCGCGTGGACCCGGGTCGCGGCCGCGCACGCGTACTGGCGGATCACCGGGGACCCCGAGCCCGCCGTACCCGTACTGCTGGCCGAGGTGGACCCGGCCTGGGCGGGGCATCCGACCGTGCCGGTGCAGGAGGCCGTCCGTCACCTCGGGGAGATCGGCGCCCCGGCCGTCGCCGCAGCGCCCCTGCTGGGCCGGATCCTGGCGCAGGAGGAACGGCTCGGACACCCCTTCGAGCGGATACGGATCCTGGTGGACGCGGCCTACGTCCGCACCCTCACCGAGGCTCTGGAGCGGATCGGCCCGTGCGCGGGCGGCCCCCCACCGACGCCCTCGAAGGAGCTCGTGCCCCTACCGGCTCCCGCACGAAGGCGGATCTTCGGGTTCAGCAGGCGTTCGGTCTGACATTCCCAAGTGCACGGGAACGCCGGGGAGTTACGGTGAGGGCATGTTCACAGTGCGTCGCGCAGGCCCGTACGACGGGGACGTCCTCGGCGAGATCCACGCCGCGGCCTGGGAAGCGTCCTACGCCCCCTTCTTCGATCCCGAGTTCGCCGCAGACGGTGTCCGGAGCCGGCGAACGCGGTGGCACGAAAGGGTCGGGCAGGCGGACCCCCCGATCCTGCTGGCCGAACACGACGGCCGTCCGCTGGCGCTGAGCGCCTTCAGGACGTCCTCGACCCGGCCCGGGCTGGCCGAGATCCTCTCCTTCTACGGCCACCCCGACGGCTGGGGCAGCGGCATCGCGGCCGCGCTGATGACCGGGACGCTGGACCAGCTGCGCGCCGACGGATTCGCCCGGACCCACCTGTGGACCCTGCACGACACCCCGCAGTCCCGCCGCTTCTACACCAAGTGTGGCTTCACCGAGAGCGGCGCCGCCCGCCCCTTCGACTTCGGCGACGGGAAGCCCCTCACCCAGGTCGAATACGAGCGCGCGTGTTGACCCCTCCTGGCCCGCCGTTCGCCTGACGTACCCGCAGCCGTCACATCGGGCTTGCCCTCCGGTACTCCGGGCACGCTGTTCTGAAGAGCGCTCACGCATCCTCGAACAGAGCAGAGGTCCTTCTCGCCATGGCAGAACTCAACCGCCGCCGTTTCCTCCAGCTCACCGGCGGCGCCGCCGCCCTGAGCCTGCTCAACGAGAGCATCGCGCGCGCCGCCGCCATCCCCGCGCAGGGGACGACCGGCACCATCGCCGATGTCGAGCACATCGTGGTCCTGATGCAGGAAAATCGTTCCTTCGACCACTACTACGGCGCGCTGCGCGGGGTCCGCGGCTTCGGCGACCCGCGCCCGGTGACCCTGCCCAGCGGCAAGTCCGTCTGGCACCAGGCCGACAACGCGGGCGAGGAGACGCTGCCCTTCCGCCCGCCGTCCGACGACCTCGGCATGGAGTTCCTCCAGGGCCTCAACCACGACTGGGCCGGCGGCCAGAGCGCCTTCAACAAGGGCAAGTACGACAACTGGGTGCCCGCCAAGACGCCGGCCACCATGGCGTACCTGACGCGCGAGGACATCCCCTTCCACTACGCCCTCGCCGACACGTTCACCCTCTGCGACGCCTACCACTGCTCCTTCATCGGTTCGACCGACCCCAACCGCTACTACCTCTGGTCGGGCCACACCGGCAACGACGGCACCGGCGGCGGCCCGGTCCTCAACAACGCCGAGGCCGGCTACGGCTGGACCACCTACCCCGAGCGCCTGGAGCGGGCCGGCATCTCCTGGAAGGTCTACCAGGACATCGGCAACGGTCTCGACGCCGCCGGATCCTGGGGCTGGATCGACGACGCCTACCGCGGCAACTACGGCGACAACTCGCTCCTCTACTTCAACAACTACCGCAGTGCCCAGCCCGGCAACCCGCTCTTCGACAAGGCCCGCACCGGCACCGACGCCCGTACCGGCGAGGGCTACTTCGACCGGCTGCGCGCCGACGTCGCCGCCGGCACCCTGCCCCAGGTCTCCTGGATCGCCGCCCCCGAGGCCTTCAGCGAGCACTCGAACTGGCCCTCCAACTACGGCGCGTGGTACATCGCGCAGGTGCTGGACGCGCTGACCTCCAACCCCGACGTGTGGGCCCGTACCGCACTGTTCATCACCTACGACGAGAACGACGGCTTCTTCGACCACGTCGTCCCGCCGTACGCCCCGGCCAACGCGGGCCAGGGCCTGTCGACCACGCCGACCGCCCTCGACGTCTTCCCCGGCAAGACCGGCTACGTCGCCGGACCGTACGGGCTCGGCCCGCGCGTCCCGATGCTCGTCGTCTCGCCGTGGAGCACCGGCGGCTACTCCTGCTCCGAGACCTTCGACCACACCTCCGTGATTCGCTTCATGGAGAAGCGCTTCGGTGTGCACGAGCCCAACATCTCGCCCTGGCGCCGGGCCGTCTGCGGTGACCTGACCTCGGCCTTCGACTTCGCCCGCCGGGACACGGCCGCGGTGTCGCTGCCCGACACCGGCGCGTGGCAGCCGCAGGACCGCGAGCGCCACCCCGACTTCCGGGCCACCCCGCCCGCCGTGGGCAGCATGCCGCGCCAGGAGAAGGGCCAGTGCCGCACCCGTCCGCTGAAGTACGCCCCGTACGTGGATGGCGCCGCACTCACCGGCGAGGGCAAGTTCAAGTTGACCTTCAGCGGCGGCCCGGACCTGGGCGCGCAGTTCTACGTCACCGCGGGCAACCGGACCGACGCCCCCTGGACGTACACCACCGGGGCCGGCACGTCGATCTCGGACGCCTGGAACACCCGCTACTCGGCCGGCGTCACCGACCTGACCGTTCACGGCCCCAACGGCTTCCTGCGCGGCTTCCGCAACCCGGGTACCACCCCCGGCCCCGAGGTCACCGCCCGCCACAACGCCACCACGGGGAACCTGGACCTCACCCTCACCAACGCCGGGGCGTCGACCGCAACGCTCACCGTCACCAACGCCTACGGCGGCGGCCCCAAGCGCCTCACGGTCGCCAAGGGCGCCACCGTCACGTACAGCGTCTCCCTGAAGAACACCCGACGCTGGTACGACGTGACGGTCACCGCGTCCGAGTTCGCGGACTTCGGCCGCCGCTTCGCCGGCAAGGTCGAGACGGGCGCGGCCGGCCTGTCGGACCCGGCGATCCTGACGAACCAGGGCTCCTGACCCCCGGCCCGCGCCCGCGCTCCGGGCTGCGCCGGGTGCTGCTCGCCACCGCCGACGCGCACGCCGTCTACGCCCGGGCGGGCTTCGAGACCCTCACCGCGCCCGGGAAGTGGATGGCGCCGGGGCAGCAGCAGCCTCAGGCGCGGGTACGGACCCGGACCCGGTTCAGCAGCTCCGCGGCCGGGTGCGGGCCCGTGTGCTCGGGGTGGCGGGGCAGGCGGTGGGCGAAGGAGCCGTACCAGGACCGCGAGACCGTGTAGCCGAAGGCCAGGCAGAGCATGCCGCCCACGGCGTCGAGCCAGAAGTGGTTGGCGGTGGCCACGATGACGACGAGGGTCGCCGTCGGGTAGAGCAGGCCCAGGATCCGGGCCCAGGGGGCCGAGGCGACCGCGAAGATCGTCAGGCCGCACCAGAGCGACCACCCTATGTGCATGGACGGCATCGCCGCGTACTGGTTCGACATCTGCTTGAGGTTGCCGGAGGCCATGGAGCCCCAGGTGTGGTGGACCAGCACGGTGTCGATGAAGTCCTGCCCGTTCATCAGCCGGGGCGGCGCGAGCGGGTAGCAGTAGTAGCCGACCAGGGCGACGCCCGTGGTGGCGAAGAGGACCATGCGCGTGGCGGCGTACCGCCCCGGATGGAAACGGTAGATCCAGACCAGCACGCCGATCGTCACGACGAAGTGGAGCGTGGCGTAGTAGTAGTTCATGCCCACGATCAGCCACGTCACGGAGTTGACCGCGTGGTTGACCGACTGCTCGACGGCGATGCCGAGGGTTTGCTCGGCGCTCCAGATCCAGTCGGCGTTGGCGAGGGCCGCCGCCTTCTGCTCGGGCACGGCGTTGCGGATCAGCGAGTAGGTCCAGTAGCTGATCGCGATGAGCAGCACTTCGAACCAGATCCGGGGCCGGCGCGGGGCTCGCAACCGGGTGAGCAGGGTGCGCTCGGACCCCGGGCGGGTCTCGGTCTCGACCACGGTGGGTGATGAGACGTCCGTCCGGGTTTCCAGTGTCTTCACGCTCGATTCACCCATGGGCAGAGAGTCTGCCAGATGCGTTCCCGCCTCCGATCATCCCTCGGTACGGTCTTCGACGCAGCCGCTCAGACCTGGGTACTACGTCGCCGCATCAGCCCCCCACCTTCCCGGCGACGATCTGCTGTCCGCGGGTGGCGTCGACCACGATCGGGATGCCGTCGGGGAGCTGTCCTTCGAGGTCTTCGAGCAGGTCGTCGATCGGCGGGAGGTCCCCGGGGCTGCGCACGTGGACGTAGAAGGTCCTGGACTGGGCGTCGACTCCGGTGACCGCCGAACCGGGGCTGGCGGAGAGCCAGCGCTCGGCGGCGGTCCAGGTCCGCGAGGTCCACGCGTTCAGCAGGACCGCGGTCACCGTGTTGGCGCCCAGCGGCAGCAGGACAGCCGTGAACAGCAGCCCGAGCATCACGTAGGCGCGGCGCGGGGCCCGCCCCCGGGCGGGACGCCCGACGGGCCGGGTGTACCCGAGGGCGGCGAAGACCACCATGCCCGCGAAGACCATGGCGAGGAGGTTGGACACGAAGAGCACCAACGCGCCCAGCGCGAGCCACCACGAGGTCTGGCCGGCGCACACGCCCGTCACCACGAGCGGCGGCACCAGGGAGATCGCGATCGCGACCCCCGGCAGGACCGCGGCGACGTCCTTGCGGGACAGTGCCACGGCCCCGGCGAAGCCCGTCGCCAGGGCGGCGATCAGGTCGAGGAGCCCGGGGGAGGTCCGGCCGGAGATCTGACTGTCCGACAGCAAGTCGTACGACGGGGGCACCACCAGGGAGGCCGCCGCACCGATCAGGAGCGCCAGCAGGCCGCCGAGCGCCACGAAGGCGAGGGCGGTGGAGCGGCGGCGCTGCACGGCGCCGAGGGCGATCCCCATGATCGGCGTGGACAGCGGGGCGATGATCATCGCCCCGATGACGGTGGCGGTGGAGTCCGTGAGGATCCCGCACGCGGCGATCACGGAGGACAGCGTGAGCATGGTCCAGAAGGCCGACTGCTTCGCCCGACCGTCCCCGGACGACAGGTCGAGATCCTCCTGGAGGTCCTCCAGGGAACGTCGCTTGTGGTCGGGCAGGATCCTGTCGCGCAGCCGGCCGGTCAAGGGCATCTGCCCAGTATCGGGACCGGGATCCCCGCGCCGCCGCAGCAACACGACCGCCCGGCCCCGCGCGCCGGTAGCGCCCCGGGCGGCCGGCCCGTCAGCCACGACATCGGCCTCCACGACATCGGCCTCCACGAGATCGCCGACCGATCGCGACATCACGAGGCAATGCGGCTAGGGCACGCTCAGCCGGTACCACAGCCGCATGGAGGGGCGGTTGCGCACGTAGAGGTGGGGTCCGCGGCCGACGGGGCGGGTGTACCGGCGTACGGGATCGCCGTTCGGCCAGGTCAGCTCGCCCCTGCCGGTGATCACCGCCCCGCCGTCGGTCAGCCGGCAGTGGTGGACCTGCCGCAGGTGGGGGTGGGCGGTGCCCGGCTCGGCGCCTCCGAGTAGCAGCAGGCGGTCGTCCCGTACGGCGAGGCCCCACGCATTGGCAACGGGCAGTTTCCGGAACCGGATCGGCTCCCCGACCCGCAGCTCGGCCAGGGGCGAGCCGGGGCCGTAGACGGTTCGGACGACCGAGTCCGTGACGTTGAGCCCGTCGATCTCCACCACGATGTGGTGGGGCTTCGGCGGGTAGAAGCCGTGGAGGCGGTTGCCGCCGGTGTCCCACCGGATGAGGGCGCCCGCACCGATGGGGTCCCCGTGGACACCCTCGTCGTTGTAGCCGGTCCAGAGGTTCGCCCGGCCGTCCGCCACCATGTGCTGGAGGCCGGAGCCCAGGGAGAAGCGTCGACGGGAACGGCCTTGCCGGCCGAAGAGCTGACCATTGCGCCTGTCCCGGTCCCCCCGGCCGAAGCCGTACAGGACGAACTCGTCCCGGCTCAGCGCGTCGATCCGCTTCGGTACCGTGGCCACGCCGTACAGGGTCCGCTCGTGGACGTGGTCCCCGTCACGGATGACGAGGAGCGCGTCGAAGGGCAACTCCGGAGGCTCCACGGAGCGCCAGCCGTAGGGCCGGGGCTGGAACCGGGCGTTGGCGCACATCAACCAGAGGGCCCTTCCCCACGCGTCCACCGTGGAGGCCAGGACCTTCCGTTCGTCGTACTGCCGAGGCAACAGTGCGTAGGGCCGCAGTGCCACTTTCGTCAAATAATCACCTCGCGGGCGAAGGAACGTGTCGCCCCATGATCACACGCGTCGACCATTCGAGGCCGAGGTCCGGGCGGGCACCGCGTCGGCACTCGGTCCGGGCAGCCGATCGCGGCCTCGCGCGGGACGCCCTAGTCCCGGCGGCGTTGGCCCGGGCCCGAGGCGGTGGAGCCGCGCACCACCAGTTCGGGGAGGAAGACGAACTCGCTGTGCGGGGCCGGCGTGCCGCCGATTTCCTCCAGCAGGGTCCGGACCGCCGCCTGCCCCATCGCCTGCACGGGCTGGCGGATGGTCGTCAGCGGCGGGTCGGTGAACGCTATGAGCGGGGAGTCGTCGAAGCCGACCACCGACACGTCCTGCGGGACCTTCAGCCCCTGCTGGCGGGCCGCCCGGATCGCGCCGAGCGCCATCATGTCGCTCGCGCACACCACCGCCGTGCAGCCGCGCGAGATCAGCGCGGACGCGGCGGCCTGGCCGCCCTCCAGCGAGTAGAGGGAGTGCTGGATCAGCTCTTCGATCTCGGTCTCGTCGAGTCCGAGCCGCTCCTTCATCCCGAGCCGGAAGCCCTCGATCTTGCGGAGGACCGGCACGAAGCGCTTCGGCCCGACCGCGAGCCCGATGCGGGTGTGCCCGAGCGCGGTCAGGTGGGTGACGGCGAGGACCATCGCGGCCCGGTCGTCGGGGGAGACGAAGGGGGCCTGCACCTTTTCGGAGAACCCGTTGATGAGGACGTACGGGACGCCCTGTCCGCGGAGTTGGTCGTAGCGGCCCATGTCGGCCGTGGTGTCGGCGTGCAGGCCGGAGACGAAGATGATCCCGGAGACCCCGCGGTCGACCAGCATCTCGGTCAGCTCGTCCTCGGTGGACCCGCCGGGCGTCTGCGTGGCCAGCACCGGCGTGTACCCCTGCCGGGTCAGCGCCTGGCCGATTACCTGGGCGAGCGCCGGGAAGATCGGGTTGTCCAGTTCGGGAGTTATCAGACCGACGAGCCCCGCACTGCGCTGGCGCAGCTTCACGGGCCGCTCGTAGCCGAGTACGTCGAGGGCGGCCAGCACGGATTCGCGGGTGCCTGCGGCCACACCGGGCTTGCCGTTGAGCACGCGGCTGACTGTGGCTTCGCTGACCCCCGCCTGGGCTGCGATGTCGGCTAGCCGTGCGGTCACGGGATTGGACTGTACCGGTCGGACGTTCACCATGACCACCACGTGCACGAATCCGGGGGAAGCCGGACGGTTCGGCCGTCCGTCTCCACCGGGGCGCTGGAGAGTACGGGGCGTCCGGGCGCGGGAAGTTCGACCGGGCCGGGGCGGGTGTTGAGGGTGCAGGCGAAACCGGGGCGGGTGAAGAGGAGCACGCCCTCGGGGGCGGACTGCCAGCGCATTCCGCATGCGTACGGGGCTTCGGCCGGGGCATCGGCGCCCGCGTCGACCCCCGACCCCGCGTCGACCCCCACCTCCGTTCCCGCCCCCGTACCGGCCTCCGGCGCCCCCAGTCCCGGCATCGCCCGGCGCAGTTCCAGGGCGGCGCGGTAGAGCTCCAGCGTCGAGTGCGGGTCGCCGGTCTGCGCGGCGACGCTGAGGCCGCCCCAGCCGGCGGGCTGCGGGAGCCAGCTGCCGGTCGGCCCGAAGCCGTACGGGGGCTCCGCGCCGGACCAGGGGAGCGGCACCCGGCACCCGTCGCGCAGCCCGTCCTGTCCCTCCGGTTCCGAGGCGGTCGGGCCGTCCGTGTTCCCCGGCCGACGGCGTCCCCGGCGGAAGGCCGGGTCCTGGCGGACCCGGTCCGGGAGGTCCGCCACTTCCGGAAGGCCGAGCTCCTCGCCCTGGTAGAGGTAGGCCGACCCGGGCAGGGCCAGCATCAGCAGGGCGGCCGCCCGGGCCCGGGCCAGGCCGCGGACCCCGCCGCCGTAGCGCGTCACATGGCGCACGACGTCGTGGTTGGACAGCACCCAGGTGGTCGGGGCGCCGACGGCGGTGGTGGCGGCCAGGGACTCGTCGATGACGGTGCGCATCGCGGCGGGGTCCCACGGGCAGTTCAGGAAGCGGAAATTGAAGGCCTGGTGCAGTTCGTCGGGGCGCACGTACAGGGCGAGCCGCTCCGAGGTGGGCGCCCAGGCCTCGGCGACCCCGATGCGCCCGCCCCCGTAGGAGTCGAGGAGGCGGCGCCAGGAACGGTGGATCTCGTGGACCCCGTCCTGGTCGAAGAAGGGGAGCGGCTCGGTGCCGATCAAGGTGGCCTGTGCGCCGCGGCCGATGTCCGGCAGGCCCGGGGCCTTGACCATGCCGTGGGCGACGTCGATGCGGAACCCGTCGATGCCGAGGTCGAGCCAGAAGCGCAGGACGGAGGCGAATTCGGCGGCGACCTCGGGATGGTCCCAGTCGAGGTCGGGCTGCTCGGGGGCGAAGAGGTGCAGGTACCACGCGCCGTCCGCGACCCGGGTCCAGGCGGGGCCGCCGAAGATCGACTCCCAGTCGTTCGGGGGCTCCGCGCCGCCCGCGCCCCGCCCGGGGCGGAAGTGGTAGCGCTCGCGGGCCCCCGGATCCCCGGCGAGGGCGGCGCGGAACCACGGGTGCTGCTCGGAGGTGTGGTTCGGCACCACGTCCACGATCACCCGCAGCCCCAGCGCGTGCGCGGCCCGGACCAGCTCGTCGGCGTCCGAGAGGTCCCCGAAGAGGGGGTCGACGGCACGGTAGTCGGCGACGTCGTAGCCGCCGTCGGCCTGCGGGGAGACGTAGAAGGGGGTGAGCCACACGGCGTCGACCCCGAGGCGGGCGAGGTGGGGGAGGCGGGAGCGGACCCCGCGGAGGTCCCCGATGCCGTCCCCGTCGCTGTCGGCGAAGGAGCGCACGTACACCTGATAGATGACGGCATCGCGCCACCAGCCACCGCTCGCGGTCGCGTTGCTGGAAGAGCTTGCAAGCTGGACGGCCGTCGAGTCGTGGGTCATATCGGGGTCAACGCGGGTACATGCCCCCTGGTTGCGGGCCCCGGCAGTCGAAGGTGACTCGAACTAACAGCAAGCTGCGGCAACCGTACGGACACACGGATGTAACGATCGCCTCCGCTTGCAGAAAGTTTGCGCAAGGTCTTTCGGTCCTCTTTCAGTCTTGTTACGTTCCTGGCAACTCGGGACCGCGAGGGCGCGGCCGGGATCATCGAAGGAGTTCATATGCGGCGTGGCATAGCGGCCACCGCGCTGGTCGCGACCCTGGCGCTCGCGGCGACGGCTTGCGGTGGGGACGACAAGAACGCGGCCGACGGCACCAAGGCGGGCGGCGAGCTTTCCGGCACGGTTACGTACTGGGACACCTCGAACGACGCCGAGAAGGCCAGCTTCCAGAAGATCGCCGAGGCGTTCACCGCGAAGCACCCGAAGGTGACCGTCAAGTACGTCAACGTCCCGTACGGCGACGCGCAGAACAAGGTCAAGAACGCCTTCAGCAGCGGCTCCGACGCGCCTGACGTCATCCGTGCCGACGTCGGCTGGGTCGCGGACTTCGCCTCCCTGGGCTACCTCGACGAGGTCCCGGCCGACACGGCGAAGAAGGTCGACGCCGAGTTCCTCCCGCAGGCCGCGGCCAGCGGCAAGTTCGAGGGCAAGACCTACGCCGTCCCGCAGGTCATCGACAGCCTCGGCCTCTTCTACAACAAGAAGATGCTCGCCGACGCCGGCGTCCAGCCCCCCAAGACGCTGGCGGAGGTGAAGACCGCCGCCGAGGCCATCAAGGCGAAGACCGGCAAGGCCGCCCTCTACCTGCGCGGCGACGACTCCTACTGGTTCCTCCCGCTGATCTACGGTGAGGGCGGCGACCTCGTCGACGCCAAGAACAAGACGGTCACCGTCGACAACGAGGCGGGCGTCAAGGCCTTCAAGACCGCCCGCGACCTGGTCGCCTCGGGTGCGGCGATCACCAACGCCACCGACGGCTACGCCAACATGCAGACGGCCTTCAAGACCGGCGAGGCCGCCATGATGATCAACGGTCCGTGGGCCGTCGCCGACACCTACGCCGGCGACCAGTTCAAGGACAAGGCCAACCTCGGCATCGCCGCCGTCCCGGCCGGCTCGGCCAAGGCCGGCGCCCCGCAGGGCGGCCACGACCTCGCCGTCTACGCCGGCTCCAAGAACACCGCCGCCGCGCACGCCTTCGTCGAGTACATGACCTCTCAGGAGGTCCAGGTGCAGTCGACCAAGGACCTCAGCCTGCTCCCGACCCGTACCGCCGCCTACGAGCAGCCGGACGTCAAGGGCAACGAGATGGTCCAGTTCTTCAAGCCGGCCGTGGACAAGGCCGTCGAGCGCGCCTGGATCCCGGAGAACGGATCCCTCTTCGAGCCGCTGAAGGTCGAATACACCAAGGCGATCACCGGGGCGTCGAGCCCGGAGGACGCGGCCAAGGCGGCCGGCGTCGAGTTCCGCAAGATCCTCAAGGGCTGGAAGTAACGAAACCATGGCTGCTCACACCAGCCAGTCGGTGGCGAAGGCCGCGGGCGACGACGTCGAGAACGACGTCGCCGCCCGCGGCCGGAGCCGCAGGACTGACAGCGACAGCGGTAACCGCGGCGGTGCCCGCGGCGGGAAAGGCGCGTCCGGCCTCCGGCGCGCCGTCGGCACGCACTGGTACGCCTGGGCCATGGTCGCCCCGGTGGTGCTCGTCCTCGGCGTGATCATCGGCTGGCCGTTGGTCCGGGGCGTCTACCTGTCGCTGACCGACGCCACCGAGCGCAACGTCTCGCGCACCATCGGCGCCCGGCACATCGAGGCCACGTACCAGTTCGTCGGACTCGACAACTACGTGGACGTGCTCAGCGACCCGGTGTTCCTGCAGCGGCTGGTGTGGACGGTGATGTGGACCGTCGCGTGCGTGTCCATCACCTTCACGCTCGGTCTGGTCCTGGCCAACATGCTCAACCGGGACTTCCGGGGCCGCGCCGCCTACCGGATGGCGCTCATCCTCCCCTGGGCCGTCCCCGGCTTCGTCTCCGTCTTCGCCTGGCGGTTCCTCTTCAACCGCGACAACGGCATCCTGAACAAGATCCTCGACGGCGGCGGCATAGCCGCGATCCCGTGGCTCGACGACCCGACCTGGGCCAAGTTCTCGGTCATCACGGTCAACGTCTGGCTCGGCATCCCCTTCATGATGGTCGCCCTGCTCGGCGGCCTGCAGTCGATCCCCGGCGAGCTCTACGAGGCCGCCGAGATGGACGGCGCCAGCGCCTGGCAGCGCTTCCGGCACATCACCCTGCCCGGGCTGCGTACGGTGAGCATGACGGTGATCCTGCTCTCCACCATCTGGACCTTCAACATGTTCCCGGTGATCTTCCTGCTCACCCGGGGCGGACCCGGCGACTCCACCGAGATCCTGGTGACGCAGGCCTTCCGCGAGGCGTTCGTGTCGAGCCCGCGCGACTTCGCCGGCTCGGCCACGTGGGGCGTCCTGATCCTCGCCCTGCTCATGATCTTCGCGCTGGTCTACCGGCGCTCGCTGCGCAAGCAGGGAGAGGTGTGGTGACCATGTCCACCGCGACCACCGCTCGTACGGCCACCCCCGGCAAGGCGACCCCCGGCAAGGCGACCGCCGACAAGGCGACCGCCCGCCCCCGGGGCAGCCGTTCCCCGCTCGCCTCCATCGGCCTGCACGGCACCCTCGTCGTGGCGTCCGTGATCGCCGTCTTCCCGGTGCTGTGGATCGTGCTGACCTCGCTCAAGCCGGCCAAGCACGCGGTCACCACCGACTTCGTCAAGGAACCGACCCTCAGCAACTACACGAACCTGCTGGAGCAGAGCCACTTCCTCAGCTGGTTCGGCAACTCCGTCCTGGTCGCCGGCATCACCACCGTCCTCGGTGTCTTCATCGCCGCCACCACCGGATACGCGGTCAGCCGCTTCAAGTTCCCCGGCATGAAGCCGCTCATGTGGACCCTGCTCATCACGCAGATGTTCCCGATGGCGATCCTCATCGTCCCGCTCTACAACCTCATGGGCGACCTCGGCCTGCTCAACCAGCCGCTCGGCCTGATCATCACCTACCTCACCATCGCGGTGCCGTTCTGCGCCTGGATGATGAAGGGCTTCTTCGACACCATCCCGGTGGAGATCGACGAATCGGGCCGGGTCGACGGACTCAACCCCTTCGGCACCTTCTGGCGCCTGATCCTGCCGCTCGCCAAGCCCGGCCTCGCCGTCACCGGCTTCTACGCCTTCATCACCGCGTGGGGCGAGGTCGCGTACGCCTCCGCCTTCATGGTCGGCGAGGAGAACCTCACCCTGGCCGGCGGACTGCAGACGTTCGTCACGCAGTACACCTCCAACTGGGGAGCCATGAGCGCCGCCTCGGTGCTCATCGCCATCCCCGCGGCGATCTTCTTCGTCTTCGCCCAGCGTCACCTCGTCGCCGGGATGACGGCAGGCGCAACCAAGGGCTGACCACCCGAGCCTGCCCCCTCCCACCCCGGCCCGATCTCTCCAAGGACACCATGACCCAGCACCTCGCCGACGCGCTCCCCACCTCCACCGGCACGCAGCCCGGCTGGTGGAGAGAAGCGGTGATCTACCAGGTCTATCCGCGCAGCTTCGCCGACTCCAACGGGGACGGCATGGGGGACCTCGAAGGCATCCGCAGCCGCCTGCCCTACCTGAAGGAGCTGGGCGTCGACGCCGTCTGGCTCAGCCCGTTCTACGCCTCCCCGCAGGCCGACGCCGGCTACGACGTCGCCGACTACCGGGCCATCGACCCCATGTTCGGCACCCTGCACGACGCCGACGCCGTGATCCGCGAAGCCCACGAACTGGGCCTGCGCATCATCGTGGACCTCGTCCCCAACCACTGCTCCGACCAGCACGAATGGTTCAAGCAGGCGCTGCGTGAAGGCCCCGGCACCCCGCTGCGCGAGCGCTTCCACTTCCGCCCCGGACAGGGCGACAACGGGGAGCTGCCGCCCAACGACTGGGAGTCGATCTTCGGTGGCCCGGCCTGGACCCGGGTCGCGGACGGCGAGTGGTACCTGCACCTCTTCGCCCCCGAGCAGCCCGACTTCAACTGGGAGCACCCCGCGGTCCAGGACGAGTTCCGCTCCATCCTGCGCTTCTGGCTCGACCTCGGCGTCGACGGCTTCCGCGTCGACGTCGCCCACGGCCTGGTCAAGGCGCCCGGCCTGCCCGATCTCGGAGCCAAGGACCAGCTGAAGCTGCTCGGCAACGACGTCATGCCCTTCTTCGACCAGGACGGCGTCCACGAGATCTACCGGTCCTGGCGCCGGATCCTCGACGAGTACGAGGGCGCCCGCGTCCTGGTCGCCGAGGCATGGACCCCGACCGTCGAGCGCACGGCCCTCTACGTCCGCCCCGACGAGATGCAGCAGGCCTTCAACTTCCAGTACCTGACCAGCGACTGGGAGGCGAGCGCGCTCCGCGAGGTCATCGACGGCTCGCTGGCCGCCATGCGCACCGTCGGCGCCCCCACCACCTGGGTGCTGTCCAACCACGACGTCACCCGGCACGCCACCCGCTTCGCCAACCCCGCGGGCCTCGGCACCCAGCTGCGCGAGCCCGGCGACCGCGAGCTGGGTCTGCGGCGAGCCCGTGCGGCGAGCCTGCTGATGCTGGCCCTGCCCGGTTCGGCGTACGTCTACCAGGGCGAGGAGCTCGGCCTGCCCGACGTCACCGACCTGCCGGACGAGGTCCGCCAGGACCCGTCGTTCACCCGCGCGGCCGGCCAGGACGGCTTCCGCGACGGCTGCCGGGTCCCCATCCCGTGGTCGGGGACCGAGGCCCCGTACGGCTTCGGCACCGGCGGCAGCTGGCTCCCGCAGCCGGAGTCCTGGGCGGATCTGAGCGTGGCGGCGCAGACCGGCGACCCGTCCTCCACCCTGGAGCTGTACCGGGCCGCCCTGCGGCTGCGCCGCGAGCACCCGGACCTGGGCGCGGGCGAGTCGGTGGACTGGAAGGAGGCCCCCGAGGGCGTCCTGGTCTTCCGCCGCGGGGCCTTCCTCTGCACCGCCAACACCACCGGCACGGCGGTACGGTTCCCCGTCGCCGGCGAGGTACTGCTCTCCAGCGGCGCGACGGTCGAGGACGGCGTGCTGCCGGCCGACACCACGGTGTGGTGGCAGGTGACGGCGGGGTGACCTCCCCCCTCCGACTGACGGACATCGCCGCGCAGGCCCAGGTCAGCGAGGCGACCGTCAGCCGCGTCCTCAACGGCAAACCGGGCGTGGCGGCCGGCACCCGGCACAAGGTGCTGGCCGCGCTCGACCTGCTGGGCTACGAGCGGCCCGTCCGGCTCAAACGGCGCAGCAACGGGCTGGTCGGGCTGCTGATCCCGGAGCTCACCAACCCGATCTTCCCGGCGTTCGCGCAGGTCATCGAGCAGGCGCTGGCCGGGCACGGGTACACGCCGGTGCTGTGCACGCAGACCCCCGGCGGAGCCACCGAGGACGAACTGGTCGAACAGCTGGAGGAGCGCGGGGTCACCGGGATCGTCTTCCTGTCGGGCCTCCACGCGGACGCCCACGCGGACCCCGCGCGCTACCAGCGCCTCGCCTCCCGAGGGCTGCCGTTCGTGATGATCAACGGCTTCAACGAGCACGTGAACGCCCCCTTCATCTCCCCGGACGACCGGGCGGCGGCGGACATCGCCGTACGGCACCTGCAGGACCTGGGACACCGCACGATCGGCCTCGCGATCGGGCCGACCCGGTACGTGCCGTCGGCACGCAAGGAGCAGGGGTTCCTCGCGGCGCTGCCGGAGGCGGAGGCGGACGGGCTGATCCAGCGCACGCTCTTCACGGTGGAGGGCGGACACGCGGCGGGCATGGCCCTGCTGGACCGCGGCTGCACGGGCATCGTGTGCGGCAGCGACCCGATGGCGCTCGGCGTGATCCGGGCGGCGCGCGAGCGCGGGCTGCGGGTGCCGCAGGACGTGTCGGTCGTCGGCTTCGACGACTCCCCGCTGATCCCGTTCACGGACCCGCCGCTGACGACGGTCCGCCAGCCGGTGCGCGCGATGGCGACGGCGGCGGTGGGCGCCCTCCTGGAGGCGGTGTCGGGCACCCCGGTCCAGCGCACGGAGTACGTCTTTCAACCGGAACTGGTGGTCCGGGGCTCGACGGCCCAGGCACCGTAGTCCTCCCGGGCGGGGCGGCGCGGGCCTGTTCCGCCCCGCCCGGGATCCCAACCGCCGGGCAAATGGGCGGGGTCGGGGAGGTATGGCGGGGGTGTGGGCGGTCGGGAGCCGCCTGGTCGGTATCGGGGATGGGACTGACGGGAAACCCCCATGCCCATCCCCGATACCGCCCGAGAGGACCCCGCCCTCCCCGAAGCCCCCGCCGCACGTCGAGGTCAACTCGCCTTCTCCTGGACGGAGTCCGGGCCGGACCAGGAGGACACGCCTCGGAAACAATTCTGCAATCTCTTGCGCAATCTCTTGCAGGGCTCCTACCTGGCCCCTACGGTCGCTCCAATCCCCACCTCTTCCGCCAGGAGGCCCCCGCATGCCTGCCAGAGCCGTCAGAGCTGCAACCTTTTGCGCCACCACCGCACTTGCCGCGGCCACCCTCACGGGCCTCGGGCCGCAGGCCGTCGCCGCGCCCCCCGGCGAGAAGGACGTCACCGCCGTCCTGTTCGAGTGGCGCTTCGACTCCGTCGCCAAGGCCTGCACCGATTCCCTCGGGCCCGCCGGGTACGGGTACGTGCAGGTCTCGCCGCCGCAGGAGCACGTGCAGGGCAGCCAGTGGTGGACCTCGTACCAGCCCGTCAGCTACAAGATCGCCGGGCGGCTCGGGGACCGGGCCGCCTTCAAGGCCATGATCGACACCTGTCACGCCGCCGGGGTGAAGGTCGTCGCCGACTCCGTCATCAACCACATGGCCGGACCGGCGGACGCCGGAGCCACCCTCACCGGGACCGGCGGGTCTTCGTACACGAAGTACGGGTATCCGGGGCTCTATTCGGGCGCCGACATGGACGACTGCCGGGCCTCGATCTCGAACTACCAGGACCGGGGCAACGTCCAGAACTGCGAGCTCGTGCAGCTCGCCGACCTGGACACCGGTGAGGACTACGTGCGCGGGCGCATCGCCGGGTACCTGAACGACCTGCTGTCGCTGGGCGTGGACGGCCTGCGGATCGACGCCGCCAAGCACATGCCCGCCGCCGACCTCGCCAACATCAAGTCCCGGCTCACCAAGCCCGGCGCGTACTGGAAGCAGGAGGCGATATTCGGGGCCGGGGAGGCCGTCTCGCCGAGCGAGTACCTCGGGAACGGGGACGTGCAGGAGTTCCGGTACGCCCGGGACCTCAAGCGGGTCTTCCAGAGCGAGAACCTCGCCTACCTGAAGAACTTCGGCGAGGCCTGGGGGTACATGCCCAGCGGGCAGGCCGGGGTCTTCGTCGACAACCACGACACCGAGCGGGGCGGCGACACCCTCAGCTACAAGGACGGGTCCGCCTACACGCTGGCCAACGTCTTCGCACTGGCCTGGCCCTACGGCTCGCCCGACGTGCACTCCGGCTACGAGTGGAGCGACAAGGACGCCGGCCCGCCGGTCGGGGGCACGGTGAACGCCTGCTACTCCGACGGCTGGAAGTGCCAGCACGCCTGGCGGGAGATCTCCTCCATGGTCGGCTTCCGGAACGTGGCCCACGGTCAGGGCGTCACGAACTGGTGGGACAACGGCGGGGACCAGATCGCCTTCGGGCGCGGCACCAAGGCGTACGTGGCGATCAACCACGAGGGCTCCGCGCTCACCCGGACCTTCCAGACCTCGCTGCCGGGCGGCGACTACTGCGACGTGCAGAGCGGACGGACGGTCACCGTCGCCTCGGGCGGGCAGTTCACCGCCACGGTCGCCGCCGGGACGGCCCTCGCCCTGCACGCCGGGGCCCGCACCTGCGCCGGTACCCCGGCCGGCTCCGCCGGGGCCTCCTTCGGCGTGGGCGCCACCACCGTTCCCGGACAGAACGTCTACGTCACCGGTGACCGCGCCGAACTCGGCAACTGGAACACCGGCGGCGCCTTGAAGCTCGACCCGGCCGCGTACCCCGTCTGGAAGCTCGACGTGACGCTCCCGGCCGGGACCGCGTTCTCGTACAAGTACCTCCGCAAGGACGCCGCCGGGAACGTCACCTGGGAGAGCGGAGCCAACCGCACCGCCACCGTCCCCGCGAGCGGCAAGGTCACGCTGGCCGACACCTGGCGCAACTGAGCCGCCGCTCCACAGACCAGGGCCGTCCGGCACCATCCTCCCCGCCACCACGCCGGGCGGCCCTCATCCATGCGACACGTACACAAGGAGACCTGCCTTGATACGCCCTGCCGCAGGACTGCTCGCCGCCGCCCTGGCCGTGACGTTCCTGCCCGCCCTCCCCGCCGCGGCCGCGACCAGCGGGCCGCCAGCCCCGCCCACGGACGCGAAACTGGCCGCCGAACCGGCCCGGCACGACCTGACCCGGGAGCAGTTCTACTTCGTGCTCCCGGACCGGTTCGCGAACGGCGACCCGGGCAACGACCGGGGCGGCCTGACCGGCTCGCGCCTGGAGACCGGCCTTGACCCCACGGACAAGGGCTTCTACCAGGGCGGTGACCTCAAGGGGCTCACCGACCGGCTCGACTACATCAAGGGGCTCGGCACCACGGCCATCTGGCTGGCGCCGATCTTTAAGAACCAGCCGGTGCAGGGCAAGGGGGCCGACGTCTCCGCCGGCTACCACGGCTACTGGATCACCGACTTCACGCAGGTCGACCCGCACTTCGGGACCAACGCCGACCTGGAGCGGCTGATCGACAAGGCGCACGGGAAGGGGATGAAGGTCTTCTTCGACGTCATCACCAACCACACCGCCGACGTCGTGGACTACCGGGAGGCGTCGTACTCCTACCTGTCGAAGGGGGCGTTCCCCTACCTGACCAAGGACGGCGTGCCGTTCGACGACAAGGACTACGCGGACGGCGCCGGGAAGACGAAGTTCCCGAAGGTGGACGGGGAGTCCTTCCCGAGGACGCCCTTCGTGCCGGACGCGAAGAAGAACCTCAAGGTGCCGGGCTGGCTGAACGACCCGACGATGTACCACAACCGCGGGGACTCCACCTTCGCGGGCGAGTCCTCCGACCAGGGCGACTTCTTCGGTCTCGACGACCTGTGGACCGAGCGTCCCGAGGTCGTCAGCGGGATGGAGAAGATCTACGAGAAGTGGGTGCGGGACTTCCGAATAGACGGCTTCCGGATCGATACGGTCAAGCACGTCAACACCGAGTTCTGGACGCAGTGGGCGACCGCCCTCGACACCTACGCGGCCAAGCGCGGCCGTGACGACTTCTTCATGTTCGGCGAGGTCTACTCCGCCGACACGGCCGTCACCTCCCCGTACGTGACCCGCGGCAAGCTCGACGCCACCCTCGACTTCCCGCTCCAGGACGCGATCCGCGGGTACGCCTCCCAGGGCGCGGCGGCCGGCCGGCTGGCCTCCGTCCTCGGCGACGACTACCGGTACACCTCCGGCAAGGCCAACGCCTACGAACAGGTGACCTTCCTCGGCAACCACGACATGGGCCGGTTCGCCACCTTCCTGAAGCAGGACCGGCCGGGGGCCGGGGAGCAGGAGCTGCTGGACCGCTACCGGCTGGCCAACGAGCTGATGTTCTTCGCCCGGGGCAACCCGGTGATCTACTCCGGTGACGAGCAGGGCTTCACGGGCGCCGGCGGTGACAAGGACGCCCGGCAGCCGCTGTTCGCCACGCAGGTCGCCGACTACTTGGACGACGACCAGCTCGGAACGGTGCGCACGCACGCGAGCGATGCTTACGATCCGGGACACCCGCTCTACCAGCAGATCAGTGCTCTCTCGAAGCTGACGAAGGCACACCCGGCCCTGCGCGACGGCATCCAGAGCGAACGTTTCGCCGACGGTTCCGTCTACGCCTTCGCCCGAACCGACGCCAAGACCCGCACCGAGTACCTGGTCGCCGCCAACAACGGCGCCGCATCCCGCACCGTCGAGCTCGACGCCCCCGCCGGCGCCCAGTACCGCACCCTCTACGGCGGCACCGCGCTGATCCGTGCCTCGGCGGCCGGCAAGATCACCGTCCCCGTTCCCGCCCTCGGCTCCGTGGTCCTCCAGGCCGTGACCCCCGCCGCCAAGCCCGCCGTTAAGCCCACCCTCACCCTGAAGGCCCCGGCCGCCGGCGCCACCGGCACCGTCGAGCTCTCCGCAGACGTCAGCGGCGGCGGCCTGAACCGCGTCGTCTTCGCCGCCCAGACCGGCAACGAGAAGTGGCAGGTCCTCGGCACCGCCGACCACGCCCCCTACAAGGTCACCCAGCACCTCGACGCCAAGACCCCGGCCGGCACCGCCCTGCGCTACAAGGCCGTCGTCGTCGACTCCGCCAGCCGCACCGCGAGCGCCCTCGCCGCCTCCGCCACCGGTCAGGCCCCGCCCACCGAGATCCCCACCGCCACCCAGCGCGACTACGCCGTCGTCCACTACAACCGCCCCGACGGCGACTACAGCAACTGGCGCCTGTACGCCTGGGGCGACCTCGCCGAGGGGGAGGCCACGCCGTGGCCGGCCGGCCACGACTTCACCGGCCGCGACGCCTACGGCGCCTTCGCCCACGTCAAGCTCAAGCCCGGCGCCTCCTCCGTCGGCTACCTCGTCATCGACAAGGACGGCAACAAGGACGTCGCCGCCGACCGCACCATCGACCTGACGAAGACCGGCGAGATCTGGCTGGAGCAGGGCAAGGAACCCGCCCGCACCGACCGCCCCGCCTACCCGCCGCAGGACCAGGCCAAGGCCGTACTGCACTACCAGCGCCCCGACCGCGCCTACGACGGCTGGGGCCTGCACGTCTGGACCGGAGCCGCGAACCCCACCGACTGGTCCAAGCCGCTCCCGCCCACCCGCACCGACTCCTACGGCGCGGTCTACGAGGTCCCGCTCGCGCCCGGCGCCACCAGCCTCAGCTACATCCTCCACAAGGGCGACGAGAAGGACCTCCCCACCGACCGCTCCCTGGACCTGAAGGCCACCGGCCACGAGGTGTGGATGCTGGGCGGCCAGGAGCAGTACCTCCTCCCGCAGCCCGCCGGCTCCGCCGCCGCACTGGACCTCACCAAGTCCCAGGCCGTCTGGATCGACCGCGACACCCTCGCCTGGAACGCTCCCGCCGCGGCCGCCTCCGTACAGCTCCTCGCCTCCCGCGAAGGCGCCGTCAAGGCCGAGAACGGCACCCTGACCGGCCGCGCCCAGTGGCTGCGGCTGGGCAAGAGCGAGCTCACCGCCGCCCAGAAGCAGAAGTTCCCGCACCTCGCCGCCTACGGCGCCTACACCGTCGACCCGCGTGACCGCGACCGGGTCCGCGAGGCCCTGCGCGGCCAGCTCGTCGCGAGCGCCCGCGCCGCGAACGGCGCGGTCCTCGCCGCCACCGGCGTCCAACTCGCCGGCGTCCTCGACGACCTGTACGCGACGACCGCCTCCCTCGGCCCCGTCTTCAAGGACGGCCGTCCCACCCTCTCCGTCTGGGCCCCCACCGCCCAGCAGGTCTCCCTCGAACTCGACGGCCGCACGGTCGC
This sequence comes from Streptomyces sp. NPDC091682, assembly GCF_044756625.1. Taxonomy (NCBI): domain Bacteria; kingdom Bacillati; phylum Actinomycetota; class Actinomycetes; order Kitasatosporales; family Streptomycetaceae; genus Streptomyces; species Streptomyces sp. NPDC091682. The sequence goes on along the minus strand of NZ_JBIVTH010000005.1, from coordinate 466,537 downwards.
CATGCGCCGCGACGACGCCACCGGCGTCTGGTCGGTGCGCGGCGAACGCTCCTGGACCGGCAAGCCCTACCGCTACGACGTGACCGTCTGGGCACCGAGCACCCGCCAGGTGGTCCGCAACCTCGTCACCGACCCCTACTCCACCGCCCTCACCGCGGACTCGATCCACAGCCTGGTCGTGGACCTGGCCGACCCGAAGCTCGCCCCGCCCGGCTGGAAGACCCTGCGCAAGCCCGCCCCCGTCCCCTTCACCTCCGCGCAGATCCAGGAACTGCACGTCCGCGACTTCTCCGTCGCGGACCGCACCACCACCCACCCCGGCCAGTACCTGGCCTTCACCGACACCGCCTCGGCGGGCATGCGGCACCTGCGCGACCTGGCCGCCGCCGGAACCTCGTACGTCCACCTCCTGCCGGCCTTCGACATCGGCACCATCCCGGAGAAGGCCGCCGACCGCACCGAGCCCGCCTGCGAGCTCACGGTGTACGCCCCCGACTCGCAGGAACAGCAGGCGTGCGTGGCCGCCGCCGCGGCGAAGGACGCGTACAACTGGGGCTACGACCCGCTGCACTACACCGTCCCCGAAGGCAGCTACGCCAGCGACCCGAACGGCACGGCCCGCACCGTCGAGTTCCGCAAGATGGTCCAGTCCCTGAACGGATCCGGACTGCGCACGGTGATGGACGTCGTCTACAACCACACCGTCGCCGCGGGCCAGTCGGACAAGTCGGTCCTCGACCGCATCGTCCCCGGCTACTACCAGCGCCTGCTGGCCGACGGCTCCGTCGCCACCTCCACCTGCTGCGCCAACACCGCCCCCGAGAACGCCATGATGGGGCGCCTGGTCGTCGACTCGATCGTCACCTGGGCCAAGGAGTACAAGGTCGACGGCTTCCGCTTCGACCTGATGGGCCACCACCCGAAGGCCAACATCCTGGCCGTCCGCTCCGCCCTCGACGCCCTGACGGTCGCCAAGGACGGGGTCGACGGCAAGAAGATCGTCCTCTACGGGGAGGGCTGGAACTTCGGCGAGATCGCCGACGACGCCCGCTTCGTCCAGGCCACGCAGAAGAACATGGCCGGAACCGGCATCGCCACCTTCTCCGACCGGGCCCGTGACGCCGTCCGCGGCGGCGGCCCCTTCGACGAGGACCCGCGGGTCCAGGGCTTCGCGTCCGGTCTGTTCACCGCCCCGAACGCCTCGCCCGCGAACGGCACCGCCGAACAGCAGAAGGCCCGCCTCCTGCACGCCCAGGACCTGATCAAGGTCGGGCTCTCCGGCAACCTCGCCCCGTACTCCTTCACCGACACCACCGGCCGCCGCATCAAGGGCTCCGAGCTGGACTACAACGGCGCCCCGGCCGGCTACGCGGCCGCTCCCGGCGACGCCCTCGCCTACGCCGACGCCCACGACAACGAATCCCTGGCCGACGCCCTGAGCTACAAGCTCCCCACCGGCACCGCTCCCCGCGACCAGGCCCGCATGCAGGTCCTGGCCATGGCCACGGCCACCCTCTCGCAGGGCCCGGCCCTCTCCCAGGCGGGCACGGACCTGCTCCGCTCCAAGTCCCTGGACCGCAACTCCTACGACAGCGGCGACTGGTTCAACGCCATCCACTGGGACTGCCGGGACGGCAACGGCTTCGGCCGCGGTCTGCCCCCGGCCGCCGACAACGCCTCGAAGTGGCCCTACGCGAAGCCGCTGCTCACGGGAGCGGCACCCACCTGCACCGACATCGGCGCCACCTCGGCCGCCTACCGCGACCTGCTGCGGATCCGCACCACCGAGCCCGACTTCGCCCTCACCACGACCGAGGCGGTCCAGTCCCGGTTGGCCTTCCCCCTCTCGGGCAAGGACGAGACCCCGGGCGTGATCACCATGACCCTCGGCGACCTGGTGGTCGTCTTCAACGCGGCCCCCACCGCCCAGGCACAGCGCGTCCCCGCCCTCGCAGGCACCGGCTACCGGCTGCACCCGGTCCAGGCCGCGGGCTCCGACGCCACCGTCAAGCAGTCCGCGTACGACGCGAAGACAGGAGAGTTCACCGTCCCCGCCCGCACCGTCTCGGTCTTCACACGGCGCTGAGCCGGTCCAGCCGCTTCTCCAGCAGGATCACCCCGTAGGTCCTGCCGTCCTTCCCCTCCTTGTTGGGGAGCTCCCCGACCACCCGGTAGCCCGCACCCCGGTAGTACGCGAGCAGCCGGGGGTTGGTGGAGACGCAGTCCAGCCGCGCCCGTTCCCGACCGGTCCGGGCGGTCCGCCGCTCGGCGTGTTCGAGCAGGCGCCGCCCGGCCCCCGCGGGGGCCACCTCGCGCGCCACCATCAGCCGGTGCACGTAGCCGGCCACGGGCGGCTGGACCCCCCAGGCCTCCTCGTCGGACCACCACAACTCGTAGGCCCCGCACACGCGCCCGTCGGCATCGGCGGCGAGCCACACCTCGCCCTCGCGCATCTTCGACCGGAAGTGCGCGGCGTCCTTGTCGCCGGGCTTCCACTGATCGATCCCGTGCTTGCGCATCCACCGGGCGGCCTGGTCGTACAGCTGCACCAGCGTGCCGGCGTCCTTCTCCTCGGCCGGCCGGAACAGGATCTCGTCATCAATGATCACGCCGGCATTATCGGTGATCATGGCCGGCCGCCACACCCCGGATTCGGTGTGGATTCAGCACGACTTCGCTACCCCGCACGGTACTTGGCCCGGCACTTGCTCCGGCGCCCGCCCGGCAGTTGGTCCGGCGCCCGCCCGATAGCTGCGCAGGCGTCCGCCCGGTCCTCAGCCCGGAACGGTCTCCGACGCCCCGCCCGGCACCAGCGCACCGAGCCGCGCGACCAGCTCCCCGAACGGCCCGTCGGCGGGCTCGCCGGCCAGGATCCCCACGAGGATCCCCGCCATCTCCGCGTCGTACGCGGCGCTCACGGCGGCCAGCGCGGCGAAGTCGTGCACCAGCTGCAGTTCCAGTTCGCCCCGCGGGATCCGGCGTCCGTCCAGCCAGATCAGTGCGGTGGACTCGGCGAGCGACACCCAGGACCGCACCACGAGCTCCAGGCGCGCGGGCGTGCGCTCCAGCCCGACGCCCAGGTGCGTGAGGATCTGCTCGTACGCCGCCTGTCGGACCTCGTCGATCATCGCGTTCGTCCGGCTGCTGCCGACGGCCGGACCACCGCGCATCAGAGCCGAGAAACCCGGGCCGTGGTCGTCGACGAAATCGAAGAACCGCCCCATCACCCGCAGCAGGCGCGCCCCGAGCGGCCCTTCCCGGGGCTCCACGAACCGCAGCGCCAGCTCGTCGGCCGCCCGCCGCAGCGCGGCCTCGTACAGGCTCAGCTTGCCCGGAAAGTAGTGGTAGACGAGCGGCCGGGATATCCCGGCGGCCGCCGCGATCTCGTCGATCGACACATCGTCGGGCGAGCGGTGGCTGAACAGCTCCAGGGCAACCCCGATCAGCTGCTGCCGCCGCTCCTCGACACCCATCCTGCGTCGCACCCCGGTTGTCATGCGGAACACCCTACTGGGGAGCGTTCACAGGTCCAGGACCAGTCGGTCCCCCTTCGCGCGGGAGACGCACAGCAGCATCGAGTCCCCGCGCTCCTGGTCCGTGAGGAGCTCGTCCCGGTGATCCACCCCGCCCGCCAGGACCCGGTGTTGGCAGGTCCCGCAGAAACCCTGCTCGCAGGAGTACGGGGTGTCCGGCAGTTCCCGGCGCACCGCGGCCAGCGCGCTCTCGTCCGCCGCGACCTCGACGACCCGGCCCGAGCGGCGCAGTTCGACCGTGAAGGCCCGCCCCGGACCGGGCTCGCCCGCCGGGGCGAACCGCTCCAGGTGCACCGCCGCCGGATCCGCGGCCGCCTCCGTGACGGCCCGCATCAGCGGCTCCGGACCGCAGCAGTAGACCAGGGTGCCGGGCGCCGCCGCGGCCACCGGGGCCAGGTCGGGCAGGCCCGTCTCGTCCTCGGGGAGGACCGACACCCGGTCGCCGTAGGGTGCGAGGTCGTCCAGGAAGGGCATCGAGTCGAGGGTGCGGCCCCCGTAGAGGAGGGTCCAGTCGGCGCCCGCCGCCGTGGCCGCCCGCAGCATCGGCAGGATCGGGGTGATGCCGATGCCGCCCGCGACGAAGGCGTACGAGGCCGCCGGGACCAGCTCGAAGCGGTTGCGCGGCGGACGCAGCTCCAGCTCGGCGCCCTCGACCAGCTGGGCGTGCGCCTCGCGGGAGCCGCCCCGGCCGTCCTCGACCAGCCGGATCGCGATCGTGTAGCGGCCCCCGTCCGCCGGGTCGCCGCACAGCGAGTACTGGCGGACCATGCCCGAGGGCAGGGTGACGTCCACGTGCGCTCCCGGGGTCCAGGCCGGGAGGTCCGGCGACTCCAGGGTCAGCAGCAGCACGCCCTGCGCCGGCTCCGTACGGGAGACGATCAGCGCCCGCAGCGCGCGGCGCGGGGAGCGGCCCGAGACCGGCACCTCCAGGGCGGGCAGTGGCCACAACGGGGAGTCGCCGATGCGGCGCTTCAGGGCGCGCCGGGTCACCCAGACCGCGCCCAGGGCGGCCGTGACCGCGAGGGCGCGCCTCATGCCCGTACCCCGCCGTTCGCACCGGGGGAGGCGGCGAGGTACGCCACGGCCTGGGCCGTCGAGCCCTCCTGCGAGGGGTGGTAGCTGCGCGAGAGGTACTTCGGGACGGACTTCAGCATCGCTCCCGTCGACGGGAGCACCCCCTGCTGCCCCGCCACGAAGAACTTCCCGAAGGAAGCCTTGCCGTCCACCAGGTGCGGGTCGTTCTCCATGAAGAAGCGCACCCCGCGCTGCCACAGGAACACCAGGGCCGAGAAGGCGGTCGCCCAGGTCCGGGCCCTGCGCCGGTAGGTGCCGTCGACGTGCATGAAGAGGTCGAAGGCCACCGAGCGGTGCTCGACCTCCTCCGCCCCGTGCCAGCGCAGCAGGTCCAGCATGGTGGGGTCGGCGCCCCGCCGGTCGAGCGCGTCGGCGTTCAGCACCCAGTCGCCGAGGAACGCCGTGTAGTGCTCGATCGCCGCGATCATCGCGACCCGTTCCATCAGCCACCAGTGGCGGGCCCGGCCCGGCGGCAGGGTCCGGTCGCCGAGGAGCTTCTCGAACAACCAGTCCACCTGCGCGGTGTAGGGGGTCGGGTCCAGTCCGAGCCGCTTGAGGTGGGGGAGCACGTCGTCGTGGGCGGTGGCGTGCATGGCCTCCTGGCCGATGAAGCCGACGACGTCCGACCGCAGCCGCTCGTCCTCGATGTACGGGAGCACCTGCTTGTAGACGTGGACGAACCAGCGCTCCCCGGCGGGGAGCAACAGGTGCAGCACATTGATCATGTGCCCGGCGAACGGGTCGCCGGGCAGCCAGTGGAGCGGGGTGTCCTCCCAGCCGAAGGACACGTTCCGGGGCCTCAGTTCGACGTGTTCCGACGCCACGGGGGCGGGTGCGAGCGGCGTATTAGACATAGCGTCAATGTACTGATGGGTAGGAAGGAGGAGAAGCCCCCTGGGCTGACTTCTCCGGACGCACCACTGCCCGGGCGCGGCTGCGTCCGGGCAGTGGTGCGTGTCGACGTGCGTACGGGGTCGTACGGGTTGTTCGGGTCGTGCGGGCTATCGCCCGATGTGACCGGTCGTGAGGGCCCACTCGCGGTTCAGGGTGCCCAGCGGGATCTTGCGCTCGAAGAGGGGCGTGCCGAACAGCGACAGCTGGAGCTGGAGGTTCCCGCTCAGGTCGAAGCCGCCGTACAGCGCCCAGGCGCCGTCGAGGGAGGTCTTGCCGTCGCTGGACGCGGTCGCCTTGACGTCTCCCTCGCCGCGCAGGTACGGGGCGAAGTCCGCGGTGACGCCGACGGCGCCGTAGAGGCCGACGGAGGCCTCTGCGCCGAGCGCGCCCTTGACCTTTCCGGCGGCGGTGACGCTCGCCTTGACCGGCGTGCTCTTCACGTTCGAGGCGCTGACCGGGGTCCAGCCCTTGCCCGCGGCGTAGCTGCCGCCGACCTTGAAGTCACCCTTGACGTCCTGCTGGACGTCCAGGGTCACGCGACCGTCGGCCTCCACCTGGATGTAGCAGGTCAGGGCCAGGTTGACGACGACCGGCACGGGGCCGACCTGGATGACGGGCGAGCTGTGCAGCTTGGCGAACGGGATCCGCTTGGGCGCCCCGGTGCTCGCGGCGGCGCGGCCCTGGAGCTTCCACTGCGAGGACCAGTCACCGCTCATGCCGAGGAAGGCGCCGCGCGGACCGGGGGCGCCGCCGGTGTGGCCGTCGTACGCGAACTCGACCTGCGGGGCGAGCTGGACGAAACCGGACACCGAGGCACCGGCCGAGGCGGGGGCGTCCGGGGCGGTGTCGACGGAGGCGTTGACGTCGAGCCGCAGGTTGCCGAGCGGCAGCTTCGCGCCCTCGGGGCCGAAGGTCAGACCCGGGCCCTTGGCCCAGGAGAAGGTGACGCCCTTCGTCAGGGGTTCGACGGTGACCGCCGCCGGGTCGACGGGGACCTTGCCGTCGGCCTTGTCGTCGCCCAGGACGGCGGCCAGCGTGGTGGAGGCGGTCTTGACCTCGGTGCCCTTGTCGGTCTTGCCGACGACCTCGGTGACCTTGGCGAGCAGTCCGTCCGGGGCGCCGGGGGCGGGTGCGCTGGCGATGACATCGCCCACCGCGACGGGCTTGTCGGCGTCGGGGGACTTGCCGGCCTCAGGAGACTTGCCGGCCTCGGGGGACTTGCCCGTCCCAGACGACTTGCCGGGCGAGGGCGAACGGCTCGGCTCCTGCGCGGGCTTGGCGATGACGGCCCGACCGCTGGCCTTGTCGTAGGAGGCGACCTTCAGCGTGGACTGCTCGGTCTTGCCCTTCCCATCGGCCCGGGCCACGGCCGCCGGCGTGGGCGTTCCCTGGGGGGCCGCGGCCACGTCGAGCTGCTGCGACGTGCCGTCGGACGAGGGGGCGACGGCGGCGGGGGCGGCGGGTTCGGCGGCGTCGTTGTGAGGGGTCGAGCCGCAGCCGGTGGCGGTGAGGGCGAGGGCGGTCAAGCCGGGTATGAGGAGGCGTCGGGCGAGCGTGCGCACGTGGGGTGACCTTCAGGTGGGGGAGGGGTGTTGGGGGTTACCGCTTGGTAACCGGAACCCGATCATGCCATGTATCCACCGCGACCGTCATGTCCGGATCCCGCCAACTACCCGACGGTTCCTGACGGTTGAAGCTTCACCCACTCGCGAGGCGCTACCGCAGCACCCCCGCCTTCGTGCCGTCCGTCAACGTGCCCGACAGGTCCACCTGTGCACCCGCCGGCGCCTTCACCGCCAGCCGGTTGCCGTGCGTCGACCCGCTCACCCCGCCGCCCGACACCGCCAGCGAGGCGAACTGCGCACTGCCCGCCGCCAGCACGTACCACTGACCGGCCCGCGACTTCCACAGCACGCCCGCCAGCACCCGCGGTTCTCGCGACCCGCAGGCCGCCGACCCCTCCGAGCGGGCCGCCTGCGCCGCCATCGGGGCGCCCGGGGCGAGGAACTGCGCCTGCACCCGATCGGCCGCCCCCTGCCAGGTCTCGGCCCGCGTGCAGAGCCAGGCCGCCGTCCCGTCGCCCTCCGGCAGCGGCTGCTTGGCGTACGTCCACGCGTTGACCGTACGGACCCCGTGCGAGCGGACCGCCGGCAGCAGGCAGGCGATCCGCGACCAGTCCCCGAGCTCCGCGGCCTCCGTCACGTCGCGCTCGGCGCCCGGCGCACCCGACGTCAGCCGGGCCGGGGTCAGTTCACCGAGGTCGGTGATCAGCCGCGTGGCGCCGTCGCCCGTCAGGGCCAGCGCGTTCCAGCTCGTACAGCTCCCCGCCGGCGCCGGGCCCGCCACCGGCGGGGTCACCCCGTCCGGGGTCGTCTTCAGCACCACCACCGGGGCGGCGGGCTTGAGCAGGTCCCGCAGGGCCGTGCCGGTGACCCAGGGCGCGGTGAGGTAGCGGACGTTGCCGTCGACCCTGCTGAGCACGAGCGCGGTCGCGGTCTCCGCCGAGGCGCCGTCGGTCCGGGCGAAGTCGAGGGCGGCGCCCGCGGTCCCGGTCCGCGGTTCGGCGTACCGGACCACGCGCAGGCCGTCGTACATCAGGACCACGACGGCCTGGTCCACGGCGCCCGCGAACAGCAGCTGCGCCGGCCCCATCGGCGGCCCGGCGGGCGTGCCCGCCGTGGCCGAGGTGACCACCGAGGGGCCGGGCCGGGCCCACACGGCCAGTGCCCGGCGCAGCAGCTCCGTGTCCCCGACCCGGTCGCCGCGGGCGGGCCAGGTGGAGAAGTCCGTACGGGACGACGTGTGCCAGAGGGCGGGCGCGGCCCGGACCAGCTTCGCGGGATCCAGGGCTTGCTCGGCCGCGGCGTTGCGCGCGTACGGCGGGGCGGCGGCCCCGTCCGAGCCCCAGCCCCCACCGGGCAGCGCGAGCAGCGCCCCGCACACGGCGAGGGCCGCCCCGGCGGCCAGCGCGGCCCGCCCCAGACGCCGCCGCCGCAGCAGGTCGGTGGGCCGGGCCTGGAGCACGCACGGGTCGAACTCGGGGGAGGCGAACAGGGCGTCGTTGGCAGGATCCCCGGACTCCCGGGCCGCGGCGGCGGGATCCGCGACGCCGGCCTCGTCGAGCACCCGGAGCACTTCGGGCTCGGACAGCCGTTCCAGGGCCCGCAGTACGCAAGCGGCCCGGCCCGGCCCGTCGAGGGTGGCCAGCCACTGGTCGAGGGCGAGCTCCTCGGCCCCGCCCGAGCGGGGGAACAGCCGCAGCCCCCACACCTGGGGGAGTACCGGAGGGAGCTGCGCGCGCCGCGGCAGCGCCCGGAACGTCAGCGGGATCCCCGCCTCCAGGGCGGCGCGCAGCACGCGCAGCCGGACGTACGCGTACCCGGAGTCCTCCGCCCCGTCCCGCTGCCCCGGAACCCCGCCCCGCACGGCGGCCGCGGCCGCCGCCCCGTCCCGCCGCCCGCGCGGCAGCGCCCGCTGGACCAGCGAGTGGGCGGTGAGCACCCGCCGGTTGCGACCGAGGGCGGGCGGCAGCACCAGATAGGCGAGCCGCACCAGCCGGGGGTAGTGCTCGACGATGGCGGCTTCGGCCTGCTCGACGTCCGGCGGCACGGGAGACACGGGAGGCAGGTGGCGGGTGGCGGTATCCGGCGCAGTCACGTTCAGCAGAACGAGCGAATCGTCGGATGGTCACCGGTCCCGGCCACCCACCCGGCCCGGCCCGGACCCCCGCCCGGGGTGCTGCGTCAGGCCGTGGCGTCAGGGCGCGTGGTGTTCAGGGAGCGGGGTCACCCCACCAGACGGGCGCGCAGCGCCTCGACCGTCTCGTCGGCGACACCGAGCCCCTCGCGCACGTACTTCTCCATGGAGCCGTACCGCGTCTCGACCTCGTCCAGCGCCGCCCGCAGGTAGGAGGGGAAGACGCCGATCAGTGCGAGCGCGATGTCCGGGTCGCCGCCGGCCGCCGTGAAGCCCTCGATCATCGGGGCGAAAGCCTGCTTGACCGCCGGATTGACGGACAGGTATTCGGCCATCAGGGTCTCGTCGTCCGCGCCCAGCAGCGCCAGGATGACCGTCGCGCCCCAGCCGGTCCGGTCCTTGCCGGCCGTGCAGTGGAACAGCAGCGGGCCCGAGTCGGCGTCGGCGGCCTCGGTGAGCAGCATCCGGTACGCGGCCTGCGCGGATCCGGAGTTCACGAAGGACCGGTAGGTGTCGGCGAACAGGGCCTGCGCCCGCCCGCCGCCCAGGTGCTCCTCGGCCACGGGCGGGTCGGACAGCAGGTCCTTGAGCTGCACCGCGGCGGGCAGCCTGGCGGAGTTCAGCTTGTCGGCGAGGACGTCACCGACCAGGACCCGGGCCCCGGCGGGTATCCGGTCGGGGTGGTCGGCGCGCTCGGCGTCCGTGCGGAAGTCGATGACGGTGCGCAGGCCCAACCCGGCCACCACCGGGTCGGCGTCGAGGTCGAGCCGGTCGAGCTGGCCGGAGCGCAGGACCAGGCCGGGGCGGACCGTGCGGCCGCCGGGGAGCGGGGTGCCGCCGAGGTCGCGGAGGTTGGCGACGGTGGTGGACGGGGTGGCGGTCATCGTGGCAGCTCCTGCGAGGTGTGGTTCATGCAATTTTCTGATGATTCGGCCCGGAAAGGTAATCGAAGGCCAGCGAGACCCCGATGCCCACCCCGAGCGCGGCCAGGTGCCCGGCGTCCGTGAAGGTGCGCCCGCGCCGGACCACGGGCGCCGCCGCGAGCGCCAGCAGCCCCACCCGCGCGGCCGTACGGACGGCTCCGCGCGGCAGGGCCGAGGTCAACGAGCCGAGCACGGTGTTGAACCCGTAGCTCGTCCCCACGTCCACCGCGCGCCGCGTCCCGTGATCGGCGCTCCCGCGCAGGGCTCCGTAGACGAGGAGGGTCGCCGCGGCGTGCCCGAACAGGAACACCGAGGCCACCCACCACGCTCCGTACGCGTACTCGGCGTACCCGAGGACCGCGACGAGCAGCAGCGCGTAGGGCAGGGGCATGGGCTCCTCGACGAGGAAAGCGCTGCTCAGCAGCGTCTCCCAGCGTCCGGCGGCGAGATTGTCGACGTTCGTGGAGCAGCCCCGGAGCAGCCGCTCCCGCTCGGCCGGCCCGGTGCGCTCCAGGGCGTAGGCCCCGAACTGCACCCCTCCGGCGTACACCGCTCCCCACGGAATTGGATTCATCTACTCATGATCGGATAAGCCTCTGGCGGGAACCAAGGGACCCCGTGCGAACATGTCTCGGCCATGTTCGAATCATTCGCGCCGATGCGCGCCACGCGAGCCGCACTATTCGCGGCGATGTGCGTCGCCCTGGGCGCGATCGGGCATTCGTTCATGTCCGGAACGGACCTTCCGTTCTTCGGCCTTCTGGGTGCTTTCGGGGTGACCTGGGGCTTTGCGTGGCTCGCCGCCGGGCGGCGGCGGGGCCCCGTGGGCATCACCGCCGCGGTGCTCTCCGTGCAGGGCGTACTGCACCTGGTGTTCTCGGGGGCGGCCGCGAAGCAGTTCGCCGCTACCGCAACGATGCACGGCCACCACCCGATGTCGGCCGCGGATGCGGGCGCCACGGCCGCCGAAGCCCCCGGCATGGCCGGCATGGCCCACATGGCGGGTGCCGCGGGGATGGCGGACGCCACCGGAATGGCCGGCACGGCCGGTCACGGCGGCGCCGCGATGATCGCCGGCCACGTGCTCGCCGGACTGCTCTGCGCCGCCTGGCTCGCCCGCGGCGAGGCCGCCTTCTTCCGACTGGCCCGCGTCCTGGCCACCGCCGCGCTCCACGCGGCCCGGCCGCTCGCCCGCGCGCTCGCCCTGGTCCGGGCACGGGCGGCCGCCGTACCGGCCCCGCCCGTCTTCCCCGCCCGGTACGAACGGCCGCGCCGCCTCCGCGGAGCCGTGCACGCCCATGCCGTGGTGCGCCGCGGGCCGCCCGGACGCGCTCCGCTCCCGCGTTCCACGGCCCCCGGACGGCCTGCCCACGCCTGACCTGGCGAAGCGGTGAGACCTGGGGCCCGAGTCCCCATGTCTTCACCAACCCCTAGGATCCCCATGTCTCTTGACGAGGCTCAAGACGTCAGCACCCCGGACGCCGAACCGGCCGGGACCGCCAAGAAGCGCGGCGGCTGGGCCGCCGTACGGCCGCTGCTCCTGCGCATGCACTTCTACGCGGGGCTGCTCATCGCCCCCGTGATCTTCCTCGCCGCCGCCACCGGGCTGCTCTACGCCGTCTCCTGGCAGGCCGAGAAGATCGTCTACTCCGACGAGCTGACCGTCGCCCGCGTCGGCGAGAGCGCCCTGCCGCTCAGTGCCCAGGTCGAGGCGGCCAAGGGCGCCGCCCCCGAGGGCGAGGTCGTGTCCGTGTGGCCCGCCCCCGACACCGAGGCCACCACCCGGGTGATCATGGAGAGTCCGGGGCTCGGCGAGGGCGAGACCCTCACCGTCTTCGTCGACCCGTATACGGCCGAGGTGCGCGGGCAGCTCACCACCGCCGGCGACGCACTGCCGCTGCGGGCCTGGCTGAGCGAGTTCCACTCCAGCCTCCAGCTCGGCGAGTTCGGCCGGAACTACAGCGAACTCGCCGCCAGCTGGATGTGGGTGGTCGCGCTCGGCGGACTCGCCCTGTGGATCGGCCGCCGCCGCAAGCGCAGGTCGCAGCTGGTCCTCCCGGACCGGGGGGCCACCGGCCGCCGCCGCACCCTGTCCTGGCACGGAACCGTCGGCCTGTGGGCCGTCGCCGGCCTCGTCGTCCTCTCCGCAACCGGCCTGACCTGGTCGAAGTACGCCGGCGAGAACATCGGGCAGCTCCAGGACAGCCTCGGCGGGGCCACCCCCGCCGTCGCCGCGCAGCTCAACGCCGGGGCGGACGCCGGCTCCGACGAGCACGCCGGGCACACCATGCCCGACGGCACGCCGATGGCCCCGCCGCCCGCGCCCACCGTCGACGTCGGCATCGACAAGGCCGTGGACGCCGCCCGGGCGGCGGGCGTCACCGAGGCGCTCCGCGTGACCCTGCCCGCCAAGGGCAAGGGGTACGTCATCAAGGAGCAGGACAAGCTGGTGCCGGTGCACTTCGACTCGGTCGCCGTCGACCCCGCGGACGCCCGCGTCATGGACGAACTGCGCTTCGCGGACTACCCGCTGCTCGCCAAGATGACCCGCTTCGGCATCGACCTGCACATGGGTACGACCTTCGGTCTCGTCAACCAGATCGCGCTGGCCGCGCTCGCCGTCGCCGTGATGTTCCTCGTCTTCTGGGGCTACCGCATGTGGTGGCTGCGCCGGCCGACGAAGGAGCGCAAGCTGTCCGTCGGTCGTGCACAGCCGCGCGGTGCTTGGCGCAAGCTCCCGGTGACCGTGCTGCTGCCGCTGGCCGCGGTGACCGCCCTCACCGGCTGGTTCGTCCCGCTGCTCGGGATCAGCCTGGTCGCCTTCCTCGCGGTCGACGTCCTGCTGGGCATCGTCGCGGGCCGCAAGGCCAAGGCCGCGTAGAGCCGCCCGGCCGCAAGGCCGTCACGAACGAGGTGGGCCCGTACTCCCCGGGGGGAGTACGGGCCCGTCGTCGTCAGGTCAACCGGCAGCTCAGGGAGCGTACTTGTAGCCGACCCGGCGCACCGTCTGGATCGAGGCGCGGTGGGAGGCGCCCAGCTTGCGGCGCAGACGGGCGATGTGGACGTCCACGGTCCGGCCGTCGCCGACGTGCCCGTAGCCCCAGACCGTGGTGACCAGCTGGTCCCGGCTGTGCACCCGGTGCGGGTGCTGCACCAGGTGGGCCAGCAGCTCGAACTCCAGGTACGTCAGGTCGAGCACGCGGCCGTCGACTTCGGCGGTGCGCTGCGCCGAGTCGATCCGGACCCGGCCGTCACCCGGTCCGGCGGGCGCGGGGGCGGGGGGAGCCGACGGGGCGGCGGCGGCCACGGCCTGCGGGGCGAAGCCGATCGGAGGCTGCTGGTCGGCCGGTACGAGCACCAGGTACCCGATCATCGGCGGCTGGCCCGGCAGCGTCGGCAAGGTGTGCTGGGGTGCGGGCAGCCAGGTGGCCCCCGGCGGCAGGAAGTCCACCACTCGGGCCACTTCGTCTCGGTCAACGGAACGGAGCCGGTGGCGCGGACTGGGCGGATAGGAGAGGGGAGAGGTCGCAGCGGTGGCGGCGGAGGAGAGGGAGCGGGTGTTCGCCATGAGTGGTCAGCTCTTTCACGCGGAGTGGTCGGCAGGAGACGTGCGTACGTCGTCGATGTCGATGCCGCGCAGACCGAAGGCCTCGGGGAAGGTCAGGTGGGTGGTCCCGGAGGCTTTAGAGGGCCGGCGCGTTCTTCGCGCGGCGACACTCCCGGTCGTAATCGTGATCCTGACGGGACGGCCAGAAAGGCTCGAGGTCGCTGCGACCTGACGAGGTGTGCGAATGGCTGGCCATGGCCCCATTCAAGCAGATGTCATGTCTCCGGGGCAGGCCCCGTCTCACCCCATGGATGGGAATCTCACATACCGAGCTCACGCCCTAGTCAATCCCGGACAAAAGGCAACTCCCCATGTGAGCCGCAGCCGCAGCCGCTGCCGCTGCCGCAGCCGCTGCCGCTGCCGCAGCCGCAGCCGCTGCCGCTGCCGCAGCCGCTGCCACGGACTGACAGCGCCCGCCGGCCCCGTGGGGGGCGCGCCGGGCGCTGTCAGTGGTCATCGGCCGGGCGTGGGCCCGGTGATGCCGGTGGTGCCGGTGGCTCTCGTGGCGCTGGCCGTCAGACCAGGCCGTCCTTCTCCAGGCCCGCGCAGCAGGTGTCCGTGATGAGACGGGTCACCACGTACGGGTCCACGTTCGCGTTCGGACGGCGGTCCTCGATGTAGCCCTTGCCGTCCTTCTCCACCTGCCACGGGATGCGGACCGAGGCGCCGCGGTCCGAGACGCCGTAGCTGAACTCGTTCCAGGGGGCGGTCTCGTGCAGACCCGTCAGACGCTCGTCGATGCCGGCGCCGTAGTTCTTCACGTGGTCGAGCGGCTTGCTGCCCTCGCCCAGCGCCTCGCACGCGGAGATGATCGCGCGGTAGTCCTCGCGCATCGCCTTCGTGGAGAAGTTGGTGTGCGCACCCGCACCGTTCCAGTCGCCCTTGACCGGCTTCGGGTTCAGCGTCGCGGAGACGTTGAAGTCCTCGGCGGTGCGGTAGAGCAGCCAGCGCGCGATCCACAGCTGGTCCGAGACCTCCAGCGGACCGACGGGACCGACCTGGAACTCCCACTGGCCGGGCATGACCTCGGCGTTGATGCCGGAGATGCTCAGACCCGCCGCGAGGCAGTGGTCCAGGTGCTTCTCGACGATCTCGCGGCCGAAGATCTCGTCCGAGCCGACACCGCAGTAGTAGCCGCCCTGCGCGGCCGGGAAGCCGCCCACCGGGAAGCCGAGCGGACGGATGCCGTCGAAGAAGGTGTACTCCTGCTCGATGCCGAAGATCGGCTCCTGGCCCGCGAACTTCTCGGCGACCGGACGCAGCAGCGCGCGGGTGTTCGACTCGTGCGGGGTCATGTCGATGTTCAGGACCTCGCACAGGACGAGGACGTTGTCGCCGCCGCGGATCGGGTCCGGGCAGGAGAAGACCGGGTTGAGCACGCGGTCGGACGCGTGGCCCTCGGCCTGGTTCGTGCTCGATCCGTCGAAGCCCCAGATCGGCAGCTCGGCGCCGTCCGTGATGATCTTCGTCTTGGAGCGAAGCTTCGCCGTCGGCTCGGTGCCGTCGATCCAGATGTACTCAGCCTTGTAGCTCACGGGACCCATCCTCAGACTCTGCGGGTGCTGCTGGTCGCTGCTTCCTCGCTGCGGTGATGACCGCAGCGTGCCCGCCCGCGATTTCTCTTCCGTTGCCCGTGTGTGAACCCCGTGTTACCGAGGTTTGCACCGCAGGTCGGGCGGGTTGTGCGGGTTGGTGTCGGCCCGCCCGACCGGGTGGGGCAGACTGGCCGCGTGAGCATTTCGTCTGATGTGAACGCCGCCGTGGGACCCGTCGAGAGCGTGGCTCCCGCAGGCCGCCGCCCCCGGGTCGGGTTGCTGGGCACCGGCCCCTGGGCGCACCGCACCCACGCCCCCGCCCTCGCCGCGCACGCCGGCTCCGACTTCGCCGGCGTGTGGGGCCGCCGTCCCGAGGCCGCGGCCGAGCTGGCGCACGAGTACGGCGTGAAGGTGTACGAAGACCCCGACCAGCTGTTCGCCGAGTGCGACGTCGTCTCCTTCGCCCTGCCGCCCGACGTACAGGCCGCCATGGCCGTCCGCGCCGCCGCCGCGGGATGTCACCTGCTCCTCGACAAGCCCGTCGCCACCACCCTGGAGGACGCCCGCGCCGTCGCCGAAGCTGCCGCGCGCCACCAGGTCGCCTCCGTCGTCTTCCTCACCCTGCGCTTCGCCGAGCCCACTGCGGGCTGGGTCGAGGAACAGGCCTCACGCACCGGCTGGTTCACGGCCGCGGCCCACTGGCTCGGCGCCGTCTACCCCTCCGACGGAACGCCCAGCGCCTACGCCGACTCGCCCTGGCGCAAGGCCAAGGGCGGGCTGTGGGACGTCGGCCCGCACGCCCTGTCCGTCCTGATCCCGGTCCTCGGAGAGGTCACCGCGATCAGCGCCACCCCGGGCCCCTCCGACGTGGTCCAACTGGCACTTCGGCACACCTCCGGCGCGGCCAGCACCGCCGTGCTCAGCCTGAGCGCGCCGCGCGCGGCCGCCGGGGTCGGGCTCGAACTGCGCGGCACCGAGGGCGTGCACCAACTCCCCGGATGGAGCGAGGTTCCGGACGCCTACGGGCGCGCCCTGGACGCGCTGCTCACCGCGGCCCGGACGGGGGTGCCGGATCCGCGCGGGGCGGAGTTCGGGGCCCGACTGACGGAGATCCTGGCCGAGGCGGAGGCCCAGCTCCCTACTTGATCACCGCGTTCGCCACGATGATGGCCAGGCCGATCGTGGCGTCCGCCATGCCGATCGCCAAGGCGGGGCCCAGCCGATAGCCCACGCGGAGCGCGACGAGCGCACCCCAGGTGAACAGCAGCGCGGTGTTCAGCCCCAGCCCGACGGCGGTCACCGCGTAGGCGTCCCAGTCGAAGAGCCCGGCGGCGACCAGCAACAGGACGGTGGGCAGGGCGGCCACGATCAGCGGCCACTCGTTCCACAGCGCCAGGCCCAGCATCCGCCACCGGTGCCCGGCGGACTCCCCCCGGTGGGAGGCCATGTGGTGCGAGTAGCCGTGCGCGAGTCCGGCGGTAGCAGCCGTCACCAGCACCCAGCTGGCGTCGTAGTACGGGGTGAACGCCTCCCCCTTCTGGTGCAGCGCGGCCAGCAGCGCACTGGCCAGCACGGTCCCGTACACCCCACCGAACATCCAGTCGGCCCCCCGCCGCCCGGGTCGTGAGCCCGCCCCGGAGGGGAGGTCCGGCCGGGCAGCCCGGCCGTGTGGCTGCTGCTCCTCGTTCACAACGGGTCCCTTTGATCTGGTACGTCACAATTTGCCGCTCTGGCCACCCTAGGGGTCGGGAGGTGGAGGCGGGGTGAAGGGGGCCGGGGTCGGGTGGTGCGGCGGGGGCTTTGGTGGGCGGGGGTGGTGGGCGGGTCGGGATGAAGGGGGCGGGAGCTACTCGATCGGCATCAGGGATGGGTTTGGTGGTTTCCCGTCAGTCCGATCGTCTCCGTGTCGGGCCGGTCCCTCAAGGGCGCTCCTTCGTCGCGTCACTGCGTGATGGCCTACGGCCACCCTTGACCGACCGTCCCGCCACGGAGAACCGAAGACTGCCGAGAAACCCCCAAAAGAACGGGCCGGGCACTCAAGGACCAGGACGGGCAGTTGGAGACACCCATCCCTGTCGGGCGCGAAGAGCCACGACCGAGAGACGGGGCCCATCCCGACCCGGCCCCGCGTCGGGGGAAGCGCCCCCGATCGCTACGCGCCCCCCATCTCTCAGCGCCCGACGGCCGTCTTGGGCTGGACATAGGCCGCCCACGGCCCCAAGTGCTCTCACTGATGGCGTCCGACGACCGGCCGGGGCCAGCGACCAACCGTCCACGGCGTCGGGTGTTCTTGCTGGGCGCGCCCCGGCGGCCGCCTTGGGTTGGACATGAGTCGCCCACGGCGTCGGCCGTTCCCGCCGAGGATGCCCGGCGACCGTCTGCGGCCGGCCACAAAGCCGCAGACGACCTTCAGGTGCTTCCCTCGAGAGGCGCCTGACGGCTATCCGGGGGCGGAGAGGCGTGGAGCAGCGGCTATTTCGTAGTGGGTGCGGGTCAGTGCGTGCGGGTGGCCCGAGAGGTCGCCGGTTTGCCCTAACTGCCCCTATTTGGAAGTGGGTTTGTGGTGTCGTGTTCGCGCTGACCCGCATCCACTACGAAATAGCCGAGCTGCGGGCCGTCCGCCCCTCCCATCCGCTCTCATCCCACTGACGACAGCCGGCCGCGGGCATGGAGAAGCGCGTAGCGATCCGAGGCGGCCCGCGGTCGGCCACGGACGGTCTCCGGACGCCTTCGGCGAGAGCGCCCGAGGCCGTGGGCGGCTTGTGGCCAGCCCCGAGACGGCCGTCGGGACGCGTGTCGAGCGTCGGACTCGGGGCCGTGGGCGGCTTGTGGCCAGCCAGAGGCGGTGGCCGGGCGCGTTCGGTGGGAACACCTGGGGCCGTGGGCGGCCTGTGTCCGGCCCCGAGGCGGCCGTCGGGACGCAGGTCGAGCGTAGGACCTGGGGCCGTGGGCTGGCTTATGCCTACCGCCGGGCGGTCGTCGGACGCATATCGAGCGCCGGACCCGAGGTCATGGGCGGCTTATGCCCAGCCCCGGCCGGTCGTCGGACGCCATCAGTGAGAGCACCTGGGGCCGTGGGCGGCCCATGCCCAGCCCAAGACGGCCGTCGGGCGCTGAGAGATGGGGGGCGCGTAGCGATCGGACGCGCCCACTGACCCGGGCCCGGGTCGGGATGGGCCCCGTCTGGGGATCGTGGCCTGCCGGGATCTGCCTGGGTGTGTCCGACTGCCCGTCCTGGTCCTTGAGTGCCCGGCCCGTTCTTTTGGGGGTTTCTCGGCAGTCTTCGGTTCTCCGTGGCGGGACGGTCGGTCAAGGGTGGCCGTAGGCCATCACGCAGTGACGCGACGAAGGAGCGCCCTTGAGGGACCGGCCCGACACGGAGACGATCGGACTGACGGGAAACCACCAAACCCATCCCTGATGCCGATCGAGTAGCTCCCGCCCCCTTCATCCCGACCCGCCCACCACCCCCGCCAAGGAGTCGAGCGCCCGGGCGAACGCCGAGTCCGAGGGTGCCGCGTAGCCGACCACCAGGCCTTCGCGGGGTGGGCTCGGGTCGGCCGGGTGTTGGTAGGACGACAGGCCGTCCAGGGCCAGGCCCGCGGCGCGGGCCGCCGTGAGGGCGGGGGATTCCCGACCCGGGGGGAGTTCCAGTACCGCGTGCAGGCCGGCCGAGATGCCCGTCACCCGGACCTCCGGGGCGCGTGCCGCCAGTACGGTGACCAGCTGGTCACGGCGGCTCCGGTAGCGCAGGCGCATCCGGCGCACGTGGCGGTCGTACGCCCCGCACTCGATGAAGTCGGCCAGCGCCAGCTGGTCCAGCGTGCTCGCCCAGGACTCCCGCAGCCCCTTCGCGGCCAGCACCTGGTCGCGCAGCTGGTCGGGGAGGACCAGCCAGCCCAGGCGCAGCGCGGGGGAGAGGCTCTTGCTCAGCGAGCCCGCGTACACCACGTGTTCGGGGGCCAGTCCCTGGAGCGCGCCGACCGGTTTGCGGTCGTAGCGGAACTCCCCGTCGTAGTCGTCCTCCACGATCACGGCATCGGTGCCGCGGGCCCATTCCACGGCGGCGGCCCGACGTGCGGGCAGCAGGCGGCCGCCCGTCGGGAACTGGTGCGCCGGTGTGAGCAGCAACGTACGGGCCCGGGAGGGGAGTTCCTCTCCCAGTCTTCGACCGGGAGCCACCCCCAGCCGGGCGCCGTCCTCGTCGACCGCGACGGGGTGCGGGCGGACCCCGGCGTCCCGGAGGATGCCGTGATGGAAGGGGAGCCCGTACGCCTCGACGGCCCAGTCGCGGGGCCGGACGGACGACAGGAGCCGCAGTCCGTTGGCGAAACCGGAGCAGATCACGATGTTCTCGGGGCCGCAGCGCACGCCGCGCGCCCGGGACAGGTAGCCGGCCAGGGCCCGCCGCAGTTCGGGGCGGCCCTGCGGATCGCCGGGCCCGAAGGCCTCGGTGGGCGCCTCCGCCAGGGCCCGGCGGGCGCTGGCGGCCCAGGCGGCGCGCGGGAAGGAAGCGGCGTCCGGCTTGCCCTGGAGCAGGTCGTGGCGGGGCCGGTCGAGTGCGGGCCCGGCCGGGGCGGCCGGTGCGTCGGTGGTGGCGACTCCCTCGGCGACCATGGTGCCGGAGCCCTGCCGGGCCGTGAACCAGCCCTCGGCGACCAGTTCGGCGTAGGCGTCGGCGACGGCGTTGCGGGCCAGCCCGAGGTCGGCGGCCAGGGTCCGGTACGGCGGCAGCCGGGTCCCGCCGGCCAGCCGGCCGCTGCGCACCGCACTGCGCAGGGCCTGGGCGAGCGCGGTCCGCCGGGCGCCCCCGGCGGGGAGTTCCAGGTGCAGGTCGGCGCCACCGGGCCCCTGGTCGGGAGCGGTCACGGGCGTGGCTCCGGTGCGAAGACGGCGTGGGTGGCCGTCAGGAAGCGGCGCACGGTCTCCCGTTCGGCAGGGTCGAAGGAGCCGAGCACCTGGAGCACCCCGTCGATCAGGGGCCCGAAGAACTCCCGGCCCAGACGGATCGCCGCCGGCTCCACGCGCAGCAGGGTCCGGCGCCGGTCGTGGTCGTCGCGGACGCGTGCCACGTGGCCGAGCCGTTCGAGGCGGTCGATCACGGCGGTGGTGCCGGCGGAGTTGAGGCCGAGCCGGGCGCCGAGCAGGCCCGCGGTGGCCGGTTCGGCCGCGCGGGCCGCGTCGAGCAGGCAGATCAGGGCGCGTACGTCGGTGGGGTGCATGCCGTTGCGGGCGGCGAAGTCGGCTTGGCGCAGACCGAATTCGACGGTGACCGCGCGGAGGAGGTGCACCAGTCGAAGGTCGTCGGGTTCCTCGATTACCGGTTCCTCGATTACCGGTTCCCGGTGGTCCGGGTCCCTGCTGTCGTCCATGTCGCCCCCTGGCGGAATCTCTCGTTGAGCGAGATTATCGCCCAGCGAGGTATTGGATGAGATGGATGACCCATCGGGACGACCCATCGGGATCACCCGTTGCACGAGCCATGGGGGCGGTACATGCACCGGACGTCTTCCTTCCGCGCCGTCTACGACGCGGTGCTCGGCCGGTGGCCCGGCCCCGTCGAGGCCGTCGATCTGGCCACCCCGTACGGGGTCACCCGCGTCAACCGGTGCGGTCCGGCCGCCGCGCCGCCGCTGGTGCTGCTTCCCG
Organism: Streptomyces sp. NPDC091682; assembly: GCF_044756625.1. Classification (NCBI taxonomy): domain Bacteria; kingdom Bacillati; phylum Actinomycetota; class Actinomycetes; order Kitasatosporales; family Streptomycetaceae; genus Streptomyces; species Streptomyces sp. NPDC091682. The sequence continues at coordinate 445,626 of NZ_JBIVTH010000005.1, read as the reverse complement.
GCGGAGGGTCCACTTCCACCGTGTGGGGCGCCTGCGTCGCGGCCGGGGCGGCCCGCGCCCACCGGGTGCACGCCGTCGACCTGGTGGGGGACCCCGGGCTCAGCGTTCCGGCGCCCGACCGGGCGATCCGGTCCCCCGGGGACCTGGTCGGCTGGCTCGACGCCGTCCTCGACGGGCTGGGCCCGCAGCGCCACGGGCCGGTGACCCTCGCCGGGCACTCGTACGGGGCCTGGATCGCCGCCCACTACGCCACCCGGCGCCCGGACCGGCTCGGCCGCCTGGTGCTGCTCGACCCGACCCGGGTCTTCGCGGGGCTGCGCCCGGGCTACGTACTGCGCGCGCTGCCCGTGCTGGTGCGGCCCACCCCGGAGCGGATCCGCTCCTTCCTGACCTGGGAGTCCCGCGGGGCCGCGCTCGATCCGGCCTGGCTGCGGCTGCAGGAGGAGAGCGCCGGCTTCCCCACCGTCCGGCCGGTCACCGGGCCGCGCCCCGACCTGGCCGGGCTCGCGCGGTCCGCCGGCGCGGGCCCCCGGGTCGACGTGCTCTTCGCCGGGCTCGCCGGCTGCCACGACTCCGGCCGCGCGGCCCGGGCGGCGCGCGAGGCGCTGCCGGGCGCGCGCGTCGACGTACTGCCCGGGGTCCCGCACCACGCGCTGCTGCTGACGGCGGCCGCGGAGATCGCCCGGCGCCTCTTCTAGCCCTTGCGGGACAGGGCCTCGCGGACGGCCTCCTCGGAGCGGCCGACCACGGCCGTGCCGTCCTCCGCGGTGATGATCGGGCGCTGGATGAGCTTCGGGTGAGCGGCCAGGTGGGCGATCCAGAGTCCGCGCGCGGCATCGGTCTCCTCGCGCGGCAGGTCCCGTACGCCGGTCTCCTTGGCCAGCGGGTCCGAGGTGCGCGTGATGTCCCACGGCTCCAGCCCGAGCCGGCCGAGCACCTCGCGGATCTCGCCCTCGGAGGGCACGTCCTCCAGGTAGCGGCGCACCGTGTAATCGGCGCCCTCCGCGTCCAGCAGGGTCAGGGCGCTGCGGCACTTGGAACAAGCGGGATTGATCCAGATCTCCATGGCGCCAACCCTACCCAGGGTCGGTCTGGCCAGGGGCTTTTGTCAGTGGTCCCCGGTAAAATCGAGGAAGAACGACAGGACGCCAACTACCGTTTGGGAGGCTGTAGATGGCAACTGCCACCACCGTCCAGCACGTCAAGAAGAAGCCGCTGCCGGCGGGGCTGCCCCGCGAGTGGTACGAGAGCCACAACCGCCGTCTGAAGGCGATGCGGTTGGCGATATCCCTGCTCGACTCGGGGACGTACGACGCCCGCCGTGCCACCAACCGGAAGATCCGGACGATGGCCGTTCGGACGGGGATCCACCGGCCGTCGAACGTCACCTGCAAGATGGTGCGCGCGTTCATCATGGAGTCGTAGCCGGCAGCCGTCGCCGCAGCTCGTCACCCACCGCATGGCAGGGCCCCGGCCGGCCGGGCAAAACCGGTCGGGGCTTCCGGCAGCGGTCCCGCAAGATGATGTCCATGCAGCACGTCGAGTTCTTCACGTACACGTCCGACCGCCTGTGGGGCATCCGCGTCGACGGGGCCGACCTGCGCGTCCACGCCGCGGATGCCATCCGCCCCCTGTGGCTGCAGGAGGAGAGCCCCTACGAGCGGACGCCGGAGGACACGGAGGACTTCCTGTTCAAGCAGTACGCCGGAATGACGGAGAGCACCCTCGGTGACCCGGTACGCCACTTCCTCGGCGACGCCGCCCCGGAACTCCGGAACACAGCGGCGGACGCGACCGCGGTGCTGGGCTGCCCCTGCAGCATCTGGGAGTGCTGGCCCCTGTTCACCCACATCACCGCCACCCCCGAGACCGTCACATGGTCCGGCTTCCGCCAGCCCCACCGGCCGGCCTGGGGCGAACTCCCCATCGGACCGTTCGTCTTCCCCCGGCCCGTCTACGAGAACGCGCTCGCGCACGCCGTCCACCATGCCGAGGACCCCCTCACGGCCCTGCCCCCGTCCGCCGCGGCCGACGGGGCGTAACCCCGGGCGGTGACCCCGGTGGCCCCGGTAGCCGCGAGCCGTGGGCACGGCCTACGCAGTCGGGTCCCGTCCGTCCAGGGACAGCAGCAGTAGGGCCACGTCGTCGTTCGGGCCGCCCTTCGTGAAGGCCGCGAGGTCCTGCCACACCGCCCCGACCAAGCCCGCCGGGTCCCGTGCCAGTACGGGTACCCGGGCGGCCAGCGGGTAGAAGTGCCCCGCCGCGTTGCGGGCCTCCGTCACGCCGTCGGTGTGCAGCAGCAGCTGGTCCCCGGGGAGCACCGCCAGCTCCGTCGCCACCGGCGGCGTCGGACCGGCGAGCCCCAGGCCCAGCGGCGGCCCCGGCTCGACGATCACCTCCTCCACCGCCGATCCGCGGACCCGCAGGGCCGACGGGTGCCCGCACGACACGATCCGTACGACGTCCAGCCCGGGCGGGAACTCCAGCAGCATGGCCGTGGCGAACAGCTCCGGATGCTCGACCGACGCGGCTGCCGCGTCCGCCACCAGCCGCCGGTCCAGTCGGGCCGCGACCGCCCCGAGTCCGACGTCGTCGATCACGGCCTCGCGGAAGGCCCCGAGCAGCGCCGCCACCGTGCCGACCGCCGCCAGTCCGTGCCCCTGCACGTCCCCGACCAGCGCCCGCACCCCGTACGGCCCGGCCCGTACGTCGTACAGGTCGCCGCCGACCAGCGTGCCGTGCTGCGCCGCCCGGTAGAGGCCCGAGCAGCGCACCGGACCCACCCGCTCCGGCACCGGTGGGAGGACCGCGAGCTGGGCCGCCTCCGCCACCGTCCGTACGCTGACCAGCTGCGCGTCCCGGCGCTGGCGGACCCAGGCGATCACCACGCTGAGCACGCCGACGACGGCCACCGTGGCCAGGTCCGTGCCGCGGGCGTTGGCGACACCGAGCGAGTGGACGCCCAACAGCAGAAGGACGATGCCGGCGAAGACCGCGGTCCCCGCCGCCCCGTACGCGAAGGCGGCCACCGGGGGCAGACCGGCCAGGAAGAACCCGAGCTCCGCGCCCGGGGTGACCGCCTGGGCCAGGACCAGTACGACCAATGCCGCCGCGGGCGCGATCCGGGCCCAGCGCGGCGGCGGCTCGCCGCGCAGCCAGCCCGCTTCCTGCCGTCGGCGTCTCACCCCTCCACCCTGGTACGGCGGCCGGGCCCGCGCACCCCGGACCGGCCCGCCGGGTGGCCCTGTCGGCCCCGGGCCGCGACAGTGGTGGGCGTGACGGCAAGCGAAGGCGCGGGGAAACGGCCCGGCAGGGCGCACGTCGAGGCGCACGGCGAGGGCGGCGCCGGCTCGCAGAGCGGGGAGATCAGCACGCGGCTCAACTGGCTGCGCGCGGGTGTGCTCGGTGCCAACGACGGGATCATTTCCACCGCGGGTCTGGTGGTCGGCATGGCGGGGGCCACCACCTCGCGTTCGGCGATCCTGGCGGCGGGCGTCGCCGGGCTGCTGGCGGGCTCGTTGTCGATGGCGGCGGGGGAGTACGTCTCCGTCAGTTCCCAGCGGGACTCCGAACGGGCGGCGCTCGACCTGGAACGCCGGGAACTGGCCGAGGAGCCGGAGGCGGAGCTCGACGAACTCACCGACCTGCTCGCCGAGCGGGGGCTCAGCCGGGAGGTGGCGCGGGAGGCCGCCGAGCAGCTGACGGAGCGGGACGCGCTGCGGGCCCATGCCCGGGTGGAACTGGGGATCAACCCCGACGAGCTCGCCAACCCGTGGCACGCGGCCTTCGCCAGTCTCGTCGCCTTCACGGTCGGGGCGCTGCTGCCGCTGCTGGCGATCATCCTGCCGGGGCCGTCGCAGCGGGTGCCGGTGACGGTGGTGGCGGTGCTGGCCGCGCTGACGCTGTGCGGGGTGATCAGCGCGCGGCTGGGCGGGGCGCGCGTGCCGAGGGCGGTCGCCCGGAACGTGGCCGGCGGCGCCCTGGCCATGGCCGTGACCTACGCGGTGGGCACCTGGCTCGGCACCACCGCCTGACCCGCGCCTCAAACGCCGGCGGGGCTGAAATCCAGCCCCGCCAGGGGGCACCTCCCAGCGGTAGCTGGGGGAGTTTGAGGCGCGGGCGCGGAGCGCCGTGTGGTGACGCCCGCCAGGGCACGTGCGTCCGGCGAAGGACGACGACGCGCCCCGAATACCGCCGGGCCAGCGCAGCGACCCGGCAGGATGGGGGCATGCGGATTGCTGTTACCGGGGCGACCGGGCTCATCGGAAGTGCACTCGTGCGGTCCCTGCGGGCGGACGGGCACGAGGTGGTGCGGTTCGTGCGGCGGGAGCCCGTCGGCGCGGACGAGGCGCGGTGGGATCCGGCCCGCGGGTACGTGGACCCCGCCGGGCTGGCCGGCTGCGGTGCCGTCGTGCACCTGGCCGGCGCCGGGGTCGGGGACCACCGGTGGACGGCCGCGTACAAGAGGGAGATCCGCGACAGCCGGGTGCTCGGCACCGCCGCGCTCGCGAACGCCCTCGCCGCCCTCGACGAGCCGCCCGCCGTCCTGGTCAGCGGTTCGGCCGTCGGCTACTACGGGGACACCGGTGACCGGGCCGTCGACGAGGCCGCCCCGGCCGGGCAGGGGTTCCTGCCCTCGGTCTGCGTGGAGTGGGAGGCGGCGGCCGCTCCCGCCCGGGAGGCCGGGATCCGGACCGCGTTCGCCCGTACCGGGCTGGTCGTGGCCCGAGAGGGCGGAGCCTGGGGGCGGATGTTCCCGATCTTCCGCGCCGGCATCGGCGGCCGGCTCGGCAACGGCCGCCAGTACTGGTCGTACATCTCCCTCCGGGACGAGATCGCGGCCCTGCGGCACATCATCGACACCCCGGGCCTGTCCGGCCCGGTCAACCTGACCGCCCCGGAGCCGCTGACCAACCGCCAGATCACCGAGGCCATGTCCCGCGTGCTGCGCCGGCCCGCGGTGCTGCCGGTACCGGCCGTGGCCCTTCGCGTCGTGCTGGGGGAGTTCTCCGAGGACGTGCTGGGCAGTCAGCGGGCCCGGCCCGCGCGGCTGCTGGAGTCCGGCTTCGTCTTCCACGACCCCGGCATCGAACAGGCGATCCGCGCCACGCTCTGAGATCCGCGTGCGACCACCGTGCGACCGTTCGTGACCCATATGCGACCGCTGTGCGACCGGAGTTGACCGCAATGTCACGCCGAACTCGGGTTCCCCTTTAACCGGTTGAGGGAAGGAGGATCCCCACACAGCCGCGCCGACCTCGGGGAGGGGCACGTGCTCAGCAGCTCACACCATGCCGCACACCATGCGGACGTCGTCATCGTAGGAGCCGGGGTCTCAGGACTCGCGGCCGCGCAGCACCTGATCGCAGCCGGAGTCACGGTCACCGTCCTGGAAGCCGCGGACGACCCCGGCGGGCGGATGGCCACCGAGTCCGCCGACGGGTTCCGGCTGGACCGGATCGGGCAACTGCTCAACACCTCGTACACGGAACTCGAACGCACCCCCGGCCTGCGGGCCCTGAACCTGCGCCCCTTCACCCCGGGCGTCCTCGTCCACACCGACGGGAAACAGCTGCGGGTCGGGGTCCTCACCCCGGCCCGGGCCCTGGCCAGCGGCTCCCTCGACCAGGCCCGGATCAGCGCCGCCCTCGGCCGGCTCGCCACCCTGCCCGAGGAGAAGCTGCTCGCCCGTCCCGAACGCACCGCCCACGCCGCCCTGCGCTCCCGCGGGCTGCCGACGCGCACCCTGAACGGTGCGCTCCGCCCCCTGCTCGCCACCCTGCTGCGCGACCCGGAGCTCACCACCTCCAGCCGGGTCGCCGACCTCGCCCTGCGCACCTTCGCCCGCGGCCGCCTCGCCGTGCCCGAGGGCGGCGCGGCGGCCCTGCCCGACCTGCTCGCCGCCGCCCTGCCGCCCGGCACCGTACGGACCGGGGTCCGGGTCCGGTCGGTGGCGACCAACCTGGTGACCACCGAGGAGCACGGCGACTTCCGCTGCCGTTCCGTCCTCCTGGCCACCGGGGCCCGCGCCGCCGCCGAGCTCCTGCCCGGCCTGCGCGTGCCCGCCTTCCACGAGGTCACCGTCCTGCACCACGCCACCACCGCACCCCTGCCCCGGGACGGCTCCCTGCTCCTGGACGGGGACCCCGCCTGGCCCGTATCCCACACGGCCGTGATGAGCGCGGTCGACCCGACCCGGGCCCCGGCCGGCCGGAGCCTGGTCAGCACCACCGTGCTCGGCCCGCCGCCGCCCGTGCGCACGGTCGCCGCACGGCTGGCCCGGCTCTACGACACCCCCACCCGCGAGTGGGAACTGCTGGCCGTCCACCACACCCCGGAGGCGGTCCCCGCAATGCCACCGCCGCACGACATGCGGCGTCCCGTACGGGTACTGGCCGGGCTCTACGTGTGCGGCGACCACCGCGACACCAACACCGTCCAGGGGGCCCTGCACTCGGCCCGGCGCGCCGCCGGCGCCGTCCTGCGCGACTTCGGCATCCGACTCCCGGTCACCCCGGAGCCCGCACTTCCGGTGGCGGCCTGAGAACCACGGCCGAAGCGGGGGCCCGGTCCTGTGCACAGGACCGGGCCCCCGCCCCCTGCCCCGAGGGCGCTCCGGGCGCTCAGGGGTGCTTCGGAATGTTTCGGGGCGTTTGTGGACGCTATGTAGCGTTTCAGGACAGGGCGGCCACCCGGTCCCGGTAGGTCCGCACGGCAGAGGCGTCCCGGTACGGCTCCAGCCGCCGCTCGAAGTCCCGTACGTACTCCACCGCCCGCACCGACCGCATCTCCATCGCCTGCTGCGCCGCCTCCGCACCCAGCGCGCACGCCTGGTCCAGCTCGCCCAGCCCCAGCCGGGCCGTGGCCAGCACCACCCGGCAGAACAGTCGGGACCGGGCGTACGCCGGCCCCCGCAACTGGAGGGACCGCTCCGCGTGCTGCGCCGAGGCCCGGTACTGCTGGAGGTCCCGGTGGCAGTGCCCGAACTCGTCCGCCAGCTGCGCCTCGTCGTAGAACCGGGCCCAGTGCGGAACGTCGTCCCCCGGCCGGGCCGCGCCCAGCGCGCGCTCGGCCCGCACCAGGGAGGCGGTCGACGCCCGGACCTCGCCGAGGACCGCGTGTCCGCGTGCCTCCGCCGAGTGGAGCAGGGCCTGCACCACGGGCGGCGGGCCGGAGCCGACGCCCTGCTGGGCCACCCGGGCCAGTTGCACGGCCTCGCGGCCGTGACCGAGGTAGACCGCCTGCCGGCTCATGGTGACGAGCACGTACGAGCCGTACGGGCGGTCCGCGGCCGCCTGCGCGAGCCGCAGCGCCTGCACGAAGTACCGCTGGGCGAGCCCGTGCGCGGCGATGTCGAAGGAGGTCCAGCCCGCGAGCCGGGTCAGATCGGCGGCGGCCGAGAACAAGCGCCGCCCGGTGGTCTCCCCGTAGGTCCCGCGGAGCATCGGTTCGGCCTCGTGCTCCAGGTAGCGCACCAGGGCCTGCCGGGCGTGCCCGCCGCCGTAGGCCTGGTCCAGGGTCCGGAACAGCTCGCTGACCGATCTCAGCGCCGCGATGTCCCCGCCGGTCACCCGCTGCCCGGGGCCGCGGTCGATCTGCCGCTGCCGGGGGACCGAGGTCCGCCCCTGCAGCGGGACGCGGGCCGCGGAGGGTTCCGCGCCCCGGCCGACCCGCTCGTCGGCCCGGCCGATCAACCAGTCCCGGCTGGGCACCACCAGCCCGGCCGGGGTGAAGGCGATCTTCCGGAGCTCGGCGTGCGAACCGGAGTCCTTGCGCCACAGCCCGCTCGCGATGTCCACGGCCTCCTCCGGGGTGGCCGCGAACTCCAGCCCCGCGTACACGGGCGCGCAGGCGTCCAGCCCCAGGTCCTGGGCGGAGAGCCGGCGTCCGAGGCGGCGGGTGAAGACCTCGGCGATCAGCGCCGGGGTGGTCCCGCGGGGCTGCTGCCCGCGCAGCCATCGGGTCACGGAGGTCTTGTCGTACCGCAGGTCGAGACCGTGCTCCAGGCCTAGCTGGTCGACGCGGCGGGCGAGGCCGGCATTGGAGAACCCGGCTTCCGCGATCAGCGCCGCGAGCTGCCGGTTGGGGACGCGCTGGGCAGGTCGTTCCGTCATCGGCTCCACGGTTTCCTGACGTGACGGACCGGGGTCCCGGCCCTGTGAACGGCGTGAATGTAGCGGCGAACTTCGCCGATGCCGCCCTCTCTGCCCCACATTCATCCGATCGTGTGCAGAATGCGTAGGGCCCTTTACGGACCGGACCCCTCCGCCCACGTACGCTGCGGGCCATGACCCCTCGGCCCCACGGGGCGCACCTCCCCGAGGAGCGAACCGAATCCACCGTCCCGCTGTCCCCGCCCGAACTGACCGAGGCGGAGTGCCGGCGCTGCGGCACCTACATTGCCGGGCTCGACGGGCGGTACGCGTGCGGGGTGTGCGGCTGGGTCAACGACCACTCGGAGGGCCACCGGCGGCTGCCGCGCGCGGACGAGGACCCGGACCGGCCGCTCAAGGGGCGGCGCCGGCCGAAGCAGCTGCCGGGGCCCGTGCCGGAGCCCGAGCCCGTGTCCGAGCCCGTGTCCGAGCCCGTGTCCGAGCCCGTGTCCGAGCCCGCGCCGCGGCCCGCGCCGGGGCCCTGAAGGGGCTCGTGCGGGTCGCCGTACCCTTGCTCAGTGAGGTACGTGCACACAGCAGGTTCAATGAGGAGGCGCTGCGGTGGCTGAGCTTGGGTTTGTCCATCTGGGCTTCGGGCCGAATTCCGTCGAGTACACCCGGGCCTGGGAGGAACAGCGCCGGGTGCACGCGGCCCGCTTCGCGGACGAGATCGAGGACACCTGCCTGCTGGTGGAGCACCCGCCGGTCTACACGGCAGGGCGGCGCACCGACCCCAGCGAACGCCCGCTCGACGGCACCCCCGTCGTCGACGTGGACCGCGGCGGCAAGATCACCTGGCACGGCCCGGGCCAGCTGGTCGGCTACCCGATCATGAAGCTGCCCCGCCCGGTGGACGTCGTCGCCCACGTCCGCCGCCTCGAAGAGGCCCTGATCCGCACCGCCGCCGAGTTCGGCGTGGAGACCACCCGGGTCGAGGGCCGCTCCGGAGTCTGGGTCCTGGGCGACCCCGTCGAGGAGCGCCCCACGATCGGCGGCCTCTCTCTCGACCTCGACCCCCGACTGCACGACGAGGAGTTCGACGCGCGGCTGAATGGCCCCGAGTACGCCCCGTCCAACGCCGGCCAGCGCCGCGAGGACCGCAAGCTCGCCGCCATCGGCATCCGGGTCGCCAAGGGCGTCACGATGCACGGCTTCGCGATCAACGTGAACCCGGACAGCACCTGGTTCGACCGGATCATCCCCTGTGGGATCCGGGACGCCGGTGTGACCTCGCTCTCGTACGAACTGGGCCGGGAGATCACCATCGCCGAGGTGCTTCCCGTGGCCGAACGGCACCTGAAGGACGTACTGGAGCACGCGGAGTTGAGGCCCCGCGAGATAGAGCCGGCAGTGGGCTCCTAGCCCCCGGGAATGCGGCCGGCCGCTCGCAGGTTGGCCGACGTAAGAGCGTACGAAATTACGGGCGTACCCTGGTGGGCGCCCGAACAATCGAAGTCACAGGGAGCCGGTCGTGTCCGCAGTCGCACCCGACGGACGCAAGATGCTGCGCCTGGAGGTCCGTAACGCCCAGACCCCCATCGAGCGCAAGCCCGAGTGGATCAAGACCCGGGCGAAGATGGGCCCCGAGTACACCAAGATGCAGGCCCTGGTGAAGGGCGAAGGACTGCACACGGTGTGCCAGGAAGCCGGCTGTCCGAACATCTACGAATGCTGGGAGGACCGCGAGGCCACCTTCCTCATCGGTGGTGACCAGTGCACCCGGCGCTGTGACTTCTGCCAGATCGACACGGGCAAGCCCGAGGCGCTGGACCGTGACGAGCCGCGGCGCGTCGGCGAGTCCGTGGTCACGATGGACCTGAACTACGCCACCATCACCGGCGTCGCGCGCGACGACCTGGCCGACGGCGGTGCCTGGCTGTACGCGGAGACCGTGCGCCAGATCCACCAGCAGACGGCGGGCCGCGAGTCCGGCCACACCAAGGTCGAGCTGCTGGCCCCCGACTTCAACGCGGTCCCGGAGCTGCTGGAGGAGGTCTTCGCCTCCCGCCCCGAGGTCTTCGCGCACAACGTCGAGACGGTGCCGCGGATCTTCAAGAGGATCCGCCCCGGCTTCCGCTACGAGCGCTCGCTCGACGTGATCACCAAGGCCCGCGCCTACGGCCTGGTGACCAAGTCGAACCTGATCCTCGGCATGGGCGAGGAGCGCGAGGAGGTCTCGCAGGCCCTGAAGGACCTGCACGAGGCCGGCTGCGAGCTCATCACCATCACCCAGTACCTGCGGCCCTCGCCGCGGCACCATCCCGTCGAGCGCTGGGTGAAGCCGGCCGAGTTCGTCGAGCTGGCGAAGGAGGCCGAGGAGATCGGCTACTCCGGCGTGATGTCCGGCCCGCTGGTCCGGTCCTCGTACCGGGCGGGTCGCCTCTACCAGCAGGCGATGGAGAAGCGCAGCCGAGTCTGAGCGCAGGTTGAGGGTCCGCCCGAGGTACGAGGGCGGGCACTGTGCGTGTGAAGTCGCGCACAAAATGCTACCAACGAGTAATACCGCATCGGCGCGGCCCCTAGGCTCTTTCTTGAGGAAGAGTTCGGCGGGCCGCGTCGGCGTTTGCAACGTGTCAATCACATTTGACCGACCGGTCACGCCCTGGTAACACCAGTCAGTGACGCTTGGTCCACGCACCGCACACACCGCTCGCACCGCGCAGGGGCGAGCATCGTGAAAGGGATCGACATCATGCAGGCCGCGCCCGTACGCGCCATTGCCATCCCGACCCTCTCCGACGCCTTCCGGGGCATTGAGTCCCTGCTGATGAGCGGGGCCCGCCGCAACGCCTGGACGGCGGTCCTGGAGGACCGCAAGCGGGCCAAGGACCGGGTCGAAACCGAACACGTACTTGAGGCCGCGGCTACCCGAACCCCGCAGGCCACGTAAACTTCGCTGTATGGCGAGGAAGTCAAACGCAGAGACTGCTGCGAACCCCGGGCGACTGAAGCAGATCGCCCTGACGTACAAGATGACGCGCAAGGCGGACCCGAAGGTCGGTCTGATCGTCGCGGGCGTGGGCATCGTCACCTTCGGTGTCTTTCTCGCGATCGGCTTCCTGGTCGAGCACGAGATCTACCTGGGTGTCCTGGGCTTCCTGGTGGCGTTCCTCGCGATGGCGATCGTCTTCGGGCGACGGGCCGAGCGGGCCGCCTTCGGGCAGATGGAAGGACAGCCGGGAGCTGCCGCTGCCGTACTGGACAACGTGGGACGGGGCTGGACGACCACCCCCGCCATCGCGATGACCCGGCAGCAGGACATCGTCCACCGTGCCGTGGGCAAGGCCGGCGTCGTGCTGATCGCCGAGGGCAACCCGAACCGGGTGAAGCCGCTGCTCGCGAACGAGAAGAAGAAGCTGGCCCGGATCATGCCGGACGTGCCGGTGCACGACTTCATCGTGGGCACGGGCGAGGGCGAGGTGCCGCTCAAGAAGGTGCGCACCACCCTGCTCAAGCTGCCGCGCGTGCTGGCCGGCCCGCAGATCACCGAGGTCAACGACAAGCTGCGCGCCATGGGCGATCTCATGAGCAACATGCCGCTGCCGAAGGGCCCCATGCCGAAGGGCATGAAGATGCCGCGCGGCGGAAAGATGCGCTGACCCGGTCACCTGATTTTCGTATACGACACAGGGGTGCCCCCCGAGCCCGCGGGCCCGGGGGGCACCCCTGTGTCGTACGTCGTACGCGTTCTCCGCGGCCGGTCCTAGATGCGGACCTGGACGGCGCGGGCCAGTCGGTCGTGCAGGCCGCGGCCGTCGCGGTCCCAGATCAGCGCCGGGACGACCAGGGCCAGCAGCAGCGTGCGCAGGACCACCCGGACGATGCCGAGGCGGCCTCCGGACTCCGAAATCACCCGGAGGCCCAGGATCCGCTTGCCAGGGGTGAAGCCCACGGTGCCGACCGTCAGGACGGTGAGGGCCACGAAGAGCGCGAGGGTCCAGTCGGCCGCTTCGGTCAGGTTGCCGCCGGTGATCAGCCCGTAGGCAATCAGCTGGCAGCCGATCCAGTCGATCGCGACGGCGCCGAACCGACGCCCGAAGCGGGCCACCGAGCCGGGCCCCTGCTGGGGCAGGCCGAGCTGTTGACCCGGATAGCCGAAGTCGACGCCCATCTCCTCGGCGGCCGCGCGGGGGCCGGAGAGCCAGGATCCGATTGCCTGTCTGTTGTCCACCCGAACACGGTACCCGTGGCGCCGCACGGCCCTCCGGTCGGACCCTGGTTAACTTGTGCGAAACAAATGGGTCATGCTTGGGAAATCCCGTCTGCTTATGGTCGGGTCAGCGTGCGGCACCGCACTGACGCGCCACGAGCTATAAAGCCCGTCCCTCCCCCGGGGTCGGGAGTAGGAGGAGTTGGATGTTCAAGAACGCCGACGAAGTGAAGCAGTACATCGAGGAGAACGACGTCAAGTTCGTCGACGTCCGCTTCTGCGACCTGCCTGGTGTGATGCAGCACTTCACCATCCCGGCGCGAGCGTTCGACCCGGCGGAGGAGCTCGCCTTCGACGGATCCTCGATCCGCGGCTTCCAGGCGATCCACGAGTCCGACATGGCGCTGCGTGCCGACATCACCACCGCGCGTCTGGACCCGTTCCGCAAGGACAAGACGCTCAACATCAACTTCTTCATCCACGACCCGATCACGGGTGAGGCCTACAGCCGCGACCCGCGCAACATCGCGAAGAAGGCCGAGGCGTACCTCGCCTCCACCGGCATCGCCGACACCGCGTTCTTCGGCCCCGAGGCCGAGTTCTACGTGTTCGACAGCGTGCGCTTCGCGACCTCCGCGAACGAGGGCTTCTACCACATCGACTCCGAGGCCGGCGCCTGGAACACGGGCTCCGAGGAGAACAACCGTGGTTACAAGGTCCGCTACAAGGGTGGTTACTTCCCCGTAGCCCCGGTCGACCACTTCGCCGACCTGCGCGCCGAGATCTCCCTCGAGCTGGACGCCCAGGGCCTCCAGGTCGAGCGCCAGCACCACGAGGTCGGCACCGGTGGCCAGGCCGAGATCAACTACAAGTTCAACACGCTGCTCGCCGCGGCCGACGACCTGATGCTCTTCAAGTACATCGTGAAGAACGTCGCCTGGCGCAACGGCAAGACCGCGACCTTCATGCCGAAGCCGATCTTCGGTGACAACGGCTCGGGCATGCACGTGCACCAGTCGCTGTGGGCGAACGGCGACCCGCTGTTCTACGACGAGGCCGGCTACGCGGGCCTGTCGGACACCGCCCGCTACTACATCGGCGGCATCCTCAAGCACGCCCCGTCGCTGCTGGCGTTCACCAACCCGACGGTGAACTCCTACCACCGCCTGGTCCCGGGCTTCGAGGCGCCGGTCAACATGGTGTACTCGCAGCGCAACCGCTCCGCCGCCATGCGCATCCCGATCACGGGCTCGAACCCGAAGGCCAAGCGCGTCGAGTTCCGCGCGCCGGACCCGTCCTCGAACCCGTACCTCGCCTTCGCGGCGCTGCTGCTCGCGGGCCTCGACGGCATCAAGAACAAGATCGAGCCGATGGAGCCGATCGACAAGGACCTCTACGAGCTCTCGCCCGACGAGCACGCGAGCGTCCCGCAGGTCCCGACCAGCCTCGAGGACGTCCTCAAGGCCCTGGAGGAGGACCACGAGTACCTCCTGGCCGGCGGTGTCTTCACCCCCGACCTGATCGAGACCTGGATCGACTACAAGCGCACGCACGAGATCGCCCCGATCGCGCTGCGTCCGCACCCGCACGAGTTCGAGCTCTACTTCGACATCTAAACCGCAGACTCCCAAGCGAAGGCCGCCGTCCCACCCGGGCCGGCGGCCTTCGCCGTGTGCGGAGGCGGGCGCGGGTGCGGCGGGGACTGTGACGACATGATTCACCCATGAGCGCTTCGACTTCGGCATCGGGCCCGGCCCGGCAGAGTTCCACCCCGCAGCCGGACCCGGGGCCTGCTGGCCCAGCTGCCGGGCCACCCTTCAACCGCCGTGTCCACATCGTTGCTGAGATCCTGGACCGCCCTGAGGAACTGAACCTGCTCCAGCAGGTGTGCGACGCGATGGCCTGGCCCTTACGCGAGCCGCTGGCCGGGGAGACCACGGTGACCACGGACGCAAGCTGGACGCTGCGCGTGATCGAGATCCGGATCCGCGGAGTTCGCGAAACAGCGGTCGAACAGGCGGTCGCCACCCTGGACACGCTGGCCCAGGACGCCGAGCTGTCCTTGCACTGCCGCGATGCCACCCTCGTGGAGCGCGTCCAACGACCACAGATCGAGTGGCACCTACGGGGCAGGCGGGGACCGGTGAACCGGCGGATCCGCCAGGCGCTCCACCTGGCCGTCCGAACGGGCGAGCACGATCCGCATGCGGGCACTGTCCGGCTGGTCCGCGTTCCCACCACGCTCGATGAGTCCCGGCCCCGCCGACTGGCTCGTACGCGACGCACCGCCCGGGCCGAGTTTGCGCACCACCCGCTGGCGCTGCGGCGACTGGACCCAGAAGTGCACGAGGTAGGCAGCCCCTCGGTGCCTCGGGGGTGGTACGTCCTGGCATTCCTGGCACTCGTTTTCACCGCGACAGCCATCTGCTTGCTCGGCGCCGGCCTCTGGCCCGCGCTCGGCGCGGACAGTCCGCGCGTCGGCGGCCCGCTCGTCGTCCTGGCCGGAGGCTATCTGCTGAGCGGAACTGTTCTGGCGGTGCGGCGCACCCCCACGCACCGCGCGCTTCCGTGGCTCGCCACGCTGGCCGTGCCCCTCGCAATACCCCTGGTCCCATGGCTCGGGACACTCGTCCAACGGGCCTATCTGTCGCCGTTCGGGTTGCGCCCCACGCCGGGGACCGGAGGGCTGGGCAACATCCAGGCGGGGCTCTGGGTGCTGTGCGTGTTCGTCACAACCGCACTGGTACCGGTGGCATACCTCGGGTGGATGCGATTCCTCGCCCCCTCCCTGAGAGTCCGGGGGCCGTGGTTGTCCTGGGCGCCTGCAGTGATTCTGGGCATAGGCATGGGCACGGCGTTCAGCCTGCTCACCTTCCATGCAGCGGCGGTCAGTGGCGCGGAGAACCGAGCGCAAGCAGCGGCCGGCCGCGACATCCCGGAGTACTTCGGGGTCA
This sequence comes from Streptomyces sp. NPDC091682, assembly GCF_044756625.1. Taxonomy (NCBI): domain Bacteria; kingdom Bacillati; phylum Actinomycetota; class Actinomycetes; order Kitasatosporales; family Streptomycetaceae; genus Streptomyces; species Streptomyces sp. NPDC091682. The sequence goes on along the minus strand of NZ_JBIVTH010000005.1, from coordinate 430,369 downwards.
GCGCCGAGTACGCGTGCGTGGAGCCGACTTCCCGCGAAGCGCCGTACTACGGAACCCCGCCTCCCCATGACAAGCCGGTGGTGATCTTCGGGCAATCCGGTGACCGGGTCGATTTCTGGGACCCCTCCGCCAACCGAAAGACCAGCATCCGCTTGGAGGACGCCCGCATCAGGGTCGTTCCCCACAGCGACTCGCCGTGCGCCGACGCCGCCCAGGCCGTCAGTGGCCGGGGCCGGGAGAGCTGAGATCCCCTCAACCTTCGCGGAGGCGCGGCCTCGGGTCGGCAATTGACGATTTCCTTCTGAGGGAAATACCTGATGGGAGGCCCTCCATCGCGTTCTGGGGGCGCGGCGGGGGGCCTTTCCGCTTTGACAGGTCCGCATGGGCGGGTGAGGGTGGAAATGACCTAAAAGGCCCATAAGCGAGACATGTACGGAGGTGCATGAAAATGCGCCGTAAGATCGTTGCGGCAGCCATGGCGGGCGCCGCGGGAATCGCGATAGGTCTGCTGCCCGTCGCCAGCGCCTCGGCTTCGGTCGTCACGGGTAACGGCGGTGGCGGGAACGGTGGCTACGACTGCTACCGGTACCCCTCCAACCGTTCCGACGCCCGGTGGGACGCCTGCTGCAACCACGACTGGCGCAACCGTCCCAGCTGGTGCTGGGAGCGGGGCGGCGTCGGTGGATACAACGACAACTGGCGCGACAACCACAACTGGCGCGACTCGAACTGGTCGAACTGGAACGACTCCGGCCGCGGTGGCAACGGTGACTGGGGCCACCACGACGACTGGGGCAACGGTCGCGGCGGCAACGGTGACTGGGGCAACGGCCGTGGTGGCGACGGCGGTCGCGGTGGCGACGGCGGCGGCAACTGGGGTGGCGGCGGTGGCGACGGCGGCGGTGGCGGTGGCGACGGCGGCGGCGGCAACTGGGGTGGCGGAGGGGGCGGCGACGGCGGTCGCGGTGGCGACGGCGGCGGCGGCAACTGGGGTGGCGGAGGGGGCGGCGGTGGCGGCGGTGGCGGTGGCTGGGGTGGCTGAACCCCGACCGGAAGCCTAGGCCCACCGGCCCGACCCGGCCCGATGTGATGCCTGCGATGCCCCTGTTCCTCCCCCTAGCGGAGGAGCAGGGGCATCGCCCCCGTGAGGTCGCGCAGGCAGCGGACCGCGAGTTCCGCCGGGGATCCGGGGCCCGAGACCGGGGCCTGCGTCGTCGACCACAGCTCCAGCGAGACGCGGATCGCGTCCGTGGCCGCCGCCGCGAGCAGGCGCACCTCCAGCGGGTCGGCCCCCGGGCCCGCCAGTCGTGAGATCACCGGGACCAGGTGCTCCTCGGAGTCCTGGTTCACGCGGTACCAGACCGCGCGCAGGGCCTGGTCGTCCGCCGCCGCGCGCAGGAGGCCGCGGGTCACCTCCAGGCCCTCCTCGACCGCCTGCTGTCCGCTCAGCGACCGGGTGACCGCGCGTTCCAGCGCCTCGCCCAGCGGCGTGCCGGGGTCCTCCTCGGCGAGCAGGGCGCGCCAGGCGTTGCCGCCGCCCGCCAGCAGCGGGGCCACCGCCTCCTGCTTGTTGCGGAAGTAGCGGTAGAAGGTGCGCAGGGCCACCCCCGCCCGGTGGGCGATGTCCTCCGCGGTGGTGCCGTCGGGGCCGTGTTCGGCGAACAGTTCGCAGGCCGCACGGGCGATGTCGAGCTGGGTGGCGGCCTTGCGGCGCTCGGTCAGCGACTGGGCTCCGGGGCCGGCCTGGGGAGCGTACGGACGAGGGGATTTCACGGGTGAAGCGTACCCCTAGCCAACCTCCGTGATTACATTCTTTGTCATTATGGCAAAACGTGTCATCGCTTCGGTACGCTCGCGCCATGAACCGTTACGAAGGACGACGCGTCCTCATCACCGGCGGCGGCTCCGGCATCGGCCAGGCCACCGTCCACCGCATCCTCGCCGAGGGCGGCCGGGTCCACACCGTGGACGTCAACGAGGCCGGTCTGAAGGCCACCGCCGACCGGGCCGCCGCCGAGGGCCACGCGGCCCGACTCACCACCGCGCTCCTCGACATATCCGACGAGAACGCCGTCAAGGAGGGCGTGGCCGCCGCGGCCGACGTCCTCGGCGGGATCGACGTACTCGTCAATGCCGCGGGCATCCTGCGCTCCGCGCACACCCACCGGACCACCCTCGACCTGTGGAACCAGGTCATCGCGGTCAACCTGACCGGCACCTTCCTGATGATCCGCGAGTCCCTCCCGGCGCTGCTCGCGGGTGACCGGCCGGTCGTCGTGAACTTCAGCTCCACCTCGGCGTCCTTCGCCCACCCCTACATGTCCGCCTACGCGGCCAGCAAGGGCGGCATCCAGTCCATGACCCACGCACTGGCCGCCGAGTACAGCAAGCAGGGCCTGCGCTTCGTCAGCGTCGCACCCGGATCCATCGAGAGCGGCATGACCACCGGCACCGGCCCCGGCCTGCCGGAGGACACCGACTGGTCCCTCTTCACCAAGCTGGCCCCGGCCCTCGGCCAGGGCTTCGCCGGCCCGCAGACCGTCGCCGGCGTCGTCGCCATGCTGGGCTCCGAGGACGGTGCGTTCATCACCGGTACGGAGATCCGCATCGACGGCGGCACGCACTACTGATCAGGCGCGGAACCGGTCCCACAGCCGGGGGAAGCGCTCCGCGAGCACGGCTTCGTTCTCGAAGTCCAGCGGGGCGCCCTCCGGCTCGGCCGCCTGCAGCGGGATGCCCAGATCCGGCGCCACCGCCCCGGTCAGCTGCTCGTACGCCTCGTCGGCCGCGTACCCCAGCTCCTCGCCGTCCCCGTCGATCTCCTCGTCGAAGTCGCCCAGCAGCTCCGCCAGCTGGTCGGGATCGTGCACCCCGCCCTCGAACACCTCCCGCCCCTGGCCGATCAGCCAGCAGCGGAAGTAGTCGAAGGCGTCGTCGCTCGCCCCGTCGAGCAGTACCCAGGCCGCGCCCCACAGGTCCCAGGTGTAGGCCCGGTTGTACCGGGACTCGAAGTGGCGGGCGAAGTCCAGCACGGAGTCCGGGTCGAGCAGTGCGAGCCGCTCCACGAGCAGCTCGGCGTGTTCCTCGGGGTCGCCGTCGGCGGCCTCGCGAGTACGGTCGACGATCTCCCAGAACTCCGTCTCGTCCATCACCGCTCCAGCATCACGGGTCCGCCCCCCGGCCGCCACCGCGCATACGGCCAAAGGCCGGTGTCGCCTTGCCCTCCACGAGGTTCCGGCCGCCGGGAAACGCCGTGAGGCGGCCCGCCCCCGAAGGGACGGGCCGCCTCACGGACGGTCACGGTCGGGGCCGGCGGCTCAGAGGCCGTAGCGCTCCCGGGCCTCCTTGACGGCGGACGCCGGCACCTCGCCGCGGCGGGCGAGCTGGGCCAGCGCGGCCACCACGATCGACTGCGCGTCGACACCGAAGTGGCGGCGGGCGCCCTCACGGGTGTCGGACAGGCCGAAGCCGTCCGTACCGAGCGAGGTGTAGTCCTGCTCCACCCACTGGCTGATCTGGTCCGGGACCTGACGCATCCAGTCGGAGACGGCGAGGACGGGGCCGGCGGCACCCTCCAGCGCGCGGGTGATGTACGGGGTGCGCACCTCGCCGCGCAGCAGCGCCTCGTCGCACTCCAGCGCGTCGCGCCGCAGCTCGCCCCAGGAGGTGGCGGACCACACGTCGGCGGCCACGTTCCACTCGGCTGCCAGCAGCTTCTGCGCCTCCAGGATCCAGTGGATCGCGGTGCCCGAGGCCATCAGCTGGACCTTGGGGGCGTCGGCGGCGGGGGCCGCCTCCGCCAGGTCCGCCGCCGTGTTGAAGCGGTAGAGGCCCTTGAGGATGCCCTCCTCCACGCCCTCGGGCATGGCGGGCTGCACCTTCGGCTCGTTGTAGACCGTCAGGTAGTAGAAGACGTCTTCCGGCGTCTCGCCGTACATCCGGCGCAGACCGTCCTTGACGATCACCGCGATCTCGTACGCGAAGGCCGGGTCGTAGTTGAGCGACGCCGGGTTCGTGGACGCGATCAGGTGCGAGTGGCCGTCCGCGTGCTGGAGGCCCTCACCGGTCAGCGTGGTGCGGCCGGCGGTGGCGCCGACGATGAAGCCCTTGCCGAGCTGGTCGGCGAGCTGCCACATCTGGTCGGCGGTGCGCTGCCAGCCGAACATCGAGTAGAAGATGTAGAAGGGGATCATCGGCTCGCCGTGCGTCGCGTACGACGTGCAGGCGGCGATGAAGTCGGCCATGGCGCCGGCCTCGGTGATCCCCTCGTTGAGGATCTGGCCGTCCTTGGCTTCCTTGTAGTACATGAGCTGGTCGCGGTCGACCGGCTCGTACGTCTGGCCCAGCGGCGAGTAGATGCCGGCCGACGGGAAGAGGGACTCCATGCCGAAGGTGCGGGCCTCGTCGGGGACGATCGGCACCCAGCGCTTGCCGGTCTCCTTGTCCCGCATCAGGTCCTTGACGAGCCGGACGAAGGCCATCGTGGTGGCCATCTCCTGCTTGCCGGAGCCCTTGAGTAGCGGGGCGAAGGAACGGTCCGCGGGGGCGGGCAGGGCCACGTGCTTGACCTTGCGGGCCGGGGCCGGACCGCCGAGCGCCGCGCGGCGCTCGTTCAGGTACTGGACCTCGGGGCTGTTCGCGCCCGGGTGGCCGTACGGGACCTGGCCGTCGGCGAAGGCGCTGTCCGGGATCGGGAGGCCGAGCTTGTCGCGCATGCTCTTGAACTCGTCGATCGTCAGCTTCTTCATCTGGTGGTTCGCGTTCTTCGACTCGAACCCGGCGCCCAGCGTGTAGCCCTTGACGGTCTGCGCGAGGATGACCGTCGGCGCGCCCTTGTGCTCCAGGGCGGCCTTGTACGCGGCGTAGACCTTGCGGGGCTCGTGGCCGCCGCGGGAGGAGTGGAAGCACTCGGCGATCTTCGCGTCGGAGAGCACCCCGGCCAGCTGCACGAGCTCGGCGTTGGCGCCGAAGAAGTGCTGGCGGATGTAGGCCACGTCGCGGGTCGCGTACGTCTGGAACTGCGCGTCCGGTACCTCGCGCAGGCGGCGCACGAGGGCGCCCGTGGTGTCGAGCTGGAACAGCTCGTCCCAGGCGGAACCCCACAGCGACTTGATGACGTTCCAGCCGGCGCCGCGGAACTGGGCCTCCAGCTCCTGGACCACGCGGAAGTTGGCGCGGACCGGACCGTCGAGGCGCTGCAGGTTGCAGTTGATGACGAAGGTCAGGTTGTCGAGCTGCTCGCGGGAGGCGAGGGCCAGGGCGGCGGTCGACTCGGGCTCGTCCATCTCGCCGTCGCCGAGGAAGGCCCAGACGTGCGAGTTGGCGGTGTCCTTGATGCTCCGGTTCTGCAGGTAGCGGTTGAAGCGCGCCTGGTAGATCGCGGAGAGCGGGCCGAGGCCCATGGACACCGTCGGGAACTCCCACAGCCACGGCAGGCGCCGCGGGTGCGGGTAGGACGGCAGGCCGTTGCCGCCGGACTCCTGGCGGAAGTTGTCGAGCTGCTGCTCGGAGACGCGCCCGTCGAGGAAGGCGCGGGCGTAGATGCCGGGGGAGGCGTGGCCCTGGATGTAGAGCTGGTCGCCCGATCCGTCGGCCTCCTTCCCGCGGAAGAAGTGCTGGAAGCCGGTCTCGTAGAGCCACGCGGCCGAGGCGAAGGTGGCGATGTGGCCGCCGACGCCGTACTTGGAGCCGCGGGTCACCATGGCGGCCGCGTTCCAGCGGTTCCACGCGGTGATCTTGGCTTCCATCTCCTCGTCACCGGGGAACTCGGGCTCCGCGGCGGTCGGGATGGTGTTGACGTAGTCCGTCTCCAGCAGCTTCGGCAGGGCGAGACCGGCGGCCTCGGCGTGCTGGAGCGTGCGGCGGAGCAAGTATTCGGCGCGGCGCGTACCGGCGGCCTGTGCGACGGCATCGAGGGAGGCCGCCCATTCGGCGGTCTCCTCGGTGTCGCGGTCCGGGAGCTGGTCGAGCTCGCTCGGAAGCTTTCCTACGGGGTCGGACATTGCTGTGCGCCGCCTTCCGGACAAAGGAGAGGTGGTGAAAAAATCCCTGACGGGCAGGACAGGGTCGGCGGACCTGGTTGAGGTCCGCGACGACTGTAAATCGCTGATCGATGATCGATCAAATGAAAGTGACAAAGAAACGTCCATCCGGCGAAAGTCGGCACCGCGTGCCAGAGAAAAAGGCACGCGGTGCCGGGCAAACGCGGACAAACAGGCCCGCCCGCAGTCGATCAAGCGCGCGGGGCGCACCCCAGGACATGCCGCTTCACGAGCAGCCCGATGTCCGGATCCTGACTGCGGAACGCCTCGACGAGCGCCTCGTGCTCCTCGGCGTACGACTTCTGGACGGTCCCCAGCCAGCGGATGGACAGCGCCGTGAAGACCTCGATGCCCAGGCTCTCCCAGGTGTGCAGCAGCACGCTGTTCCCGGCGGCCCGCACCATCTCCCGGTGGAACCCGACGGTGTGCCGCACCTGCGCGGTCCCGTCCTCGGTCCGGTCGGCCTCCCACAGCGCCGCCACGTGCGGCTCCAGCGCCGAACAGTCGCTCGCCAGCCGTGGCGCGGCCAGCTCTGCCGCGATCTGCTCCAGACCTGCCCGGACCGGGTAGATCTCCTCCAGGTCGGCCGCGGAGAGGTTCCGCACGCGCACGCCCTTGTTCGGCGCCGACTCGATCAGCCGCAGCGTCTCCAGCTCGCGCAGGGCCTCCCGCACGGGGGTCTGGCTGACCTCCAACTCGACGGCGATCCGGCGCTCGACGATCCGCTCGCCGGGCTTCCAGCGCCCGCTGACGATCCCCTCCACGATGTGCTCGCGGATCTGCTCGCGCAGCGAGTGCACGACGGGTGGGGTGATCATCGGGGCTTCATCTCCTGTAGGGGCATGCATCGCTTCGATGCGTAGACAATACGGCCGAGTAGCCCCCACCGGATGCGTTCCCGGTCGGGGACGCTGGGTGAGGCTGGTTACAACAGGCTCCGGACCAGGGCTCGCAGAGGGGTACGACGACGGCGCCCCCGCCCGGAAGGTGTTCCGGGCGGGGGCGCCGTGTGCGACGGCCGGGGCCGTGCGGTGAGCCTTACAGGCCGAGCTCGACCTCGAACTCGCCGGCCTCGAGGATCGCCTTGACGGCCGAGAGGTACCGGGCCGCGTCCGCACCGTCCACCAGGCGGTGGTCGTAGGACAGGGTCAGGTACGTCATGTCGCGGATGCCGATGTTGGTGCCCTCGGCGGTCTCGATGACCACCGGACGCTTCACCGTGGCACCGATGCCCAGGATGGCGACCTGGTTCGGGGGCACGATGACCGTGTCGAACAGCGCACCGCGCGAGCCGGTGTTGCTGATGGTGAAGGTCGCGCCCGACAGCTCGTCCGGCGTGATCTTGTTGCCGCGGACCTTGGCGGCCAGGTCGGCGGTCGCCTTGGAGATGCCCGCCAGGTTGAGGTCGCCCGCACCCTTGATGACCGGGGTCATCAGGCCCTTCTCGGAGTCCACGGCGATGCCGATGTTCTCCGAGTCGAAGTAGGTGATGGTGCCCTCGTCCTCGTTGATCCGGGCGTTGACGACCGCGTGGGCCTTCAGCGCCTGGGCAGCGGCCTTGACGAAGAACGGCATCGGCGAGAGCTTGACGCCCTCACGGGCCAGGAACGCGCCCTTGGCCTTCTCGCGCAGCTTCATGATCTTGGTGATGTCCACCTCGACCACGGAGCTGAGCTGAGCCTGCGAGTGCAGGGCCTTCATCATGTTGTCGCCGATGACCTTGCGCATGCGGGTCATCTTGACCGTCTGACCGCGCAGCTCGGAGACCGCGGCGGCCGGAGCCTTGGCGGCCGGAGCGGCAGCAGCCGGCGCCGGGGCGGCGGCAGCGGCCTTGGCGGCCTCGGCGGCGGCCAGGACGTCCTGCTTGCGGATGCGGCCACCGACACCGGTGCCCGAGACCGTGGACAGGTTGACGCCGGACTCCGAGGCGAGCTTGCGCACCAGCGGGGTCACGTACGCGCCCTCGTCACCGGCGGCGGCCGGAGCGGCGGGAGCGGCCGGAGCCGGGACCACGGGGGCGACCGGGGCCGGAGCGGCGACCGGGGCGGCATCCTGGACCGGAGCCGGAACGGCGACCGGAGCGGCCGGGGCGACCGGAGCCGGAGCGGCCACCGGGGCGGCGGCCTCGACCGGAGCCGGAGCGGCGACCGGGGCGGCGGCCTCGACCGGAGCTGGGGCGGCGGCCGGAGCGGCAGCGGCCGGGGCGGCACCGGCGACGCCGATGACGGCCAGGCGGGCGCCGACCTCGGCGGTCTCGTCCTCGCCGACCAGGATCTCCAGCAGCGTGCCGGAGACCGGCGCGGGGATCTCGGTGTCGACCTTGTCCGTGGAAACCTCGAGCAGCGGCTCGTCGGCCTCGACCGACTCGCCGACGGCCTTCAGCCAACGGGTGACGGTGCCCTCGGTGACGGACTCGCCCAGGGCGGGGAGCACGACATCGGTGCCGGAGGCGGCAGGGGCGGCGGCAGCGGGGGCCTCGGCGACGGGAGCCGGGGCCGCGGGGGCCTCGGCGACCGGGGCCGGAGCGGCCGCGGGGGCCTCGGCAGCGGCGGCCGGCTCGGCGGCCGGAGCCGCGGCGGCAGCCGGAGCGCCGGAGCCGTCGTCGATGACGGCCAGCTCGGCGCCGACCTCGACGGTCTCGTCCTCGGCGACCTTGATGGAGGCCAGGATGCCCGACACGGGGGAGGGGATCTCGGTGTCGACCTTGTCGGTCGAGACCTCGAGCAGCGGCTCGTCGGCCTCGACGCGCTCGCCCTCGGCCTTCAGCCAGCGGGTGACAGTGCCCTCGGTGACGCTCTCACCGAGCGCCGGAAGGGTTACGGAAACCGACATGGTTTCAGTTGCTCCTAACGAAAGTGCGGAAGTGGTCGTCGCGCCCGTGACGAATTAGTCGTGGGAGTGAAGCGGCTTGCCGGCGAGGGCCAGGTGGGCCTCGCCCATCGCTTCGTTCTGGGTCGGGTGCGCGTGGATGAGCTGCGCGACCTCGGCCGGCAGGGCTTCCCAGTTGTAGATCAGCTGGGCCTCGCCGACCTGCTCGCCCATCCGGTCACCGACCATGTGGACGCCGACCACGGCACCGTCCTTGACCTGGACGAGCTTGATCTCGCCCGCGGTCTTCAGGATCTTGCTCTTGCCGTTGCCCGCCAGGTTGTACTTCAGGGCCACGACCTTGTCCGCGCCGTAGATCTCCTTGGCCTTGGCCTCGGTGATGCCGACGGAAGCGACCTCGGGGTGGCAGTAGGTGACGCGCGGGACACCGTCGTAGTCGATCGGGACGGCCTTGAGGCCGGCCAGACGCTCCGCGACCAGGATGCCCTCGGCGAAGCCGACGTGCGCGAGCTGGAGGGTGGGGACGAGGTCACCGACGGCCGAGATGGTCGGCACGTTGGTCTGCATGTACTCGTCGACCAGGACGTAGCCGCGGTCCATCGCGACGCCCTGCTCCTCGTAGCCCAGACCCTGCGAGACGGGGCCGCGACCCACCGCGACCAGCAGCACCTCGGCCTCGAAGGTCTTGCCGTCGGCCAGCGTCACGCGGACGCCGTTCTCCGTGTACTCGGCCTTGTCGAAGAAGGTGCCCAGGTTGAACTTGATGCCGCGCTTGCGGAACGCGCGCTCCAGCAGCTTCGAGCTGTTCTCGTCCTCGACCGGCACGAGGTGCTTGAGGCCCTCGATGACGGTGATGTCGGAACCGAAGGACTTCCACGCCGAGGCGAACTCGACGCCGATGACGCCGCCGCCCAGGACGATCGCCGACTCCGGGACGCGGTCCAGGACCAGCGCGTGGTCCGAGGAGATGATGCGGTTGCCGTCGATGTCCAGGCCCGGCAGGGACTTCGGCACGGAGCCGGTCGCCAGCAGGATGTGGCGGCCCTGGATGCGCTGGCCGTTCACGTCGACGGAAGTCGGGGAGGAGAGGCGGCCCTCTCCCTCGATGTAGGTCACCTTGCGGGAGGCGACCAGGCCCTGCAGACCCTTGTACAGGCCCGAGATGACCTCGTCCTTGTACTTGTGGACACCCGCGATGTCGATTCCCTCGAAGGAGGTCTTGACACCGAACTGGGCGGCTTCACGAGCCTGGTCCGCGATCTCGCCCGCGTGCAGCAGAGCCTTCGTGGGGATGCAGCCGTTGTGCAGGCAGGTGCCACCGAGCTTGTTCTTCTCGATCAGGGCAACGTCCAGACCCAGCTGGGATGCGCGCAGCGCCGCGGCGTAACCGCCACTGCCACCGCCGAGGATCACTAGGTCGAAAACGGTGCTGGCGTCGTTCGCCACGTCACGTCCTCCATGCATGTGCGCCGGGCACCGGTCCTCAGTGACCGGGCGGCGGCTGGTATACGGCCGCTTGTTTCTTCGGCCCTGTGGTGGGGGCCCTGTCCTGCCGAGAACCCATCTTCGCATTTGTCGGGGGCACGCGGGACGCCGGGCCCACGATGTGATCGGGCGATCTGCCCGGACCGGGGGTTACCGCTGCGTAGATACCTACCGAGATACCTACCGATTCCTTCAGGTTTCGTCGTGAGACGGACGCACCCCGGGCCCTGACCCGGCCCGGGGTGCGTCACGTCACATCGAACGGGGTGGTCAGCCGAGGTCGCCCGTGGCCGTGCGCTCGGCGAGGCGCACCAGGGTGCGGACGGCGGAGCCGGTGCCGCCCTTGGGGGTGTAGCCGTGCGGCGCACCCTCGTGGAAGGCCGGGCCGGCGATGTCGAGGTGGGCCCAGGTGATGCCCTCGCCGACGAACTCCTGCAGGAAGAGGCCGGCCACCAGGCCGCCGCCCATGCGGACGCCCATGTTCGCGATGTCGGCGGTGGGGGAGTCCATGGTCTTGCGCAGCTCCGCGGGGAGCGGCATCGGCCAGGAGGACTCGCCGACCTCCTCGGCGATCTCGTGGATCGACGTGCGGAAGGCGTCGTCGTTGGCCATGATCCCGAAGGTGCGGTCGCCGAGGGCGAGCACCATGGCGCCGGTCAGGGTGGCGACGTCGACGATCGCGTCCGGGTTGTCCTCGGAGGCCTTGGTCAGCGCGTCACCGAGGACCAGACGGCCCTCGGCGTCGGTGTTGAGGACCTCGACGGTCTTGCCGCTGTACATGCGCAGCACGTCACCGGGCTTGGTGGCGGAGCCGGACGGCATGTTCTCGGCGAGCGCGAGCCAACCGGTGACGTTGACCTTCAGGCCCAGCTTCGCGGCCGCGACGACGGAGGCGAACACGGCGGCGGCGCCGGCCATGTCGCACTTCATCGTCTCGTTGTGGCCGGCCGGCTTCAGGGAGATGCCGCCCGAGTCGTAGGTGATGCCCTTGCCGACGAAGGCCAGGGTCTTCTCCGCCTTCGGGTGCGTGTAGGTGAGCTTGACCAGGCGCGGCAGGTTCTCGGAGCCCTTGCCGACCCCCATGATGCCGCCGTAGCCGCCCTTGACCAGGGCCTTCTCGTCCAGCACCTGGACCTTGATGCCGTTCTCCTTCGCGGCCGCGGAGGCGACCGCGGCGAAGGCCTCGGGGGTCAGGTCGTTCGGCGGGGTGTTCACCAGGTCACGGGCGACGTTGACCTCGGTCGCGACGACCGCGGCGCGCTCGGCGGCGGCCTTGTGCTCCTTGTCGCGGGGCTTGGCGCCCAGCAGGGCCACCTCGGCGAGCGGCTGCTTCGGGCCGGCACCCTTGGCTTCCTTGCGGGCCTTGTTCTCGCCGCCCTGGTAGGCGGTGAACGCGTACGCGCCCAGCAGGGCGCCCTCGGCGACGGCGGTGACGGCCGAGGCGTCCTCCAGGGGGAGGGCGAAGGCGGCCTTCTTGTTGCCGTGCAGCGCGCGGGCGGCGGCGCCGGCGGCGCGGCGCAGCACCTCCTCGTCGAACGACTCGCCCTTCTCCGGGACGGAGCCGAGCCCCACTGCCAGCACGACCGGGACCTTGAGGCCCGCCGGGGCCGGCAGCTTGGTGATCTCGCCTTCGGCGCCCGAGGCGCCCAGCGCGTCGAGGACGCCGGCGAGCTTACCGTCGTACGCCTTGTCCACGGCCTCGGCGCCCGCGGCGACGATCGGTCCCTTGGGGCCCTTCGCCACGCCGACCACGAGGGCGTCGGCGCGGAGCGTCGCCGCGCCGGCAGTGCTGAGAGTCAGAGCAGTCACGGTGGTGAAGTCTCGCTTCCGTTGTGTGTGTGGGCCGAGTGGGTGGACGGCCATCCGTAGCGATCGTATTCGGGCCCGACGGCCGCCAGAAATGAGCCTACGCGTACGCGCTCGTCCGTACGTCACTCGAAGGTTTGGCAAGTTGTTCGATCAAGCGGCCATCAGGTTCACCCATCTGTGGACTCTGCTCCAGGTTTGCCCCGTAGACCTAACGAGGTCCGAGAGACTCGGTCCACTCTCGCAAGGGGACGCGGGGTTCCTTTGCATGATTTCCACAGAGCCTCCCAGGCCCGGCTGTCCGCCAAGGGCCGGTCGAGGGACGCCTGCGGGGGGAAAGGCCGAATATGGTCAACAAGAATCGGATGAACAGGGTCGCCGCGATGATGGCGGCAGCCGCCTTGGTGTCCGTGGTAGTACCCGCCTCGACCGCCCAGGCGGCCGTGGCACCGCGCATCGACCTGAAGGTGCTGGTCGTCGACGACGGCGGCAGCTCGGTCGAGGCGATCACCGCGGAACTCCGCGACACGGGGGTGCCCTACACCCGCGTCCAGCTGGGCAGCAGCGGCCGCCCGGTCATCAACGCGGGCTTCCTCAGCGACACGGTCGACGGCCGCCCGCGCGCCAAGTACCAGGGCGTCGTCCTGCCGAACGAGAACCCGTTCGGCGAGGGTTCGGCCGAGATGGCCGCCCTCACCGCTTACGAGACGACCTACGGCATCCGCCAGGTTGACGCCTACACCTGGGCCCACCCGGGCGTCGGGCTGGAATACACCGACAACGGCGGCTACAGCGGCCAGCTCGACGGCACCCAGGCCGCCGTCACCACCGCCGGAAAGGCCGGCCCCTTCGCCTACCTCGGCGGCCAGGTCACCTTCGAGGACAACTCGGCCCTGGTCCCCGAGAGCTTCGGCTTCATGGGCAAGCCGCGCCCCGGCTACACCAGCTACGTCGATGCGCCCGTCGGCTCCGGCCGGGCCTCCCTCGTCGGCGAGTACACGCACGACGGCCGCAGCGAACTGGTCGTCACCTTCGGCTACAACCAGTACCAGCAGCAGTTCCGGCTGCTCGCCCGCGGCATCGTCGACTGGCTGACCCAGGGCGTGCACCTCGGCCAGAGCCGCAGCTACTTCGCGGTCCACGTCGACGACGTCTTCGCCCCCGACGCCCGCTGGAACAAGGAGCTGAACTGCACGCCGGGCGACTACGCCTGTGCGGGCGGCGAGGGCAAGGAGAGCACCATCCGGATGAGCGCCGCCGACGCCGTGTACGCGGCGCAGTGGCAGACGTCCAAGAACTTCAAGCTGGACATGCTCTTCAACGGCGGCGCCGGCGAGGAGTGGAAGGCCGAGAACGGCGGCGTCGACGCGATGACCGCCCAGCTCGTCGCCGACCGCGCCAAGTACCGGTGGATGAACCACACCTACACCCACCCGTTCCTCGGCTGCGTCCAGAACACCGCCGTCACCCCGTGGACCTGCACGAAGAACACCGCCGGCGCGATCCAGTACATGAGCCGCGCCGACATCTCCGCCCAGATCCGCGACAACAACAACTGGGCCGCCGCCAAGGGCATCACCACCGACAAGACCGAACTGGTCACCGGTGAGCACTCCGGTCTCAAGACCGCACCGCAGCAGCCCGTGGACAACCCCAACCTGGCCGGCGCCCTCGCCGACAACGGGGTCAAGTGGGCGGGCAGCGACAACTCCCGCGAACCGGCGCAGCGAGCCGTCGGCGCGGCCCTCACCGTCCCCCGGCACCCGATGAACGTGTACTACAACACGGGCACCAACGCCGAGATGGCCGACGAGTACAACTGGATCTACACCAGCCGCGCCCACGGCGGAAGCGGCATCTGCGAGGACAACCCGGCGACCTCCACCTGCCTGCCGGCCCCGCTGAACGTCAACACCGGCTACCTCGACACCATTGTCCCGGCCGAAGCCCGCACCGCCCTGCGGCACGTCCTGGCCAACGACCCGCGGCCGCACTACGTCCACCAGTCCAACCTCGCCGAGGACCGGACCCTCTACCCCGTGCTCAACCAGGTCCTCGACACCTACCGCACCCTGTACGCCCCCAGCGCGCCGATCGTCAACCAGAGCATGAAGGACACCGGCGTCGAGTTCCAGCGCCGCGCCGCCTGGGACAAGGCCCTCGCGGACGGCAAGGTCACCGCCTACCGCATCGGCAAGGACGTCACCATCAAGGCGCCCTCCGGGGTCGTCGCCCCGATGACCGCCCCCACCGGCACCAAGAAGCAGCTGCTGCTCGGCACCGCCGACTTCGGCACCGCCTACGCCGGTACCCGCTCCGCCTGGACCGGTCCGGAGACGCTCCAGAGCGCCGTCACGCTCAAGCTGCCCAGCTGACCGTCCGGCAAGCCACCACAAGCACCACGTAGCGCCGGCGCTCCGCGAACCCACGGGCGCCGGCCCCTTTTCCGTCCTGGGGGGACACACCGCATGAGTCATGGGCGTCACGTCACCATGCTCACCGAAGGCACCTATCCGCACGTCCACGGCGGCGTCAGCACCTGGTGCGACCAACTGGTACGAGGCATGCCGGAGGTCGACTTCAACGTCATAGCCCTGACCGGCTCCGGACGAGAGCCGGTCACCTGGGAACTGCCCCGCAACGTCTACCGGCACACCGCCTTCCCGCTCTGGGGGCCGCTCCCGGCGCGCATCCGCCGGTCGACCCTGCGCGGCAGGGCGCAGCGCCGCTTCACCGAGGTCTACGAGAGCTTCCTGCTCACCCTGCTCGATCCCGAGCCCGATCCGGCCCGGCACAGCTTCTCCGAGGCCCTGCGCGAACTGGCCGTCCTCGCCCGGGCCGGAAAGCTCGCCCCGGCCCTGCGCTCCGAGTCGGTGCTGCGCCTGCTGATGAACGTGTGGACCCGGCCCGGACTCGTCACCGCCGAGGCCGAGCCCACGATCCACGACGCGCTCACCGCCACCGACCTGCTGGAACACGCGCTGCGCCCGCTCGGCGTCCGGATCCCTCCCGACAGCGTCGCGCACGCCGTCAGCAGCGGCCTCGCCACCCTCCCGGCCCTCGCCGCCAAATACCTCGACGGGGTCCCCTTCCTGCTCACCGAGCACGGCATCTACCTGCGCGAGCGCTACCTCGGCTACCGCAGCGCCGCCCAGCGCTGGCCCGTCAAGGCCCTCATGCTCGGCTTCTACCGCGAGCTCAACACCGAGGGCTACCGGCAGGCCGACCTGATCACCCCGTGCAACCAGTACAACCGCCGCTGGGAGGAGCGCGGGGGTGCCGAGTCCGAGCGCATCCGCACCGTTTACAACGGCGTGGACCCGCACGCCTTCCCCGAGGCCGGCCCCGAACCCGACGTGCCCACCCTCAGCTGGTGCGGCCGCATCGACCCGATCAAGGACCTCGAAACCCTCATCCGGGCCTACGCCTTCATGCGTGAGGAACTCCCCGCCCTGCGGCTGCGCCTCTTCGGGCCCGTCCCGGCCGGCTGCGAGGAGTACAAGCTCCGCCTGGAGAAGCTCGCCGCCGAACTCGGCGTGACCGACGGAATCACCTACGAGGGCCGCATAGAGCAGGTGGCCCTGGCCTACGCGGCCGGCAGCGTCGTCATGCTCTCCTCCATCAGCGAGGGCTTCCCCTTCAGCATCATCGAGGCCATGTCCTGCGGCCGCACCACCGTCTCCACCGACGTCGGCGGGGTCCGCGAGGCCGTCGGCGACACCGGCCTCGTCGTACCGCCGCGCGAGCCCGAGACCATGGCCCGCGCCACCCTCGCCCTGCTGCGCGACGACGAACGCCGGGCCGAGCTCGGCCGGCTGTCCCGCAAGCGGGTCGTCGAGAAGTTCACCCTCCACCAGTCCGTGGACGGCTTCCGGCACATCTACCGCGAACTCGCCGGCCAGCCCGTCCTGCCCGTCCACGCGGGCGACGCGTGGACCCAGCGGCTCGCCGATCCCTGGTACCGCGAACTCGCCGCCATGGGGCACCCCCAGACGGACTCCGGGGAAGGGGGCTCGTGGTGAGCGGATCGCTCTGGCTCAAGCCGCCCGGTTCCGGCGCCGACACGCTCCCGGCCGTCCCCCGGCCGCGCCGCGACGGCCCCGGCGCGGACGTCACCGCCGCCGACGCCGCCACCGACCCGATGGACGAACTCGCCGAACGCCTCGACGTGTTCATCGCCTCTGCCGTCCACCCCGACGAGATCGCCGCCATCCTCGAATCCGACGGCATGACGGACGAGTACATCCGGCTCACCTACGGCCGGCACGACTCCTTCGCGCTCGCCGAGGAGCTCTACGCCCGGGTGCCCCGCTCCTTCCCGGAGCCGGGCGCCGCCCCCGACCCCTGGAAGGTCTCCCTCACCGCCTGCCTGCTGCGCGGGGTGATCTTCGCCCTGCCCGGCCTCGCCTACCTGCTCGGCGCGCCCCTGCTCGAAGGCCCCCAGGACCGCCTCGGCCTGCCCGCCGGAACCCTGACCCTGCTCGCCGGTGCGCTCATCGGCTGGGTCTGGGACCAGACCCTGTCCCACCGGGCGTACTCCTGGCTCGGCCTCGGCGACCGGCGCGCCGCCGGGCGGACCCTGCTCGTCGGAGCCCCCGTCGGCGCCCTGTTGGGCACCGCCGCCGCACTGGCGGTGCCCGGCGGGCCGCCGTTCTCCTACGCCTTCGCCGCCGGACAGGCCTTCTACGTCGGGGCCGCCACCGTCCTGCTGGTCCTCGGCCGGGAACGGGTCCTGCTCGCCGCGCTCGCCCCGATGGCCGCCGGAGCACTGCTCGCGCTCTTCGTCGACCTGCCCGTGCCGGTCCGGGTGACCCTGCTCGTGGTGTCCCTGCTGGCCGCCTGCGCCCTGGCCCTACGGGAACTCCCGCTGCGCGCCGGGCTGCGGTCCGCCGTGCGCCGGATCCGTGCCCACGCGGCCCGCCGACCCGGCCAGGGCCCCGTGCGCTGGCAGATGCTGCGCGGCGCCGAGGAGGACTTCGCACCCCGCGGACCCCGGATCGGGGACTCGGTCCCCTTCGGGGTGTTCGGCCTCGGCACCGGCCTGCTCGTGCTGTACGCCGCCCTCGGGGAGGTCCTCGCCGGAGGCCCCGCCGAGGAGGTCGCCGCCCCCTCGGCGGTGGCCCTCACCCTCAGCATGGGCCCGGCCGAATGGCTGCTCCACCGGTTCCGCAGCGGGACCCTCTCCGGACTCCAGGGGGCCCGCTCGCCCCGGGCCTTCCGCCAGAGGATGCTCGCCACCCTGACCCGGTGCCTGGCCGTCTACCTGACCGTCCTGCTGGTCCTGGGACTGGCCGGCACCCTGCTCTGGCCCGGCGCCCCCGTCCTCACCGGAGTCCGGATCGCGACCCTGCTGCTGCTCGGGGCCGTCATGTGGACCGGGCTGCTCCTGCAGTCCTTCGGAGCGGTCCGGCCCGCGGCCGTGGTCTGCTCCTCGGCCGCCGTCGTCCAGAGCCTGGCCCTGCTGACCGGCCTCGGCCAGCCCCGGGCGGTCCAACTGGTGGTGGCGGGCGCCGCCGCCACCGTACTGGCCGCCCTGGTCTGCCTGCTCCTCGGCCGCGCGACCGCCCACCGATGACGCACCCCCCGTCCGAGAAGAAGGACCCCATGCTGCTGGTGCCCCTCTACGAGCATCCCGCCGACCGGCCGGAAGCCTGGGAGCGGCTCATCCGCTCCGCCGGCCGGCTGCACTCGGTGGTCCTCAACCCCGACAGCGGACCGGGCGCTGTCCGCGACGAACGGTTCGCCGTCGTCGCCGAACGGCTGCGCGAGGCCGGGGTACCCGTCCTCGGGTACGCCGACACCGACTACGGGCGGCGCCCGCACGCCGAGGTGGTGCAGGACCTGCTGCGCCACCGCGACTGGTACGCCACCGACGGGGCCTTCCTCGACCAGGCCTCCGCCGACCCGGAACTGCTCCCGCACTACGGGCGGCTCGCGGTCGCCGCCCGGGCCGCGGGCGCCCGCACCCTCGTCCTCAACCACGGGATCCACCCGCACCCCGGGTACGCCGAACTCGCCGACCTGCTCGTCACCTTCGAGGGCCCCTGGGACGCCTACCGGGACGCGGCCCCCGCACCGCCGTGGACCGCCGACCACCCGGCCGCGCGGTTCTGCCACCTCGTCTACGCCGTCCCGCCGGGCCCGTTCGCCGCCCGGCGCGCCGAGGAACTCGCCACCGAACGCGGGGCCGCGGTGCACTGCGCCGTCCCGGGCAGCGGCGCGCACCCCTGGGGGACCCTGCCGTACGCGCTGGAGGCGGCGGGATGAGGAAGATCGCACTGCTGCTGGCCGTGCCCCTGCTGCTGCTCGCGGCGTGCACGGCCGAGCCGGAACCGGAACGCGACGGGCTGTCGCCCGATCCGCCGCCGGGGGAGCGCTGGCAGCCGAAGCCGGGGGTCGGCTGGCAGTGGCAGCTCACCGGGAAGCTCGACACCTCGGTGAAGGCGGCCGTGTACGACGTGGACGGGTTCAACACCACCAAGGAGCAGGTGGCCACCTTGAAGAAGGCCGGCCGCAAGACCATCTGCTACCTCTCCACCGGCGCCTGGGAGGACTTCCGGCCGGACGCCGGATCCTTCCCGAAGGCGCTGCTGGGCCAGGGCAACGGCTGGGAGGGCGAACGCTGGTTGGACATCCGGCGCCTGGCGGAACTGGAACCGCTGATGGCCAAGCGGTTCGACATGTGCAAGGCGAAGGGCTTTGACGCGGTGGAGCCCGACAACATGGACGGTTACGCCAACCGGTCCGGCTTCCCGCTGACCGCGGACGACCAGCTGAAGTACAACCGCCTGATCGCCCGGCTGGTGCACGAGCGGGGCATGTCGGTGGGGCTGAAGAACGACCTGGACCAGATCCCGGAGCTGGTGGGCGACTTCGACTTCGCGGTCAACGAGCAGTGCATGGAGTACGAGGAGTGCGACCGGTACGTGCCGTTCATCGACGCGGGCAAGGCGGTGTTCCACGTGGAGTACGAGGGCAAGCTGAACCGCTGGTGTCCGCGGGCCCGGGCGGCGAAGCTCAGCTCGCTGCAGAAGCGGTACGACCTGGACGCATGGCGCCAGGTCTGCCAGTAGCCGCGCCGGCGGTTTCGGCAGCCTTCGTGAGGGCCGCCCCCGGCCCCGGCCGGGGCCACCTCGGCCCCGCCGGGCCCTTTGGACGTCACGGTGAAGCGCCGGTGCCCGGTGCCGGCGCGCGGCTGTTGATGACCGCGCAGGCGTACGACGTGAGGCCGGCGCGCAACTGGTCCCAGCCTTCCTCGTCGTCGGGCGCGAGGCCTGCCATCAACCGGCGCTGCTGCTCCACCACGAAGGGCCACGAGGCGATCCCGATCAGGGTCATCAGCAGATGACCGACCTCCTGGGGCGAGGTGAGGGACAGCGCCTTTCCGAGGGTCTCGTTCTTGCTCAGGTAGTACGCCTGGCGCTCCTCCTCGCCGGGAATCGCGGCGTCTCCGTAGTGCAGGCCCTCCCAGGCCAGGAGCCGCACGAGGCTCGTGTCACGGCGGTGGTAGTCGAAGATCTGGCCGACGTAGTGCTCGAGGTCCTCCCTCGTCGTCGGCACCGGCACCTGCTCGCCCAGTTCCCGGTACGCGTGCTTCAGGACGGTGGAGAACAACTGCTCCTTGCTGCCGAAGTAGGAATACAGGCGCTGCTTGTTCGCCGCAGCCTGCTCGGCGATGCGGTCCACCCTGGCGCCTGCGATGCCGAACTTGGCGAACTCCGCACGGGCCGCGTCCAGGAGACGGGTCGGCGTGTCTCGGGTTGCGTCCTTGGTCATGAACTCACCTTAGCGGCCAACCAACTGGATAGTTAAGAAACCATCTAGTTGGTTGCACCCTTTCGGATGATCGTTTAGTGTCGGTGACGTCAGCCCGGCAGGCACCTCCGACAGAGCCGCCGGGGCCTGGAGCAGCCCGGCACACGGCCTGGGCCGGAATCCGCACGGCGCTCGGAGCCGCGCCGGTCTCCGCGCTTCGCACACTCATCACTCCGGTCAGCCGTCGTGGCAGTTCCATGCCGCACGGCCCCACTACCGAGGAGTTCCCATCAATCACTCGATCCAGAGCATCGTCCTGGTCGGGGACCGGTTCATCGGGTTCGCCGTCCAGGAGAACGTCTTCACCGTCTCGCAGTTAGTCGACGACATCCGGCGCGGCGTCTACGCCAAGGAGGGCGACCCGGTCCTCATAGAAAGCGCCCAGGGCGTGTCCGAGGCCGATGTCTTCCTCATCGTCGAGGAACTGCGTCATCGCGGCCTGGACCGCGTACACGTCCGGCTTCAGCCCTCCACCCTCAGCGGAGCCGGCGAGGTCCACAAACACCAGGTCGCCAACGCCCTGATCGCGGATCTCCACCAGGTGGACGACTCGCACTTCGGCGCCGGACTGCGGCTGCACAACGACAACGAGCTCCTGCTCGACCACCAGACCGGGCAGCACGTGCAGGGCATGGTCGCCATCGAGGCGTCCCGGCAGATGTTCCTCGCCGTGACCGAGCGGTTCTTCGCCGCCCAGTGGCCGCAGCGCAGGTACTACTTCGTCATCGAGCACATGAACACCACCTTCGAGAACTTCCTGTTCCCGCTGTGTTCGACCATCGAGTACCGGATCACCGAGTCCCGGACGCAGGACCCGTCCAGGCTCTCCTTCAGCGCCGAGGTCGGCATCCACCAGGCCGGCCGCCGCGCCGCCTTCACCCAACTGGCCTTCACCGCCTTCGAGACCGACGTGATCGAGGCCAAGGAGGACCGGCGTGCCCGCCGGGCCGTCGAGCACACGCTCCGGGCCCCGGCCGACGCCCTGTCCGGCGTCTGACAGACCCCGGCCCCCGGCCGTTTCCCCGGCCCGGCCGTTTCCGCGGCCCCCGGCCGCTTTCCCGGCCCGGCCGTTTCCGCGGCCCCCGGCCGTTCCCTCGGCCGCCGCCGCACCCCGGGCGTCGCCCGGTTCCCCCTTCTGTAGATCCCCTGAGGAGCACAGTCATGTCCGCATCACTCGTCACCGCCGTGGAACTGTCGGTCAAGCCCGACCAGGTCGATGCCGCCGCCACCGCATGGAAGGCCCACCACGCCGCGTCGGCGTTCGAAGGCCGTGCCCTGTTCCGCAGCCTGGAGGGTTCCAGCCTCCTGGAGCTGGCCCCGCTCGCCGGCTGGGAACAGCTCGACGCCCTGCGCGCCGACTGGGAGCAGCTGTGGGAGACGCTGGCCCCGGCGGCCGAGGGCGACTTCCGCCGTCAGGTGCTGGGCTTCGTCGACGCGCCCAAGCCGGTCGACACCCCGCTGCCGCAGACGGCCTACGTGCAGATGCGCCACATCGAGGTGCCGCCGCGGGTGTACACCGCGTACCGCGCCTGGCGTGAGGAGACCATCTACGACGTGGTGCGCGGCGCCGACGAGGTCGAGGCCTTCGAGGCGTACCACTCGGTGCTGAGCACCGAACCCGGTGTCATGTTCGTCTCCGGGTTCAACTGCGACCCGGCCGAGTACAACGCGGTGTTCACCTCCCCGCGTTACCAGGAGATCGTCCGCCAGGCCGGTGACCGCTTCATCGCGGGCGGCGAGCGCGGTCTCTACACCACGATCTACGCCCGCGTGGCGTAGGCGCCGCACGCAGGCCCGTCGCAGAACCAGGAACCCGACCGGTCGCAGAACGAGGAACCGGCACCGGTCACAGAACGAGCAACCAGACGAGGAGGAGCGGATGGGACCGTCGCGCACCTACCAGCTGAGTCTCACCACCCAGGGACCGGCCTACCCGCCCAGCGAAGTGATGGACGAGAACGGCGACTTCGTCGTGATCGGTCGCATCAACCGTGACGACGGGGCGGGCGGCGTCTCGAACGGCTGGGGGTGCGCGATCGTCGCCGCCGACAGCCCGCTGCCGGAGTTCGGCAAGAACGAGCCGTACCGCATTGTCCGTGAACTGCCGGACCACCCGGGCCAGTTCAGCCCCGCCGACAACGCGATCGTGCTCCACACGCTGCCCCTGCCGCTGCCGTGCAGCAACTACCCGATGGTGTTCGCCCCCGAGCAGTTCCCGGACGCGTCCGAGGTCGTCCGCCCCAGCTATCCGTTCCACCAGGTCGCCGTGCCGGATCTGCGGGCGCAGGACGGGCCGAAGGTGACCGAACCGGTGACGCTCGGCACCTGGGGCCGGGCGCGCGGCGAGCTCGAGGTACGGCTGAGCGACGACAGGAAGTCCGGAGAGTTCGGCTTCGAGTTCTCCGGGATGCTGCCGAACAGCCTGTACACGGTGATGTCGCTGCGCGAGCACGACCTGGACCCGGCCGGGCCGACCCGGCCCGGACCGCTCGGAGTGCCCAACGCCTTCGTCACCGACCAGGACGGCAGGGGCCGCTATCGGGCCGTGCTGCCCGACCCCTTCCCGGCGCCCGGCACCGGCGGCAACCGCATCGTGAACGTCGTCGTGCTGTGGATGAGCTACCAGCAGAACTACGGCGGGGCGATCGGCCAGTTCGGTCTGGGCGGGGACATCCACGCGCAACTGAAGCTGCAGGGACCGAGCTTCGGCGAATTCATCACCACCGGCTGACGAGAGGAACGACCACCATGCCGATCATTTCCGTGACGACCTGGCCCAGCGAGGACGACGACAAGTGCCGTGAGCTCATGGAAGAGCTGACGGAGACCGTGCACCGGGTCACCGGGGCGCCGCGCGACCGGATCACCGTCTACGTCCAGGAGGTGCCGCGAAAGCGCTGGTCCGAAGGCGGCGCGCTGGGGTCCGACCCGGATTTCGCGCGGCTCAGCCGGGCCGGCGGCCTCTGACACCGCACGCTCCCGGCACCACCGGCGGCGGTCCCGGTGCTGGGCACGACGCCCGGCACCGGGACCGCACCACCCCGCACCAGGAAGGAACGCCGGCATGAGCACCCCCCGCCCCGGCACCGAGCACGACAACGACCACGACCGCATGGAGCGCGGGCTGCGGACGCTGCGCCGGATCGAGGCCACCGAGCGGCCCGGCATCCTCGACGGTTTCCAGGACGTGGCCCCCGGCTTCGGCGAGCTGGTCGTCGGCTTCGCCTTCGGCGACATCTGCTCCCGCCCGGACCTGGAGCTGCCCACCCGCCAGCTCGTCACCGTTGCGGCGCTCACCGCGCTGGGCAACGCCGCCCCGCAGCTGGAGTTCCACGTACGGGGCGCACGCAACGTCGGGTGCGACCGCCGCGAGATCGTCGAAACGGTCCTGTGGCTGAGCGGCTACACCGGTTTCCCCGCGACGCTGAAGGCGCTGGGCGTCGTCCGGTCCGTCTTCGCCGCCGAGGGGGCGGGCACGGACGCGCCGTCCGCCGAACGGTCCGAACGCGCGCTGCGAACGCTGCGCGCCCCCGACGGCGACGGCGGTGTCTGCGAGCAGGTGCTGGCCTCCGTGCGCGCCCTCGACCCGGCCCTCGCGGACGATCTCGTCGAGAGTGCCTTCGGCCACCTCGACCCCGTCACCTCGCGCGGCGGTCTCGACCCGCTCACCCGCGCCATCGTCTCCGTGGCCGCCTGCACCGCCCTGGGCACGCTCCGGCCGCAGCTCACGGCACAGGTGCACGCGATCCTCGACGCCGGCGGCACACCGCAGCACGCCGTCGAGACGATCCTGCAGATGGCCGTTTACGCCGGTGTCCCGGCGGCCGTGAACGGCCTCAACGCGGCGCGCGACGTCTTCCGCACGCGATGACCGCCGCCATCGAGCCGCTGCCGCCGCGCGGCGGCCCCGGAGCCCGATCCCGCATCAGAAGGAGGGACCCGTCATGACCTCTCGTTCCTACCTTGTCTTCGCCGACGTGGACGAGACCCTGATCCACTGCAAGAGCATGTTCGACTTCCTGCGGTACCACCTGACCGGCCGGCACGGCGCCGCGGGGACGGCCGAGTACGACCGGCTCCTCGCCGGCTTCCGGGAGGCCGCCGACTCCGGCACGCCGCGCGAGGAGATCAACCGCGCCTACTACGCCGCCTACGCGGGTGAATCCGTGGACACCATCGCCGCCTGGGGCGAGCGCTGGTTCGCGGCCCGCGCCGCGGACGGTCTGTTCATCGACACGACCCGGGACGCGCTGCGCGCCCACCGCGAGGCCGGCGCCGAAATCGTCCTGGTCTCGGGTTCGTTCCCCGCCTGCCTGGACCCCGTCGCACGGGCCGTCGGCGCCGGGCACCTGTTGTGCAGCCGCCCTCTCGTCGAGGCGGACGGCCCGACCGGACCGGGCGGTGGCGGTACCTACACGGGGCTGATCGAGACCCCGATGATCGGCGCGCAGAAGGCGGTCGCGGTCCGTCAACTGCTTGCCGCCCGGCCGGAGATCGACCCGCGGGACTGCTACGCCTACGGCGATCACCCATCCGACCTGCCGATGCTCGAATGCGTCGGCCACCCGGTCGCGGTCGGCGACGACCCCGTGCTGCGAGCCCTGCTCGACGCCCGGCCCTCCTCCACTCCTCTGGAGCACCAACTGTGACCGTGTACTCACCAGCAACGTCAACCATCGGCATCGTCGGATCCGGCTCGTACCTCCCGAGCGACATCGTGCCCAACTCCGAGGTCGCCGAACGGGCCGGGGTCACCCCCGAGTGGATCGTCCGCAAGACCGGCATTCGCGAGCGCCGCCACGCCGCGCCGCACGAAGCGACCTCCGACCTGGCCACCGCCGCCGCGCGGGCCGCCATGGACGACGCCGGGATCTCCGAACGCGACATCGCCTGGGTGATCGTGGCGACCTCCACCCCCGACTACCCGCAGCCGGCCACGGCCTGTCTGGTGCAGGACCGGATCGGCGCGAAGCAGGCCGCCGCCTTCGACATCAACGCCGTCTGCGCCGGCTTCGTCTTCGCCCTCCAGACCGGTGCCCAGCTGCTGGCCGGGATCAGCGAGCACAGCGAGGCCAAGTACGCACTGGTCGTGGGCGCGGACGTCTACTCGCGGATCCTGGACCACAGCGACCGCAAGACCGCGGTGCTGTTCGGCGACGGCGCGGGAGCCGTCGTACTCGGCCCGGCCCGGCCCGGATTCGGCATCGTCGGTACCGGCACCAGCACCGACGGCAGCCTCCACGCGCTGATCGGGGTCCAGGCGGGCGGCAGCCGCCACCCCGCCTCGGCCGGCACCCTCGCCAACGGCCAGCACTTCTTCAAGATGCAGGGGCGCGAGGTCCGCGACTTCGTCAACGAGCGCCTGCCGGCCGCCGTCCGAGGGGTGCTGGCCGCGCACGACGTGGATCCGGCCGCGGTCAGGCACTTCGTCCCGCACCAGGCCAACGGTGTGATGGTCGGCGAGGTCATCCCCAGCCTCGGGCTGCCCAACGCCCAGGCCCACCTGCCGGTCGACCTGCACGGCAACACCGGCGCCGCCTCGATACCGCTCGCGCTCGACCAGGCCAACCGGTCCGGCGCACTGCTGGACGGCGATCTGGTGCTGCTGGCCGGCTTCGGCGGCGGCATGGGGGTCGGCACGGCCCTGATCCGCTGGGACGCCGAGTCCCCCAAACACCTGCCGCGCGAGCGCGCGGCGCAGCTCGTGGGGAGCGTCGCCCGGTGAACGGATTCCCGCTGAGCCCCGCACACGCCTTCCGCTCCGCCCCCGTGTCCGACGCGCTGTGCGTCGTGCCCGGATGCGCGATCGCCCACTGGTCGATGGGACCCGACGTCCTGGACGCCGGCCCGTGCCCGCACGGCTGGAGTCCCCGCGCCCGGCCCGACCGCGACACCTCCGCCCTCGTCCTCACCCGAACCGGCCCCGACGGCCCGACCGATGTTTCACCCCAGGGAGACCGACAGCCATGACACCGACCTCAACCATTTCCGCCCGGGACGGACAGCGCACCGTCGCACCCGATCCCGGCGCCTCACCGCTGCGCGCCTGGCTGGCCGTGATCGCCCTCGGGCTGGGCACGTTCTCCTTCGTCACCACCGAGACGCTTCCCATCGGGCTGCTGCCGTCCATCGGCGCGGGCCTGGACGTCTCCGTGGGCACCGCCGGCTTCCTCGTCACCGGCTTCGCCGCCGTCGCCGCGATCACCGCGGCGCCGCTGACCACCCTGTGCGGGCGCATCGACCGCAAGTGGCTGCTGGCCGGACTCCTGGTGCTGTACGTCGCGGGCAACCTGCTGGCCGTGATCGCCAACTCCTACGGCGTGCTCCTGGGCGCCCGGGTGCTCGTGGCGCTCGCCCACGGCGTCTTCTGGTCGATCGCCGCGGCCATCGCGGTCCGTCTGGTCCCCGAGCGGCACGCCGTGCGGGCCACCGCCCTCGTCCTCGGCGGGATCTCGCTGGCCTCGGTGCTCGGCGTCCCGCTGGGCACCATGATCGGCCAGCGGTCCGGCTGGCACACCGCGTTCGCCGCCGTCGCCGCGATCGGCTTCGTCGTACTGGTCGCCGTGCTGTTCCTGCTGCCCAGCCTGCCCGCCCAGGGCGTCGGGAGCCTGGCCGCCCTGCCGCGCGTCCTGCGCAACAGCCGGCTGCGCGCCGCCGTCGGGGTCACCGCGCTGGTGATGATCGGCCACTTCCTCGCCTTCACCTACATCGCCCCGTACCTGGAGCAGGTCACCGGCATCAGCGAAGGCATGGTCGGTGTGCTGCTGCTGGTCTTCGGAGCCGCCGGATTCGCCGGCAACTTCGTCGCGGGCGCCGTCGTCGGCCGCTCGGTGCACGGCACCCTGGTGGGCGCGCTCGTCCTGATGGCCGGCTCGCTCGCCCTGCTGTGGGCCTTCGGCGACTCGCGGCCCGCGGCGATCACTCTGCTCGTCCTGTGGGGCCTGGCCTTCGCGGCCCTGCCCGTGGGCCTGCAGACCTGGGTGCTGCAGCTCGCCAAGGAAGAGTCCGACGCCGCCTCGTCGCTGTACGTGGCCGCCTTCAACGGCGCCATCGCCGTGGGGTCCCTGGCCGGCGGCCTCGTGGTGGACTCCGCCGCCGGACCGCGCGCCGTGACCGCCGTCGCCGCCGTGCTGACCGCCTGCGCCCTGCTCACCCTGGTGCTCTCCGCCCGCACCGAGCGCACCCGCACCCCCGCACCCGGCAGCAGCCTGACGAACGCCTGACCGCGCCATCGCGCACCACCGCGACACCATCGCGACGCACGCCGGCCGGCTCACGGCCTCCGACTGATCCACGAACACCCGACCCACGACCCGGCCGGAACGCGCGGCCGGAACGAAGGAGTGGCACCCCATGCACCAGCGCACCCTCGGCACCTCAGGACTCCAGGTCTCCGCGATCGGCCTCGGCTGCATGGGCATGTCGGCCTTCTACGGTACGAGCGACGACACTGAGTCGGTCGCCACGATCCGGCGCGCCCTCGACATCGGGGTGACGTTCTTCGACACCGCCGACGTCTACGCGGCCGGCCGGAACGAGGAACTGCTCGGCCGGGCCCTCAAGGGCCGCCGCGACGAGGCGGTGGTGGCGACCAAGTTCGGCATCCGCAGCATCGGGCCCGGTGGCACGGCCGGCGGCGCCGTCATCGACTCCAGTCCCGCCTACGCCCGGCAGGCCTGCGACGCGTCGCTGGCCCGGCTGGGCGTGGACACCATCGACCTCTACTACGTGCACCGCCGCAACCCCGACACACCGATCGAGGAGACCGTCGGGGCCATGGCCGAACTCGTCACGGCCGGAAAGGTCCGGCATCTGGGGCTGTCGGAGGTCAACGCGGACACCCTGCGCCGCGCCCACGCCGTCCACCCCATCACCGCCCTGCAGACGGAGTACTCGCTGTGGGAGCGTGATGTGGAGACCGACATCGCGCCCACAGCACGGGAGCTGGGCATCGGACTCGTGCCGTACTCACCGGTCGGCCGGGGTCTGCTCACCGGAGCCCTCACCTCGCTCGACCAACTGGACGCGGACGACTACCGCCGCACCGACCCGCGCTTCCAAGGCGAGAACCTCACGCGCAACCTCACCCTGGTCGAACGGGTCCGGGCCCTGGCCGACCGGATCGGCTGCACGCCGGTGCAGCTCGCCCTGGCCTGGCTGCTGACCCGTGGCCCGCAGGTCGCCCCGATTCCCGGCACCAGGCGCATCACCCGCCTGGAGGAGAACGCCGGCGCGGCCGACCTGACGCTCACCGCCGAACAGCTGGACGAGCTGGAGCAGGCCGTCCCGGCGACCGCGGTCGCCGGGGAGCGCTACGCCCCGGCGGCGCTGCGCCTGCTCAACACCTGACGTTCCGCCGGGCGCCGCACGGAGCCCGGCCGAGCCGGGTTTCCCGGGGCGCCGCCCCAGATCCCGCGCCACGCGCGAGGCCGAAACGGGCCGCGGCTACGACACCGGCAGGATCGCGTGGACGCGGTAGCCGCCGCCGTAGCGGGGGCCCGCGAAACAGGAGCCGCCCAGCGCGCCGGTGCGCTCCCGCATGCCGAGGAGGCCGTGGCCGCCGCCCGGGTCGGTCGGTTCCGGGGCCGGTTCGGCCGGCTCGGTCCCCTCGCCGCCGTCGTCGAGGACGGTCACCTCCACCGACGGCCCGACCCGGACCACGCTGACCTCGGCCCTCGCCCCCGGGCCCGCGTGCTTGCGGACGTTCGTCAGCGCCTCCTGGATCACCCGGTACGCCGCCAGGTCCACCGCCGCCGGCAGCACCCCAGGCAGCGCCCCCGGCTCGCCGTCCACCTGGACGATGACCTCCACCGGCAGCCCGGCGTGCCGGAAGGTGTCCACCAGCTCGTCCAGCACGCCGAGCCCCGGCGCGGGCTCCGTCGGCGCCTCCGGGTCGCCGGACTGCCGCAGCAGCCCGACCGTGGCGCGCAGTTCGTTCAGCGCCGACCGGCTGGCGTCCCGTACGTGCGCCAGCGCCTCCTTGGCCTGATCCGGGCGCTTGTCCATGACGTGCGCGGCCACCCCCGCCTGCACGTTGACCAACGCGATGTGATGGGCCACCACGTCGTGCAGGTCCCGGGCGATCCGCAGCCGCTCCTCGGCGACGCGCCGCCTGGCCTCTTCGTCCCGGGTCCGCTCGGCGCGCTCGGCCCGTTCCCGGATGGCGTCGACGAAGGCCCGCCGGCTGCGCACGGCGTCCCCGGCGGCCGAGGCCATCCCGGTCCAGGCGAAGATCCCGATGTTCTCCTGGGCGTACCAGGGGAGCGGCCCGGCGAGCATGGCCACGCCCGTCAGCCCCGCCATGGTGAGCAGCCCGATCCGCCAGGTCGTCGGCCGGTCGGTGTGGGCGGCCACCGTGTACAGGGCGATCACCGCGCACATGGCGACGGGCGCCCGTGGCTCCCCGGTGGTCAGCTCCAGCAGGGACAGCGCGCAGGTCACGGCGAGCACGGCGCGCGGGCGTCGGCGCCGGAACACCAGGGCGGCCGCGCCGAGCAGCATCAGCAGCAGCGAGAACGGCTCCGGGGTGCGCGTCCCGAAGGTGGGTCCGTGCGGCCCGTGCGGATCGGCGAAGGAGCCGACGACCATGGCGACGAACGCTCCGAACGCCAGCACGGCATCGGTGGCGAGCGGATGGGTCCGCATCCACTGCCGGGTGGGGGCGAACCGCCCGAGGTCTGTCGTCACCCGGATACGGTACGGCCTCATCAGCCGGTACCCCCTACGACGGGGGAGGGGGCCCCAGCGCGACGCGGGACCGCACCGGCCCCCAGCGCGCCCGCACCACGCACACCGCCATGACGGCGGTGATGGCCGCCAGGTGCTCCTTGCCCGCCAGGTTGTCCTTGACCAGCACCTCGCCGATCATCGCCAGGATCACCAGGGCGCCGGTCAGGTACGCCCGGTAGCGCCAGCAGAGGTAGATGGCGAGCCCCACCACCGCCGCCGAGGGCCCGGTGTCGTTGACGATCCGGTCGGACAGCGGCAGACCCAGGGGATGGTCCGGCCCGAGCGCGAGCCCGATCCGCGCGTACGTGGTCCCGGCGAGGGTGGCGACGTAGCCGATCAGCAGGGTGCGCCACCAGCCGATGCAGATCTCGGCGATGCCGAAGACGAGCAGGATCTGCGCGAGCGCCCCCCACACCGGCAGGTCCAGGGCGGGGACGAACAGGGACAGCGGGGTACGCAGGAGGGCCAGTCCGAGCGGGTCGGCGGCTTTGACCGATCCGAGGTTCTGGACCGGCTGGAACCCCCAGGAGGTGTTCTGCACGATCTGGAAGACCGAGGTCAGACAGACCGCGCCGATGGTCATCGGGATCGCCCGCCACTTGTCGCGGACGAGCGCGTCCCGGACGGTCCAGAACATGGGTCCCCACTCACGGCGGGCGAACTGCCGGAGTGGGGACGTGTTCCACGCTGTCAACGGCGGGTCTCCAGGTGTCTGCGGTGCAGCCACTTCGGAAGGCCGGGAGCCTCCAGGAAGCCCTCGGCCCGGCCGGCCGCGACACCGATCCGCAGCAGGTCCGAACTCTTCTCGAAGAGCATGAACCGCGGTTCCCAGATCGGCCGGTATTTGGCGTTGGCCCGGTAGAGGGACTCGATCTGCCACCAGCGGGAGAAGAAGCTGAGCAGCGAGCGCCACATCCGCAGCACCGGACCGGCGCCGAGCCGGGACCCGCGCTCGAAGACGGACCGGAACATCGCGAAGTTGAGGGAGACCTGGGTGACCCCGATCTCCTTGGAGCGCTCCAGGAGTTCGATGACCATGAACTCCATCAGGCCGTTCTCGGAGTCCCGGTCGCGGCGCATCAGGTCCAACGACAGCCCCTTGGGCCCCCACGGTACGAAGGACAACACGGCCCGCAGTTCGCCGTTGCCGTCGGTGCACTCCAGCATCACGCACTGGCCGTCCGCGGGGTCGCCCAGTCGGCCCAGCGCCATGGAGAAGCCGCGCTCGGTGGCGCCGTCCCGCCAGTCGTCGGCCCGGCGCACCAATTCGGCCATCTCGTCGGCCGGGATGTCGTCGTGGCGGCGGATGCGGACGGTGTACCCGGCCCGCTTGACGCGGTTGAAGGCCTGCCGGACGGTCCGCATGGCGCGGCCCTCCAGGGTGAACTCTGCGGTCTCGACGATCGCCTCGTCACCGAGTTCGAGGGCGTCCAGGCCGTGCCGGGCGTAGATCTGCCCGGCCTCCTCGCTCGCCCCCATCACGGCCGGTACCCAGCCGTGTTCGCGGGCCTCGGCCAGCCACGGATCGATGGCGCCCGGCCAGGCCTCGGGGTCGCCGATCGGGTCGCCGGAGGCCAGGGAGACCCCGCCGACGACGCGGTAGGTGACGGCGGCCTTGCCGGTGGGGGACCAGATGACGGACTTCTCGCGGCGCAGTGCGAAGTAGCCGAGCGAGTCGCGGTCGCCCTGGCGGGCCAGCAGCGCCCGCAGCCGCTCCTCGTCCTCCTCGCTGATCGGGTCGACGGCGCGGCGCGAGCGGAAGGCGGCGAACAGCACGGCGAGCAACAGCAGCATCGACATGACGTTGATGAAGACGTCCACCCAGCCGGGCGTGACGATCGCCTCGGAGGCCCGCTCGCCGGGCGTCAGGGTGATCAGCCGCATCACGCCGTACCACCAGCGCTCCGGGAAGGAGGCCTCGGCGCTGAGCGGGGAGGTGTTGGTGGCGCCGACGAGCAGCGCCGCGACCAGCGAGGTCAGCAGCAGGCCGACGGCGGCGACGGCGCTGGCGAGCGCGGGGTTGGAGCGGTCGCCCTTGGCGTAGAACTCGTGGCGGCCCAGCAGCAGGGCCCCCGTGAAGGCGGCGGTCAGGACCAGGGAGACCCAGTTCTGCGGGTGCTCGCGGATCTCCTCGTGGGTGGAGAGCGCGTAGGCGAGCAGCAGCGCCAGGAGGCCGCTGAGGACGAGGTTGAGGATCCAGGAGGCCCGCTTGCGGCGGCCGAGGGTGACGGCGAGCAGCAGCGTGAACAGCCCGGAGGCGAACCCCGCGGTGAGCATGTACGGGGTGTAGAAGTCCTCGATGTTGTGGCGCCTGAGGTCCTGCCCGAGCGAAACCCACACCGCGCTGAGGAAGTTGACGAAGGTGACGGCGCGCAGGTACCACACCGCGAAGGCGGCGCCGTGCCGCGAACGGGCGCTCCCCCGGCCGGTCTCCCGGCCGCTCCCCGCCGCCCTGCCGGCGGGGTCGCCGCCGGTCTCTTTCCTACCGGCTGACGGACCGGTTGCCGGTGCGGCGGTGCGGTCGGTCTCTGCGCTGGTCAAACGGACCTCTCCCATAAAAAGCGATCATATGGGGCGCAGCTGTCCGTGATTGCGCGGTCGGGGGCCTCGGCCGGGTCAGGACCGGGGGCCCCGGCGGCTCATTCCGTCGGCTCCTCCACCGCCCGCTCCGGGAGCTCCGCCGCGAGTGCGGCGGCCGCCTGGACGAGGGGAAGGGCCAGCAACGCCCCGGTACCTTCACCTACTGTGACGCCGTGATCGAGCACGGGGTTGAGCGCCATTCGGTCAAGTGCCTTCGCCTGACCCGGTTCGCCGCTGGCCTGTCCGGCCAGCCACCAGTCCGGAGCGCGGAACGCGGCCCGCTGGGCCACCAACCCGCACGCCGCCGAAACGACACCGTCAAGGATGACCGGAGTACGGCGCACCGCACACTGGAGGAGGAATCCGGTGATCGCGGCCACGTCCGCGCCGCCGACCGCGGCCAGCAGCGCCACCTGGTCGCCCAGGACCGGGCGGGCCCGGCGCAGCGCGTCGCGGATCGCCGCGCACTTGCGCATCCAGGCCAGGTCGTCGATGGGCAGGCCGCCGCGGCCGGTGACCACCGAGGCGTCGGTTCCGCACAGGGCGGCGACGAGGGTCGCGGCGACGGTGGTCCCGCCCACGCTCAGGTCACCGAGGACGACCAGGTCCGTTCCGGAGTCGGCCTCCTCGTCGGCGATCCGCATCCCGAGCCGCACCGCGGCCTCGGCCTCCTCGGCCGTCAGCGCGTCCTCCACGTCGATCCGGCCGCTGCCGCGCCGGACCCGGTGCCCGACCACGTCCGCCGGGAGCAGCTCGGGATCGCAGTCGAGCCCGGCGTCGACGATCCGTATGGTGGCGCCGAACCGGCCGGCCAGGACGGCCACGGGGCTGGCCCCGTCGAGGACGGCCCGCACCAGTTCGTGGCCGGTGGAAGCGGCCCGGGCGGAGACGCCCTCGGCGGCGATCCCGTGGTCGGCGGCGAACAGCACCACGCGGGGGCGCTCGATCGGTTTGACCGGAACCCGCCCCTGCGCGGCGGCGAGCCACTCGGCGAGTTCGTCGAGCCGGCCCAGCGCGCCGGGCGGGACGGCGAGGCGCTCACGGCGTTCCTCGGCGTCACGCCGGACGCCCCCGTCGGGACGCTCGATCAGATCGGAGAAGTCGTCGAGATTCAGCGTGCTCATCTGCCAGAGAGTACAGCCGGTAAGGCCCTCCCTCAGGCCTTCGGTGACCGACCGTCGGACTCCCCGTCGCCCCGCCACCGCGATGGCCGTTCCCCGCTATTCCTTGAGTACGGTCACCAGGCCCGCGACGACGAGGAGCACGTGCTCGCACTCGCCCGCGACGGCCGCGTTCAGCCGGCCCAGCTCGTCGCGGAAGCGGCGGCCGGCGGCGGTCGCCGGGACGACCCCCGAGCCGACCTCGTTGCTGACCAGCACCACCGGACGGCGGGTCGCGCGCACGGCCGCCACCAGCTCGGCGGTCCGCCCGGCGAGCTGCTGCGCTCCGCGCTCGGCCCACACCGCGTCGTCCCACGCCCCGGCCCGGTCCATCGCGTCCGTCAACCACAGCGCCAGGCAGTCGATCAGCAGCGGCGGCCCGTCGGCGGCCAGCAACGGAACCAGCTCGCACGTCTCCACCGTCCGCCAGCTCCCCGGCCGGCGCTCCCGGTGCAGGCCGATCCGCTGGGCCCATTCCGCGTCGCCGTCCCGGGTGCCGCCGGTGGCCACGTAGACCACCTCCGGGAAGGACTCCAGCCGCCGCTCCGCCTCCACGGACTTGCCGGAGCGGGCCCCGCCCAGCACCAGGGTCCGGCGCGGCAGGTCCGGTACCGCGCGGTACTCCCCGACGATCACGGTCGTCCCGTCCGGCAGCGCCCGGGCCCCGGCCGCCGCGCACCGGCGCTCGAGCTCCCGGCCCGGCGGGGTGTCGTGGTCCAGGTGGACGGCGATCACGTCCGTCGCCTGGCCGACGACGCCGCTCGCCCGAAGCCGCGCCAGCGCCTCGGGCCGGCCCAACACGTCCATGAGGACCATGTCGTACGGGCGCTGCCCCGCCCGGTCGGCGAGTCCGGACGGGGCCCCGCCCGGCGGCAGGTACAGCAGCCGGGCGCCGTCCGGACCGGTCACCTCGTACCCGGTGCCCGGCGCGTCCATCGGCACCGCCCGCACCCGGTGCCCGGAGATCACCGCGAGCTCCCGCCCGTCCGGCACCCGCCCGGCGGCCGGCAGCCCGGGCGGCAGCTCGACCGCGGGCCCGTCGTGCGGGTGGGTCAGCAGCACCTGCCGCACACCGGCCAGCGAATGCCCGGCCCGGGCACCCGCCAGCACCGCCCCGGGGGTCAGGTCCAGCAGCAGCGCCCCGTCGACGAGGACGGCGGTGGCGGCGCGCGAGCGCGAGCCGACGGAGACGGCGCAGGCCGCACACGGGCAGTCGGGGCGGGGCAGGCCTTCGGGAGTTCCGGTGCCGAGCAGAGTGAGTTCCACAGGATGATCCTCCCGCGTCGCCGAGACTGCTGCGCGCCCGGTTACTCTGCGGGCACACTCAGGACAGGAAGCGTGCGAGCAACGGAGGCGGACATGGCGTGGACGTGGCGGTTCGAGACGGCCGACGGCACCGAGACGAGCCCGTCGGTGGTACCCGAGGAGTTCACCACGCAGGGGGACGCGGAGTCCTGGATCGGCGAGTACTGGAAGGACCTGCTGGAAGGCGGCGTCGAGCAGGTGAAGCTGTCCGACGACGGCGGGACCGAGCTCTACACGATGAGCCTGCGCGCCGCCCTGGACGCGTAACCCTGCCCCGGGCCCGGCAGATCTAGGGCCGCAGTCGCAGTCGAAGAAGGGGCGGGCCGGGGGTTCTCCCCCCGGCCCGCCCCTTCCTCGTGCCTGTTCCGCGGGGCTAGCCCCGTACCCCGCAAAGGTGCAGCAGTGCCGCCACACCCCGGTAGGGGTCGCTCCGACCGGCCCGGTCCTCGGCGGCGAGCAGCTGCTCCAGCTCCTCGTCGGGCGGCAGGACCTCGCCCGCCTCGGTGCCGTCGGTGAAGACGCGGACGCCGTACCAGGACTGCAGCGGCGCACCGATCCCCGACAGGGTCGCCGTCAGTCCGGCCAGCCGGTCCGCGCGGACCTCGAGCCCCAGCCGGTTCGTGTAGTCGGTGCAGTCGAACGCGGCCAGCGCGCCCTTCCAGTCGCCGCCCAGTCCCGGCCGCATGGCGAGCGCGTCGCCGTTGCGCACGAGCAGGGACAGCAGTCCGCCCGGGGCCAGCATCCGGGCCAGCCCGGCCAGCATGGCGTCCGGTTCGGGCACGTACATCAGCACCCCGTGGCACAGCACCACGTCGAAACTGCCCGGCAGGAAGTGGGCGCCGGTCTCGCGCCCGTCCCCCTCGAGCAGGGTGACCCGGTCACGGATCCCCTCGGGCTCCGCGGCCAGCGCCTCACGGGCGACGGCCAGCATCCCGGGGTCCTGTTCCAGGCCCGTCACCTTGTGCCCGGCGCGGGCCAGCCGCAGTGCCTGCGTGCCCTGGCCCATGCCGACGTCGAGCACGCGCAGCCGCTGCCCGACCGGGAAGCGCTGCGCGATCTGCTCGTCCACCTGTCGGCCCACGAGCTCCTGACGGACCGCGTTGCGCAGTCCGCCCAGGCCCTCGAGCCACAGGCGTGCCCCCTCGGCGAAGCCTTCCCCCGACGCGCCGGGCGTCCCTCCGGTCAGGGCCGTTCCCCGCGCTTGACCTGAGGCTTCGGGAGACGGAGCCGGCGCATCTGGAGGGTGCGCATGAGGCCGTAGGCGATGGCGCCGCGGCGGGGCTCGTCCGGGAAGCGCGTGGCCAGGGCCTTGCGGAGGCGGAACACCAGGCCGATGGAGTCGAGCAGGATCAGGACGATCACGACGAGCCACAGCGTCAGCGCGATGCTCTGGACCGAGGTCTGCCGCACCATGCTCAGCACCAGGATGACCACCGCCAGGGGCAGGAACATCTCGGCGACCGAGTAGCGGGAGTCCACGTAGTCGCGGACGAACCGGCGGACGGGGCCCTTGTCACGGGTGGGCAGGTAACGCTCGTCGCCGTTGGCCAGCGCCTCGCGCTGCTTGGCCATCTCGGTGCGGCGACGCTCGCGGGCTCGCTTGGCATCCTCCTTGCGGTTGCCGGTCGAGGCCACCACGGCCTTGCGCTGCGACTGGGCCACAGCACGCTTCGGCGTAGGGCGGCCCTTCGGGGCCTGCGGGTCACGGGGCTGCGAGAGGTCGGCGCTCACCTTGTCGGTGGCGGCGGCCTTCTCTTCCTTGGAGGAGCGGCTACCAAACACAAAACCCAAGCCTACGTGGTTGCGGGCACGGGCCCCACCCCGCTGGGGAACGATCCGGCAACGGCGGGCGTCCTTCCTCTTGCACGGTCCGTGCGGTGGGCCCGTTCTCCTGGGATCACCTACTCCTTACGCCTGATGGGGCGGGGGCGTAGTCCTCCTGGAGGAGGAGCGCATCCGTACTCGAACAGTGCGGTAATGGAGGCAGGGCCCGTACTGTGGGTTCTGTCGGTGATCTGGAGCACAGTCCGTCTAGAAGGGGGCGCGCGAAGCCCATGAGCGGTGTCATGAAGCGTATGGGGATGATCTTCCGCGCGAAGGCGAACAAGGCCCTTGACCGGGCCGAGGACCCGCGCGAAACCCTCGACTACTCGTACCAGAAGCAGCTGGAGCTGCTGCAGAAGGTGCGCCGCGGGGTCGCGGACGTGGCGACCTCCCGCAAGCGCCTGGAACTTCAGCTGAACCAGCTCCAGGGGCAGTCCGCCAAGCTGGAGGACCAGGGCCGCAAGGCCCTCGCCCTGGGCCGCGAGGACCTGGCCCGCGAGGCCCTGTCCCGGCGCGCCTCGCTCCAGCAGCAGGTCAGCGACCTGGAGGTGCAGCACCAGACCCTGCAGGGCGAGGAGGAGAAGCTGACGCTGGCCGCCCAGCGGCTCCAGGCCAAGGTGGACGCCTTCCGCACGAAGAAGGAGACCATCAAGGCCACCTACACGGCGGCCCAGGCGCAGACCCGGATCGCGGAGTCCTTCTCCGGCATCTCCGAGGAGATGAGCGACGTCGGCCTGGCCATCCAGCGGGCCGAGGACAAGACCGCCCAGCTGCAGGCCCGCGCCGGTGCGATCGACGAGCTGCTGGCCTCCGGCGCGCTCGACGACCAGAGCGGCCTCGGCTCCAAGGACGACATCCAGGCCGAGCTGGACCGCCTCTCGGGCGGTACGGACGTGGAGCTGGAGCTCCAGCGCATGAAGGCCGAGCTGGCGGGCGGCCCGTCCGCCCAGCAGCAGGCCATCGAGGGCGGCGCGCAGGGCAACGGCCAGCAGCCGCAGGCTCCGCACCGGTTCGACAAGCAGTAGGACGGGGCCCGTCATGATCGTCCGCATCATGGGGGAAGGTCAGGTGGAAGTGGCCGACAGCCACTTCCCCGAGCTGAACGAGCTCGACGACGAACTGCTCGCGGAGCTGGAGGGCGGTGACGAGGAGGGCTTCCGGCGGACCCTGGGCGCACTGCTCGACGCCGTACGGCGACTCGGCACACCGCTCCCGGACGATGCGCTGGAGCCGTCCGAGCTGATCCTCCCCGGTGACGAAGCCGCCCTGGACGAGGTCAGGGAGATGCTCAGCGACGACGGACTGATCCCGGGCTGAGCCCGGGCCGGGTACACCGACGCCATGGCGGCGGGCTCTCCCCCTTTCGAAGGGGGGAGAGCCCGCCGTCGTCGTCGTCAGTGCGGGGGCGGCTTCTCCAGGGAGACCGCCTGGTCCGGATCGGAGTCCGGGCCGTGTTCCGGGCCGTGTCCCAGGCCGCGGTCCGGGCCGTGGTCCGGGTCCGGGGTCCCGCCGATGAAGTTCTCGAACCTGCGGCGCGGCCCCGCCCAGCGCCGGTCGTGGTGGAAGGCGCGCAGCCCGGCCTTGGCCCGGGCGCGCGGCCGGTTCGCGTAGAACCTCTTCGCGTACGGGGATCCGGGCCGGGCCAGCCGGATCGCGCCCACGAGCGCCACGAGGGGCACGACCAGGCCGAAGAGCGCGGTGCGCGCCTTGCCCTTCCACAGGGCGAGCAGGGAGAGGCAGAAGTTGGTGGCCCCGTTCATGACCACCAGGCCGCGGCTCTGGCGCTCCTCGGTCGACAGGTCGTTCACCCCGAAGGGCACGAAACCGCCGATGACCAGGGCCACGACGGCGGCCGTGATGACCACGAGCTCCACGCTCTTGCGGCCCTGCTCGCTCCAGTAGACGTCGTCGAGGTGCAGGATCAGCGCGAACTCGTCCAGGACCAGGCCCGCACCCAGCCCGAAGATCACGGCCGAGACGTACGCGCCGAAGCCGTACCGGCCGCTGCCGACCGCGCCGAAGCCGCCGATGATCACGAGGATCACGCCCGGCACCACGTGGTGGATGTGCAGACCTCCCGGGGTGACGTTCCCGAAGGGCCCCCGGCCGGCCCGGATCATCCGGGTGATTACACGGGTGACCAGGAACGACATCACGAAGGAGAGCAGGGCGAGCAGGAGCGGCAGCTTCCCCGGTTCGACGATATTCCGATACCACCAGTGACCCATCCCACTGACTCCCTATTTGGCATGTAATGGGTAATTTACCGCTCGCGTGGAGCGGGTACCGTTCCCGCCGATGACAGATTCGTACGACGGCCCGCCCCCGATGCCGCCCCCGGAACGCGCCTCGTTCCGCGACGGCCTCCGTTTCGCGTTCGGCACGCTCACCGTGCTGCCCGCCCGCATCACCCGCTGGGACCGTCCCGCCGCCCGTACCGGAATGGCCTGCGCCCCGCTCGCTGGGCTGGTCGTGGGCGTGCTCGCGGCCCTGCCCGGAGCGCTCCTGCTGCTGCTCGGCGGGGGACCGCTGCTCGCCGCGGCCGTCACCGTCGCCGTACCGGCCGCACTGACCCGGGGACTGCACCTCGACGGCCTCGCCGACACGGCCGACGGCCTCGGCAGCGCCAAACCCGCCGACGAGGCCCTGCGGATCATGAAGCAGTCCGACATCGGCCCCTTCGGCGTCGTGGCCCTGGTGTTCGTGCTGCTCCTGCAGGTCGCCGCGCTGTCCGACATCTACGCCGACAGCTGGATCCGCGGCGCCCTCGCCGCCGTGGTCGCCGCCGTCGCGGCCCGCGTCGCCATGACCCTGGCCTGCCGGGAAGGGGTCCCGGCGGCCCGCCCCGGAGGGCTCGGGGCAGCCGTCGCCGGGGTGGTCCCGCGCCGCGCCGCCGTCCTGATCGCCGTGCTCACCGTCGCCCTGGCCGCGGCAGCCGCACTCCCGCTGGGCCTGACCGCCGTCGGCCGGAGCGCGGCGGCGGTCCTGGCCGCCCTGCTCGCCGCGCAGCTGCTGCTCCGCCGCTGCGTACGCCGCTTCGACGGGGTCACCGGTGACGTCTTCGGCGCCCTCGCGGAGGTCGCGGCGACCACCGCCCTGATCGTCCTCGCCCTGGGCTGAGCCCGGCCGGGCGGGCCCGCGTACCCTCACCCCGCGTACCCTCACCCCGTGGACCAACATGCGACGGACCTGCCCTCCGCCGCGCCCGTCAGGGTGCTGCTCGCCGACGACCAGGCGCTGCTGCGCAGCGCCTTCAAGGTGCTCGTCGACTCCGAGCCCGACATGGAGGTCGTCGGGGAGGCCTCCGACGGGGCACAGGCCTTTGAACTCGCCCGCCGGATGCGTCCCGACGTCGTCCTCATGGACATCCGGATGCCCGGCACCGACGGGCTCGCCGCCACCCGCATGATCAGCGCGGACCCGGAACTCGCCGCCGTGCGCGTGGTGATGCTCACGACCTTCGAGGTCGACGAGTACGTGGTCTCGGCCCTGCGGGCCGGCGCCTCCGGCTTCCTCGGCAAGGGGGCCGAACCCGAGGAGCTGCTCAACGCGATCCGCGTCGCCGCGGCCGGCGAGGCGCTGCTCTCCCCGGCCGCCACCAAAGGGCTCATCGCCACCTTCCTCGCCCAGGGCGGCGGCGCCGATCCGGCAGCCGCCGGGGCCTCGGCCGGGGCGCACGCGCAGCGGCTCGCCGCGCTGACCGTCCGGGAGCGCGAGGTCCTCGTACACGTCGCGGCCGGACTGTCGAACGACGGGATCGCCGGGCGGTTGGAGGTCAGCCCGCTGACCGTCAAGACCCACGTGAACCGGGCCATGGCGAAGCTCGGCGCCCGCGACCGGGCCCAATTGGTGGTCATTGCCTACGAATCGGGACTGGTCCGCCCGCGCGCGGAGTAGTGCCGCTCCGTACGACGTACTCCAGACGCGGTATGCCGCACATAAGGACGGCACCTGCGAGCGACGAAACGTGGCACCCCGGTGCGACAGGGTAGGAGTGCCCTCGCGTTCGTCACTGCAGAGAGATCTCATACCCATGACCTGGCTGTCCCGCTTCAGCCTGGCCCAAAGGGCCCTGGTCGGCCTCGTGTCGATCGTCGCGCTCCTCTTCGGCGCCATAGCCATCCCGCAGCTCAAGCAGCAGCTGCTGCCCTCCATCGAATTGCCGATGGTGTCCGTGCTCGCGCCGTACCAGGGCGCCTCGCCCGACGTGGTCGAGAAGCAGGTCGTCGAACCGATCGAGGCCATGCTCAAGGGTGTCGACGGCATCACCGGCATCACCTCCACCGCCAGCGAGGGCAACGCCCTCATCATGGCCACCTTCGACTACGGCGACAGCGGCACCAAGCAGCTCGTCGCGGACGTCCAGCAGGCCGTGAACCGGGCCCGTGTCCGGCTGCCCGCCGAGGTGGACCCGCAGGTCGTCGCCGGTTCCACCGACGACATCCCGACCGTCATCCTGGCCGTCACCGCCGACAAGGACCAGCAGGCGCTCGCCGACCAGCTGGAACGATCCGTCGTCCCCGTCCTGTCGGACATCGAGGGCGTCGGCCAGGTCACCGTCGACGGCGTCCAGGACCTCCAGGTCACCGTCACCCCCGACAACGCCAAGCTCGCGGCGGCCGGCCTCGACGGCGCCTCCCTCGCCCAGGGCCTCCAAGCGGGCGGCGCCGCCGTTCCCGCCGGCTCCTTCGACGAGGCCGGCAAGAACCGCACCGTCCGCGTGGGCAACGGCTTCACTTCCCTCGCCCAGGTCGAGGACCTGCGGCTGACCCCCGGCCCGGGCAAGCCGGCCGTCCGCCTCGCCGACGTCGCCACCGTCAAGCAGGAGCCGGCCAAGGCCGTCTCCATCACCCGCACCAACGGCAAGCCCAGCCTCGCCCTCGTCCTGACCATGGACAAGGACGGTAGCGCGGTCGCCATCTCCGACGCGGTCAAGGACAAGCTGCCCGAGCTGCGCACCGCGCTCGGTGCCGGCGCCGACCTGACCGTCGTCAGCGACCAGGGCCCGGCCGTCGCCAAGTCCATCTCCAGCCTCACCACCGAAGGCATGCTCGGCCTGCTCTTCGCGGTGATCGTGATCCTGGTCTTCCTGGCCTCGCTGCGCTCGACGCTGGTCACGGCGGTCTCCATCCCGCTGTCCGTCGTCCTCGCGCTCATCGTGCTGTGGACCCAGGACCTGTCGCTGAACATGCTGACCCTGGGCGCCCTCACCATCGCCATCGGCCGCGTGGTCGACGACTCGATCGTGGTCCTGGAGAACATCAAGCGCCACCTCGGTTACGGCGAGGAGCGCGAGGCCGCGATCATCACCGCGGTCAAGGAGGTCGCCGGGGCGGTCACCTCCTCCACCCTCACCACCGTCGCCGTCTTCCTGCCGATCGGCCTCACCAGCGGCATGATCGGCGAGCTCTTCGGCTCCTTCTCGCTCACCGTCACCGCGGCCCTGCTGGCCTCGCTGCTCGTGTCGCTGACGGTCGTACCGGTGCTCTCGTACTGGTTCCTGAGCGCGCCCAAGGGCGTCGAGCCCGGGAACGCCGAGAGCGCGGCCAAGGCGCGCCGCGAAGCCGAGGAGAAGGAGGCGCGCAGCCGCCTCCAGCTCTTCTACGTCCGCGTGCTGGGCTTCGCCACCCGGCGCCGGGTGACCAGTGTGGCCATCGCGGTGGTCGTCCTGATCGCCACCTTCGGGATGACCCCGCTGCTGAAGACCAACTTCTTCGACCAGGGCGAGCAGGAGGTCCTGACGGTCAAGCAGGAGCTCGCCCCCGGCACCTCGCTGGCCGCCTCCGACGAGGCGAGCCGCAAGATCGAGCAGGTGCTCGCCTCGGTCGACGGGGTCAAGAGCTACCAGGTCACCGTCGGCTCCTCCGGCTTCCTCGCGGCCTTCGGCGGCGGTACGGGCTCCAACCAGGCCTCGTACCAGGTCAGCCTGAAGGACTCCGACAAGGCGGACGCCGTCAAGAAGGGCATCGAGGGCAAGCTGGCCGCTCTCGACGGCATCGGCGAGACCCGCATCGTGGCGGGCGACGGCTTCGGCAACCAGAACCTCAGCGTGGTCGTCAAGGCCGGTGACGGCAAGGTCCTCGCCGAGGCCGCCGAGCAGGTCCGCGCCGAGGTCGCGAAGCTCAAGAACGTCGCCGACGTGCAGAGCGACCTGTCCCAGTCCGTGCCCCGCATCTCCGTGACCGCCACCCCCAAGGCGGCCGAGGCCGGCCTGGACCAGGCCGCGCTCGGCGCGATCGTCGCGCAGGCCGTCCGGGGCAACCCGGCGGGCAAGGCCGTACTCGACGACACCGAGCGGGACATCGTCATCAGGTCCGCGCAGCCGGCCACC
The DNA here is from genome assembly GCF_044756625.1 of Streptomyces sp. NPDC091682. Classification (NCBI taxonomy): domain Bacteria; kingdom Bacillati; phylum Actinomycetota; class Actinomycetes; order Kitasatosporales; family Streptomycetaceae; genus Streptomyces; species Streptomyces sp. NPDC091682. Next base: position 387,464 of record NZ_JBIVTH010000005.1, on the reverse strand, counting down.
ACCCTGGCCGAACTGCAGGCGCTCCCCGTCGGCCCGGTCAAGCTCGGCGACATCGCCGAGGTCAAGGAAGTCCCCGGCCCGGTCGCGATGACCCGGATCGACGGCGCCCGCGCCGCCACCGTCACCGCACGGCCGCTCGGCGACAACACCGGCGCGGTCAGCACCGAACTGCAGACCAAGCTCAAGGCCCTGGACCTGCCGGAGGGCGCCACCGCATCCATCGGCGGTGTCTCCGAGGACCAGGACGAGGCCTTCGGCTCGCTGGGCCTGGCCATGCTCGCGGCCATCGCGATCGTGTTCATGCTGCTGGTCGCGACCTTCCGGTCGCTGGTCCAGCCGCTGATCCTGCTGGTCTCCATCCCGTTCGCGGCGACCGGCGCGCTCGGCCTGCTCATCGCCACCGGCACCCCGATGGGCGTCCCGGCCATGATCGGCATGCTGATGCTCATCGGCATCGTCGTGACCAACGCGATCGTCCTGATCGACCTGGTCAACCAGTACCGCGCGCAGGGCCTGGACGTCGTGGAAGCGGTCATCGAGGGCGGCCGGCACCGGCTGCGCCCGATCCTGATGACGGCCCTGGCGACGATCTTCGCGCTGCTCCCGATGGCGCTGGGCGTCACCGGCGAGGGCGGCTTCATCTCGCAGCCGCTCGCGGTCGTGGTGATCGGCGGCCTGGTCAGCTCCACCCTGCTGACGCTGCTGCTCGTGCCGACCCTCTACACGATGGTCGAGCTCCGCAAGGAGCGCCGCCGCGCCAAGCGCGCGGCGAAGCGCGGGGCCAAGCTGAGGGTGATCTCCCCCAGCGGGTCCAGCGAGTCCAGCGAGGAAGAGACCCCGGCCAACGCCTGACCGGGTGGGGCGGGCCGAGCCACTCGGCCCGCCCGACCGGCCGACCGGCCGAACGCCGAAGGGGCGGCTCCCGTACGGGAGCCGCCCCTTCGGGCGTCTGCGGGCCGGAGCCGCACCGGTCGCCCCTACGGGAGGGCGAGCATCCGCTCCAGCGCGAGCTTCGCGAAGCTCTCCGTCTCCTTGTCGACCTGGATCTGGTTGACAAGGTTGCCCTCGGCCAGGGACTCCAGGGTCCACACCAGGTGCGGGAGGTCGATGCGGTTCATCGTCGAGCAGAAGCAGACCGTCTTGTCGAGGAAGACGACTTCCTTGTCCTCGGCAGCGAACCGGTTCGCCAGCCGGCGGACCAGGTTCAGCTCGGTGCCGATGGCCCACTTGGAACCGGCCGGGGCCGCCTCCAGCGCCTTGATGATGTACTCCGTCGAACCGACGTAGTCCGCGGCCGCCACGACCTCGTGCTTGCACTCGGGGTGGACCAGGACGTTCACGCCGGGGATCCGGGCGCGGACGTCGTTGACCGAGTCGACCGAGAACCGGCCGTGCACCGAGCAGTGCCCCCGCCACAGGATCATCTTGGCGTTCCGCAGCTGCTCGACGGTGAGGCCGCCGTTCGGCTTGTGCGGGTTGTAGAGCACGCAGTCGTCCAGGGACATGCCCATGTCGCGGACGGCGGTGTTGCGGCCCAGGTGCTGGTCCGGGAGGAAGAGGATCTTCTCGCCCTGCTCGAAGGCCCACTCCAGGGCCTTCTTCGCGTTGGACGAGGTGCAGATCGTGCCGCCGTGCTTGCCGGTGAAGGCCTTGATGTCGGCGGAGGAGTTCATGTACGAGACGGGCACCGTGCTGCCGGCTATGCCGGCCTCGGTCAGTACGTCCCAGCACTCCGCGACCTGCTCGGCGGTGGCCATGTCGGCCATCGAGCAGCCGGCGGCCAGGTCGGGCAGGACCACCTTCTGGTCGTCCGAGGTCAGGATGTCCGCGGACTCGGCCATGAAGTGCACGCCGCAGAAGACGATGTACTCGGCCTCCGGCTTGGCGGCCGCGTCCTTGGCCAGCTTGAAGGAGTCGCCGGTGACGTCCGCGAACTCGATGACCTCGTCACGCTGGTAGTGGTGGCCCAGGATGAAGACCTTGTCCCCGAGCTTCTCCTTGGCCGCGCGGGCACGCTCCACGAGGTTCGGGTCCGACGGCGAGGGCAGGTCGCCGGGGCACTCCACCCCGCGCTCGCTCTTGGGGTCGGCCTCACGGCCGAGCAGCAGCAGGGCAAGGGGCGTCGGCTGGACGTCCAACGGCTGGGCGGTGGTCACGACACGCACCCTTTCTGTTCTGCGACAAGGGACTTCTGGATCGTCACTTCGACTTCTCGTCTATTTGACGTTATCTATGATAGCCGCTTCACGTCAGTTTGACGATGCCGATAGTGTCAATGTGACGCATCAGCCCACGATTCGCCGGGTCCACCCCCGCGCGCGGTGTGCGAGCATGGAATATCTGAAACAAGCGTCGGGTCCCGGAATGAATCCGCGGTCCCGCTCGTTGCCACCGACGGCAAGAGTCCGACGTTTCCCCGCCCCCCCGCGGGGAGCCGCCCACTTCGGGAGTGAATGCAGATGTCCGTACAGGACGACAAGACCACTGTGAGCGACGGCATCCTCCTGTCCGACGCCGCCGCCGAGAAGGTCAGGACCCTGCTGGAGCAGGAAGGCCGCGATGACCTGGCACTCCGCGTCGCCGTCCAGCCCGGTGGCTGCTCCGGCCTGCGCTACCAGCTCTTCTTCGACGAGCGCTCCCTCGACGGCGACGTCGTGAAGGACTTCGACGGTGTGAAGGTCGTCACGGACCGGATGAGCTCCCCGTACCTCCACGGGGCTTCCATCGACTTCGTCGACACCATCGAGAAGCAGGGCTTCACGATCGACAACCCCAACGCCACGGGCTCCTGCGCCTGCGGCGACTCGTTCAGCTAAGCCTGGACACCCGCGTGACGAGGGCCCGCCCCCGGTCGAATCCGACCGGGGGCGGGCCCTCGTGCCATACCGGGCTCCGGGCCCTGCCCGGGACCCCTGCTACTGCCGGGGGAGCGGCTTGCCCGTGGCCGCGTCGATCACCTTCCGGTCGCCCAGCGGCTGCTGCAGCTGCACCGTCAAGGACATGTCCTTCGCCAGCATGATGCAGGCCTGGCCCGGCTTGTTCGGGGTGTCCGTGATCTTCACCAGCACCGATTCCGCCTGCTCCCGCGCCTCCACGGCGTAGGTGCTGCACACACCGCCCCAGAAGTTCACGGTCAGCTTCCGGTCGGCCTCCGCGTACGAGAACCCGGTCACCGTGCGCATGTCCTTCGGGCCCGGAGTGCTCTCCTGGGCGGCCGCAGCCGGCTGGGCCACCGTGCGGCCCGGCGCGCCGCCCTGGCCCGCCACCTCGAAGAGCCAGGCCGGAACCAGCCCCTGCGCCCCGTTCACCGTGCCGGGGACCAGCCCGAGCACGGCGCCCTTCACCGTCTCCGTCCGCGGCGGCTTCATCGGCCGCGGCTCCGGGTTGCACGGCACCGCGTCCGTGGACGACACCGGGGTGTCCGCCGCCAGCGGGACCGCGCTTGCACAACCGCTGGGCTCGGGGTTGCCCTCCTGGCCGCCCGACTTCGCGTTCAGCCGGGCCAACGCCTCCACGGCCCCGACCACCTGCTGGTCGGCCGCCCGCACGGGGGCCTTCAGCTCCCCGTTGCCCCCCACCACCGAGCCGTCGGAGCCCACGCTCACCTTCGTGGACCAGCCCTGCGTGGGCAGCCCGCCGACCACCGGGTCGGCGGCCACCACCCGTACCGAACCCTGGTGGGACCGGGCGTCCGCCTTGGCCCCCTCCACCCCCGCGGCCGCCAGCACGGGGGCCGCGGCGGCCTTGGCGGCCTCCTCCGACACCGGCGTGCCCGTCTCGGCCCCGCCGCCCGCACCCGCCCCCGGGTCCTGCGGGAGCGTGGCCGGGCCGCAGGTGTCCTTGCCGCGCACACAGTCGTCCCCGGCACCGTTCCCGCCGCCGTTGCCCGGAGCCTGGAAGCGGGCGAAGTTCCACGTCCCCGGGGCCGTGCGGGCCACCGTGAGCCGGGGCCCGGAGCCGTCGGCGGCCTCCCCGGCCAGCCACACGTCCCCGCTCAGCCGCGGCTCGCCGGGCAGGCCCAGGGCCGCCGCGAGGCGGGCCACCTCCGCCGAGGTGACCTCACCGGACAGCGCATAGGTGGGCGCGCCTGCCGGGGCCTCCGGAAGCTTCACGTCGGCCCGGTAGACCACCGCGCCGCCGGACGGATCGGGCTCCCCCGGCGCGATGCCCGGGCCCGAGGGGTCTCCCGCGTCGCGGGGCGCGGAGGCCGCGCTGTCACCCGTACGGTGGCCCTGCCCACCTTCGCCGTAGGCCGTCGATGCCCAGTACGCGGTGCCGCCGCCCGCCAGCAGGACGGCGGCCGCGATCGAGCCGACGGCCCAGGCCGGCCGCCGCCGTGTGCCGCGTGTTGTGTCGTCGGGTCCTTCGCTGGTCACCGCATCGCTCCTTCACCGGTCCCGTCGTACCTGATGCGGGTGTGACGGAGCGGGAGCGAAACCGGTTCCCTCCTACTGGTCCCCGTACACGGACGTGGCGGCGATCAGCCGTGCCGAGGCCGGCGGGACGCTGATCCCGTGGATCTGCGAAGGGGCCACCCGGACCGGCCGGGGACCCGCCGGGACCGCCCAGTGCGGGGCCATCCGGGCACAGTCACCCAGCAGACGGGCGAAACCGGGCTGTCGTGGGGCTTCCGCGCCGCGCTTGTCGGCGGTGTACTCGGAGTAGCCGAAACCGTCGGTGTAGGTCATGCAGGCACCGTAGGCATCGGAACTGTGGCGAAGAAAGACCTACTAAGGGGTAGTTTCTGGGGTACAGCCGGGGGCCGCTTACCGGGTAGTTTTGACTGTCCCTCGCCGTCCTCAGCAGGAGCGTCCACGCCGTGCGCATCGCAGTCACCGGCTCCATCGCCACCGACCACCTCATGACCTTCCCCGGCCGTTTCGCCGACCAGCTGGTCGCGGACCAGCTGCACACGGTCTCCCTCTCCTTCCTCGTCGACAACCTCGACGTCCGGCGGGGCGGGGTCGGCCCGAACATCTGCTTCGGTATGGGGCAGCTCGGCATCCGCCCGATCCTCGTCGGAGCCGCCGGCTCCGACTTCGACGAGTACCGCGCCTGGCTGGACCGGCACGGCGTCGACACCGAGTCCGTCCGGATCTCCGAGGTGCTGCACACCGCGCGCTTCGTGTGCACCACGGACTCCGACCACAACCAGATCGGCTCCTTCTACACGGGCGCGATGAGCGAGGCCCGGCTGATCGAGCTGAAGTCCGTCGCCGACCGGGTGGGCGGGCTCGACCTCGTCCTGATCGGCGCGGACGACCCCGAGGCGATGCTGCGCCACACGGAGGAGTGCCGCACGCGCGGGATCCCCTTCGCCGCCGACTTCTCGCAGCAGATCGCGCGGATGGACGGCGACAACATCCGCACCCTGATGGAGGGCGCGACCTTCCTCTTCTCGAACGAGTACGAGAAGGGCCTCATCGAGTCGAAGTCCGGCTGGACCGACGAGGAGATCCTGTCGAAGGTCGGCACCCGCGTGACCACGCTGGGCTCCAACGGCGTCCGGATCGAGCGCGTTGGCGAGGCCCCGATCGTGGTCGGCTGCCCGGAGGAGACCGCGAAGGTCGACCCGACGGGTGTCGGCGACGCGTTCCGCGCCGGGTTCCTGACCGGTCTGGGCTGGGGCGTCGGCCTGGAGCGTGCGGCGCAGCTGGGCTGCATGCTCGCGACGCTGGTGATCGAAACCCTGGGCACCCAGGAGTACACCCTGGCCCGTGCCCACTTCATGGAGCGCTTCACCAAGGCCTACGGCGACGAAGCCGCGGCGGAGGTCCGCGCCCACCTCGCCTGACCGCCGGGCCCGGGCCCACTCCAGCCCATTGGGGCTGAGCCCGGGCAATTCCAGCCACGCCGGAGGGGCTGGATGTGCCCGGCGGAGCCGGGTTTCCTGGGGCTCCGCCCCAGACCCCGCTCCTCAAACGCCGGAGGGGCTGGATGTGCCCGGCGGAGCCGGATCGGGGCCGGTGAGGCTGAAGGTGGCCCGGCCCGGTCAGAGGGCTCGGCGGACCGTGTAGGCGGTGCCGGTTTCGCGCGGGGTCTCGCCGACATAGGTGTGGCCCCGCATCGCGCACCACGCCGGGATGTCCAACCGGGCCACCTCGTCGTCGGAGACGACCGTGACGGTCCCGCCCACGGGGACCGTGACGATCGCCCGGGCCAGTTCGATCACCGGCTGGGGGCACCGCAGCCCGAGCGCGTCGAGCTCCAGGGAGTCCGCCACCGGAGCCACCGCCGGGGGCTCCGACACGCCGAGCCGTTTCCGTACGTCCGCCACCGCGCGCGGCAGCACCTCCAGGAACGCGTTGACCTCCTGCGCCGGCGTCCCCGGCGGCAGGGACACCCGTACGTTCCCCTCCGACAGCGCGCCCATCGCCCGCAGCACGTGACTGGGGGTCAGCGTGGAGCTCGTGCACGAAGAGCCGGAGGACACCGAGAAGCCGGCCCGGTCCAGCTCGTGCAACAGCGTCTCCCCGTCGACGTACAGGCAGGAGAAGGTGACCAGGTGCGGCAGCCGCCGCTCCGGATCGCCCACCACCTCCACGTCCGGGACCAGCCGCACCACCCGTCGCCGGATGCGGTCCACCAGGACCCGCAGTCGGGCCGCCTCCGCGTCCGCTTCGGCCCGTACGGCCCGCAAGGAAGCCGCCGCGGCCACGATCGCGGGCAGGTTCGTGAAACCGGGGGAGCGGCCCGACTCCCGCTCGTCCGCGGGGCCTTGGGGAGAGAAGCGCACCCCCTTGCGGACCGCCAGCAGGCCGACCCCGGGCGGGCCGCCCCACTTGTGCGCACTCGCGGCCAGTACGGACCAGGCGCCCTCCACCGGCCCCCAGCCCAGCGACTGGGCCGCGTCCACCAGCAGCGGCACCCCGGCCGCCGCGCAGACCTCGGCCACCTCCGCCACCGGCTGGACCGTGCCCACCTCGTGGTTGGCCGACTGGAGGCAGGCGAGGGCGCTCTCCGGGACGAGCGCCTGCGCGTAGCCGGCGGGAGTCACCGCGCCCCACCGGTCCACCGGGACCTCGGTCACCGTCCCGCCGCGCGCCCCGTGCGCCTCGGCCGCGTGCAATACAGAACTGTGTTCGACCGCCGATACGAGCAGGTGGCCACCGATGCGCCGGCGCCCCGCGAGGACCCCCGCCACCCCCGTGTGAACCGCGTGCGTCCCCGAAGGAGTGAACACGAGCTCGTCGGGCCGGCATCCCACCGCCTCCGCGGCGGCCTCCCGCGCCGCGTCCAGCAACAGTCGGGCGCGCCTGCCCTCCCGGTAGAGCCGGGCCGGATCGGCCCAGCCCTCGTCCAGGGAGGCCTGCAACGCCTGGCGGGCCACGGGGTGCAGGGGAGCGGCGGACGCGCTGTCGAAGTACGGCATCCGGCCACGCTAGCTCCAGCCCCCGAGCGTTCGAGGTCAGGGGGCGTCAGATGGGCTCCGGAGCCCGCCATTCAGGGCCATTCGCACCGTCCCCCGGACGGCGGATCCATCCCTTCGGGGGCAGTAGCGGCGCGTTGGGCACCCTCCCCGCGCGACCCCAAATAGCGTCCAGTAGGGTTTGGTCCGCATAAACATCCAAACCCCTGCCTGCGTCAGGGCCGGCGACCGACCCGAACACGGCCGCGGCCGGCCGCGCGGGCCGAGACTCTCGGGAAGGCGCTACGTGAGTCCCTACGGCTCCGACCGCTCGCCGCGGCGCCCGATGCGGCGGAAGCTGCTGCAGGCGCTGACTGCGGGCGTGGTCCTGGCGACCGCCACTGGTTGCTCGTATACATGGAAAGACTTCCCCCGCCTCGGAATGCCGACTCCGGTAACCGAGGAGGCGCCGCGCATCCTCTCCCTGTGGCAGGGATCCTGGGCGGCCGCGCTGGTCACGGGCATCCTCGTGTGGGGCCTGATCATCTGGAGCGTCATCTTCCACCGGCGCAGCCGGACGAAGATCGAGGTCCCCGCGCAGACCCGGTACAACATGCCCATCGAGGCGCTGTACACCGTGGTCCCGCTCATCATCGTCTCGGTGCTCTTCTACTTCACCGCGCGTGACGAGTCGAAGCTCCTGGCCCTCACCCCGAAGCCGCCGCACACGATCAACGTGATCGGCTTCCAGTGGAGCTGGGGCTTCAACTACGTCGAGAACGTCGACGGCGACGCGGCGACCCCGAAGGCGGGCGCGGTCCCGAAGGAGCTCGCCTCCATCCCGGACCGCTTCACCAAGGACTTCCCGGCGGGCGCCGAGGGCGTCTACCAGAAGGGCGTCCCGGGCGACCGGAACCCCCAGACGGGCAACCCGGGTCCGACCCTGGTCCTCCCCAAGGGCGAGAAGGTCCGCTTCATCCTGTCGTCGAACGACGTGATCCACTCCTTCTGGGTGGTCCCGTTCCTGTTCAAGCAGGACGTCATTCCGGGCCACACCAACGTCTTCGAGGTCACCCCGTCCGAATACGGCACCTTCATGGGCAAGTGCGCCGAGCTCTGCGGCGTTGACCACTCCCGGATGCTCTTCAACGTCAAGGTGGTCTCCCCCGAGGAGTACCGGGCGTACCTGAAGGATCTGGCGGAGAAGGGTCAGACCGGCTACCTCCCGGCCGGTATCCAGCAGACCGACCCGGCCCGGAATGCGGAAGTGAACAAACTGTGAGCATCCTCAACGAATCCCAGGGTGCCGCCGCCGACTCGTATGAGAACGAGCTGCCGGTACGGCGCAAGCAGCCGGGCAACGTGGTCGTGAAGTGGATGACCACGACCGACCACAAGACCATCGGCACGATGTACCTGGTCACGTCGTTCGTGTTCTTCATCATCGGCGGCCTGCTGGCGCTCTTCATGCGCGCCGAGCTGGCCCGTCCGGGCACGCAGATCATGTCGAACGAGCAGTTCAACCAGGCGTTCACCATGCATGGCACGATCATGCTGCTGATGTTCGCCACCCCGCTCTTCGCGGGCTTCGCCAACTGGATCATGCCGCTGCAGATCGGCGCGCCCGACGTGGCGTTCCCGCGGCTGAACATGTTCGCGTACTGGCTGTACCTCTTCGGCTCGACCATCGCGGTGGCCGGCTTCGTCACGCCGAACGGCGCCGCCGACTTCGGTTGGTTCGCCTACTCCCCGCTGTCGGACGCGGTCCGGTCGCCGGGCATCGGCGCCGACATGTGGATCATGGGTCTGGCCTTCTCCGGCTTCGGCACCATCCTCGGCTCGGTCAACTTCATCACCACGATCATCTGCATGCGCGCACCCGGCATGACGATGTTCCGCATGCCGATCTTCACCTGGAACGTGCTGCTGACCGGTGTTCTGGTCCTGCTCGCCTTCCCGGTGCTGGCCGCCGCGCTCTTCGCGCTGGAGGCCGACCGCAAGTTCGGTTCGCACGTGTTCGACGCCGCGAACGGCGGCGCATTGCTATGGCAACACCTCTTCTGGTTCTTCGGACACCCAGAGGTGTACATCATCGCCCTGCCGTTCTTCGGAATCGTCTCCGAGATCATCCCGGTCTTCAGCCGCAAGCCCATGTTCGGCTACATCGGCCTGATCGCCGCGACGATCGCGATCGCCGGCCTCTCCGTGACCGTGTGGGCCCACCACATGTACGTCACCGGTGGTGTGCTGCTGCCGTTCTTCTCCTTCATGACCTTCCTGATCGCGGTACCGACCGGTGTGAAGTTCTTCAACTGGATCGGCACCATGTGGAAGGGCTCGTTGTCCTTCGAGACCCCGATGCTCTGGACGATCGGCTTCCTGGTCACCTTCACCTTCGGTGGTCTGACCGGCGTCATCCTGGCCTCGCCCCCGATGGACTTCCACGTCTCCGACTCGTACTTCGTCGTCGCGCACTTCCACTACGTCGTCTTCGGCACCGTGGTGTTCGCGATGTTCGCCGGCTTCCACTTCTGGTGGCCGAAGTTCACGGGCAAGATGCTGGACGAGCGTCTCGGCAAGATGACGTTCTGGACGCTGTTCGTCGGCTTCCACGGCACCTTCCTGGTGCAGCACTGGCTCGGTGCCGAGGGCATGCCGCGTCGTTACGCGGACTACCTCGCCGCCGACGGTTTCACCGCGCTGAACACGATCTCGACGATCAGCTCGTTCGTGCTCGGCCTGTCGATGCTGCCGTTCATGTACAACGTCTGGAAGACCGCCAAGTACGGCAAGAAGGTCGAGGTCGACGACCCGTGGGGTTACGGCCGTTCGCTCGAGTGGGCGACGTCCTGCCCGCCGCCGCGGCACAACTTCCTCACCCTGCCGCGGATCCGTTCCGAGTCCCCGGCGTTCGACCTGCACCACCCTGAGATCGCGGCCCTCGACCACCTCGAGGACCACAGCGTCGCCGCCCAGGCCGTCACCGGCGGCAAGGAGGCCGACAAGTGAAGATCCAGGGCAAGATGTTCCTCTGGCTCTCCTTCTTCATCCTGATCATGGCCGTCGTGTACGGCGTGTGGTCGAAGGAGCCCGTCGGTACCACCGCGCTCTTCCTGGCCTTCGGCCTGAGCGTCATGATCGGCTACTACCTGGCCTTCACGGCCAAGCGCGTGGACGAGATGGCCCAGGACAACCTGGAGGCCGACGTCGCCGACGAGGCGGGCGAGCTGGGGTTCTTCTCCCCGCACAGCTGGCAGCCGCTCTCGCTGGGCATCGGCGGCGCGCTCGCGTTCATGGGCGTCATCTTCGGCTGGTGGCTCATGTACTTCTCGGCCCCGATCATCGTGATCGGCCTGTGGGGCTGGGTGTACGAGTACTACCGCGGTGAGAACCAGAACCAGTAGCAGCACCTTCGCGGCCGCGCCGCGACGCACTTGGGGCCCGGGCACCTCCTCCAGGAGGAGCCCGGGCCCCTCGTTTGCAGTCACCCCGCGCGCCGTAATTGTCATATCTTCATAGCGTTGGCTCCATGAAGCACTCACCGCGTCTTTGGACGGTACTCAGCTGCTCCCTGCTGGTCGCGTCCCTCGGGGCCGGCGCCACCGCATGCGGGTCCGGCGACAAGAACCCGCTGTCAGCCCGCCCGTACGACGCGGGCGATCAGGTCGCCTTCAACCAGCGCGCCGGCAGCCGCCCCGTGGACCCCGACCGGCCCCTCGAAATCACCGCCAAGAGCGGTGGCGGCCGGATCACCGACGTGCTGGCCGTGGACACCCACGGCCGCCGCCTGGCGGGCGAACTGAGCGCCAAGGGGGACCGCTGGCACAGCACCACCCCGATGGCCTCAGGCGTCCGCTACACGGTCACCGTGAGCACCGAGGACGAGCGGGGCGCCCCCGGGCAGCGCACGCTCACCTTCGACACCACCCCGTCCAAGGGGATCCTGAAGGTCGAGTTCGGCCCGGACGAGGGCAAGTACGGCGTCGGACAGCCCATCACCGCCGAACTCAGCGAGCCGGTCAAGGACAAGGCCGCCCGCGCCATCGTGGAACGGGGCCTCGTCGTCGACGCCCCGCCCGGAGTCGAGGGCGCCTGGCACTGGGTGGACGACAAGAACCTCCACTACCGGCCCAAGGACTACTGGCCCGCCAACTCCGCCGTATCCGTACGGAGCAACCTGGAGGGCGTCCGGATCACCGACGAGCTCCACGGGGCCGTCGCCAAGCCGCTGAAGCTGGAGATCGGCGACCGGGTCGAGGTCACCACCGACGCCTCCTCGCACTACCTCACGTTCAAGCGCAACGGAGAAGTGATCAACACCATTCCGGTGACCACCGGCAAGCCCGGCTTCTCCACCCGAAACGGCATCAAGGTGGTGCTGGGCAAGCAGTACTTCGTACAGATGCGCGGCGACACCGTCGGCATCGGCGGCAGCGAGTACTACAACCTGCCCGTCTACTACGCCACCCGCGTCACCTGGAGTGGTGAATACGTCCACGCCGCACCGTGGTCCGTCGGCTCCCAGGGCTACGAGAACGTCAGCCACGGCTGCACGGGCATGAGCACCGGCAACGCCGCCTGGTTCTACGAGAACATCACCGAGGGCGACATCGTCCAGGTGATCAACAGCATCGGCGACGACATGGACGTCTTCGGCAACGGCTTCGGCGACTGGAACATGGACTGGAAGGACTGGCGCCAGGGCAGCGCCCTGCTCAAGGGCACCCAGGAAGGCCGCAGCCCGGTCGACCAGGCCCGCCTGCGCCCCACCGTCTGAGCCGTCCCGGGCCGGCCCCTCCCCCCGGAGGACGTCCGGGGGGAAATTCCCGGCCCGTTCACCCGTACGGCCCCCCTACGAGGCACGCGCGGGCCCTACAAGGGGTGTCCTGCCGGTCGGGCCGGGTGTGACCGACAAGGCGCCCCCAAGGGCTTATCAGGCGTCCAGGGACAGACGGGTCCTCAGCAGGCCCGCCAGGGTGTCCGCGAACTGCACCGGGTCCACCGGAAGGGTCACGGCGGCGTCCGCGCGACTCCACGTGGCCAGCCAGGCGTCCTGGGGGCGCCCCATCAGCAACAGCACCGGCGGACACCGGAAGATCTCGTCCTTGATCTGTCGGCACACCCCCATGCCCCCGGCCGGAACCGCCTCGCCGTCCAGCACGCACACGTCGATGCCGCCCGCATCCAGCTCCGTCAGGACCGCCGGCAGCGTCGCGCACTCCAGGAACTCCACCGGCGGCAGGTCCGCGGCGGGCCTGCGTCCTGCCGCCAGCCGCACCTGCTCCCGGGTGCCCGCGTCGTTGCTGTAGACCAGAACCCGCGCAGTCGCCCGCATTTCGTTCCTCCACGTGGCCGTGAATCACGTTGATGTTGCGCGGGATGCTACTCCTCCCGGTGCGCCGTCAACATCGGTTCGAACATGTCGCAGGTGGCCGCGCGGAGGACTCATCTGATGGGCCGTTCGGGCCTTGCACACGCCCCTGACACTCCGAACGGCACCCCCCGGGGTGAGGGCGGGATAAGCGACCGACATAATGTCGGTCGTGGCGACAGCAACGACAGTAGATACCGGGCACGCGCACCCGACGGTCAACCGGCCGAACCTCGTCAGCGTCGGAACCATCATCTGGTTGAGTTCCGAGCTGATGTTCTTCGCGGCCCTCTTCGCGATGTACTTCACCCTGCGATCCGTGATGGGTCCCGAGTTCTGGACAGAACAGGCCGACGCCCTGAATCTGCCCTTCTCGGCGACGAACACGACGATCCTGGTGCTTTCCTCGCTCACCTGCCAGCTCGGCGTATTCGCCGCCGAGCGCGGTGACGTGAAGAAGCTCCGGACGTGGTTCATCATCACGTTCGTCATGGGTGCGATCTTCATTGGCGGCCAGGTGTTCGAGTACACCGAGCTGGTCAAGCATGAGGGCCTGTCCCTCTCGTCCAACCCGTACGGCTCGGTGTTCTACCTGACCACCGGCTTCCACGGGCTGCACGTGACGGGCGGTCTCATCGCCTTCCTGCTGGTCCTCGGCCGGACGTACGCGGCCAAGAGGTTCACCCACGAACAGGCCACGTCGGCCATCGTCGTGTCCTACTACTGGCACTTCGTCGACGTCGTCTGGATCGGCCTCTTCGCGACGATCTACCTGATCAAGTAGCGAACACGTCACCGGGCAAGACCCGGCACTCCATCCAGACACACCGACGCAGAAGATCCTGACACCGGGGTAATCCGTGAAAAAGCTCTCCGCACGACGACGCCATCCGCTGGCGGCGGTCGTCGTTCTACTCCTCGCGCTGGCGGCCACTGGGGGGCTGTACGCCGCCTTCGCCCCCGCGGGCAAGGCGCAGGCCGATGAAACCGCCCAGTCCCTCGCCATCGAGGAGGGCAAGAAGCTCTACGCCGTGGGTTGCGCAAGCTGCCACGGAACCGGCGGTCAGGGTTCCTCTGACGGCCCGAGCCTGGTCGGCGTCGGCTCCGCGGCCGTCGACTTCCAGGTGAGCACGGGCCGCATGCCCGCCCAGCAGCCCGGCGCCCAGGTGCCGAAGAAGCCCGTCATTTACGACCAGGCGCAGATCGACCAGCTGGCCGCGTACATCGCGTCCCTCGGCGCAGGTCCGATCACGCCGACCGCGAAGCAGTACGACCCGGCGGGCGCCGACATCGCCAACGGTGGTGAGCTCTTCCGCAACAACTGCGCGCAGTGCCACAACTTCACCGGCGAAGGCGGCGCACTGACGAACGGCAAGTACGCCCCCAACCTTGAGGACGTCTCGCCGAAGCACATCTACGAGGCCATGCAGACCGGCCCGCAGAACATGCCCTCCTTCCCCGACAGCACCATGCCGGAGAAGCAGAAGAAGGACATCATCGCGTACCTCCAGAACGTGAACGGCGAGAAGTCGACCAGCCCCGGCGGCCTGAAGCTCGGTGGCCTCGGCCCCGTCTCCGAGGGTCTGTTCGGCTGGATCTTCGCCCTGGGTGCGCTGATCGCTGTCGCCGTCTGGGTCGCGGCCCACACCGCTAAGGCCAAGAAGTCATGAGTAGCCAAGAGATTCCCGAAGACAAGCACCTGCCGAGCGAGCAGGGCGACGCCCACCACGGCGTAGCGGTCGCGGACGACCCGTTCGCCGACCCGGGCCTGCCGGTCCACAAGCCGCGCATCCAGGACATCGACGAGCGGGCGGCGAAGCGCTCCGAGCGCACCGTCGCGATGCTCTTCACGCTGTCGATGCTGGCGACGATCGCCTTCATCGCGTCCTACGTGATCTTCCCGGTCGACAAGATCGTCTACATCTTCCCCATCGGGAAGGTCAGCGCGCTCAACTTCTCCCTGGGCATGACCCTGGGCGTGGCCCTCTTCTGCATCGGCGCGGGCGCGGTTCACTGGGCCCGCACCCTGATGTCCGACGTCGAGGTCGCCGCCGAGCGCCACGAGATCGCCGCTCCGGCCGAGGTCAAGGCGCAGGTCCTGCAGGACTTCGCCGACGGCGCGAACGAGTCCGGCATCGGCCGACGTCCCCTGATCCGCAACACGATGCTGGGCGCGCTGGCCATGCTGCCGCTGTCCGCCGTCATGATCATGCGCGACCTGGGCCCGCTGCCCGAGGACAAGCTGCGCAAGACCCTGTGGGCCAAGGGCAAGCTGCTCATCAACCAGAACACGATGGAGCCGCTGCGTCCCGAGGACGTGTACGTCGGTTCGCTCACCTTCGCCATGCCGGAAGGCCTGGAGGAGGAGCAGCACGACTTCCAGGTCCAGATCGCCAAGGCCGCCCTGATGATCGTCCGCATTCAGCCGGAGGACATCAAGGACAAGAAGGAACTGGAGTGGTCCCACGACGGGATCGTGGCCTACTCCAAGATCTGTACCCACGTCGGCTGCCCGATCAGCCTGTACGAGCAGCAGACGCACCACGTGCTCTGCCCGTGCCACCAGTCCACCTTCGACCTCTCCGACGGCGCCCGTGTCATCTTCGGCCCGGCCGGTCACGCGCTTCCGCAGCTGCGGATCGGCGTGAATGACGAAGGCTTCCTCGAAGCGCTCGGCGACTTCGAAGAGCCCGTCGGTCCTGCATTCTGGGAGCGCGGATGAGCACCAGCGAGAACAACGAGCGCAAAGCGCCGGCCGGCGAGCGCGTAGCGGACTGGGCGGACGGCCGCCTGGGCATCTACAGCCTCGCCAAGGCCAACATGCGCAAGATCTTCCCGGACCACTGGTCCTTCATGCTCGGTGAGATCTGCCTCTACAGCTTCATCATCATCATCCTCACGGGTGTGTACCTGACGCTGTTCTTCCACCCGAGCATGAACGAGGTCGTGTACCACGGCTCGTACGTGCCGATGCAGGGCGTCATGATGTCCGAGGCCTTCGCCTCGACGCTGGACATCAGCTTCGACGTCCGCGGTGGCCTGCTGATCCGTCAGATCCACCACTGGGCGGCGCTGATCTTCGTCGCGGCGATGGTCGTGCACATGATGCGCGTCTTCTTCACCGGCGCGTTCCGCAAGCCCCGTGAGGTCAACTGGATCTTCGGCTTCCTGCTGCTGGTCCTCGGCATGTTCACCGGCTTCACCGGTTACTCGCTGCCGGACGACCTGCTCTCGGGTACCGGTGTCCGCTTCATGCAGGGCGCCATCCTGTCCGTCCCGGTCGTCGGCACGTACCTGTCGATGTTCCTGTTCGGCGGGGAGTTCCCGGGCGGCGACTTCGTCGCGCGGTTCTACTCGGTGCACATCCTGCTGCTGCCCGGCATCATGATGGGCCTGCTCGTGGCCCACCTGATCCTGGTCTTCTACCACAAGCACACCCAGTTCGCGGGCCCCGGCAAGACGAACAACAACGTCGTCGGCATGCCGCTGCTGCCGGTCTACATGGCCAAGGCCGGAGGCTTCTTCTTCCTGGTCTTCGGTGTCATCGCGGCCGTCGCGGCCGTCGCCTCGATCAACCCGATCTGGGCGCTCGGCCCGTACCGCCCGGACCACGTGTCCACCGGTGCGCAGCCCGACTGGTACATGGGTATGCCGGAAGGCCTGATCCGAGCCATGCCCGGCTGGGAGATCAACATGTGGGGCCACACGCTCGTCCTGGGCGTGTTCATCCCGCTGCTGCTCTTCCCGCTGGTGCTCGGCGCGATCGCCGTCTGGCCGTTCATCGAGTCCTGGGTCACCGGCGACAAGCGCGAGCACCACATCCTGGACCGCCCGCGCAACGTCCCGACCCGTACGGCCTTCGGTGTCGCCTGGATCGCGGAGTACATCGTGCTCCTCATCGGCGGCGGCAACGACATGTTCGCCCAGTACTTCCACCTGTCGATCAACTCGATCACCTGGTTCGTCCGGATCGGCTTCTTCGTCGTCCCGGTCCTCGCCTTCATCGTCACCAAGCGGATCTGCCTCGGCCTCCAGCGCCGGGACCACGACAAGGTGCTGCACGGTCGCGAGACCGGCATCATCAAGCGTCTGCCGCACGGTGAGTTCGTCGAGGTCCACGAGCCGCTCCCGCAGGGCAAGCTGCACACCCTCACCGCGCACGAGCAGTACAAGCCGTACGAGATCGGCCCGACGGTCGACGAGAACGGTGTCGAGCGCAAGGTGAAGGCCACCGAGAAGCTGCGCGCGAAGCTCAGCAAGGGCTTCTACGCCGAGGGCAACCAGATCCCGAAGCCCACGGTGGAGGAGTACCAGGAGATCCAGTCCGGCCACGGCCACCACTGATCCCCGCATGAACGCATGAGGGACTGATTCCGGTCAGTCCTGGTGTCGCCACGGCGAGAGCCCCGTCCAGTGTCTGGACGGGGCTCTTTGCCGTAACCGGGGCTGGATAGGCTGAACCCTGACCGATCAGACGTGGAATCCTCCACCGACAGCAGGAGCGGACCATGAACGTTGCGACCCCGGCAGGCGGCGACAGCGTGGCGGCCCGTGGCTGGCCGGGCGTTCTCGACGCCCTGTTGACCGGCCAGGACCTGCGCGCGGAGGACACCGCCTGGGCCATGGACCGGATCATGCGGGGGGAGGCCACCGACGCCCAGATCGCCGGCTTCACGGTCGCGCTGCGGGCCAAGGGAGAGACGGTCGAGGAGATCAACGGCCTCGTACGGGCTATGTACGCGCACGCCAACCTGATCGAGGTGCCGGGCCGCACGGTGGACATCGTCGGCACCGGCGGCGACGGGGCCAAAACGGTGAACATCTCCACGATGTCGGCCGTCGTCGTGGCCGGGACCGGCGCCAAGGTCGTCAAGCACGGCAACCGGGCCGCGTCCTCCGCGAGCGGCTCCTCGGACGTCCTGGAGAAGCTCGGGGTGAACCTCCACCTGAGCCGGGAACGGGTCGTGGAGGTCGCCGAAGAGGCCGGCATCACCTTCTGCTTCGCCGTGAAGTTCCACCCCGCACTGCGCCACGTGGCCGCGGCCCGCAAGGAACTGGGCATCCGGACCTTCTTCAACGCGCTGGGCCCGCTGACCAACCCGGCCCGGGTGCGCGCCCAGGCGACCGGCGTGGCCGACCCCCGGATGGCCCCGATCATCGCGGGCGTGCTCGCCGAGCGGGGCTCGTCCGCGCTGGTCTTCCGCGGTGACGACGGCTTGGACGAACTGACCACGACGTCGACCTCGCGCGTCTGGTGGGTCCGCGACGGCAAGGTCTCCGAGCAGGCCTTCGACCCCCGTGACGTGGGCATCTCCCTGGTCGACGTCTCCGCCCTGGCCGGCGGGGACCCCTCGTACAACGCGGACGTGGCCCGCCGCCTGCTGGCCGGCGAGACCGGCCCGGTCCGCGACGCCGTCCTGCTGAACTCGGCGGCGGCCCTGGTGGCCCTCGACCCCGGTCCGGGCACCCTGGAGGAGCAGATCGCGGCCGGAATCACCCGCGCGGCGGAGTCCATCGACTCGGGTGCGGCCCGGGCCGCCCTGGAACGCTGGGTGACGGCCAGCAACGTCTAGGCGCGCGGGAACGACGCGAAAACGATGACCCCGGTCCACCATGCGGACCGGGGTCTTGCGTACCCGCGATCATGTGGCAGGATGCACACCAGGTCACGAGTGACAGCGTTTAGGCCCCGGCTTGCTGTCCGGCAACCCTCCTTCCGTGGCGGGGTGCCCCGGGTGATGACCAGGTCGTAGGCAACAAGGCCTACGGCAAGCGCGGATCCCTCGACACCAGGGGTCCTGGTCTTCTCGAGGAGCTTTTTCCGTGAGCAAGCGAATGCGATAGGGCGACTCCGCCCCCACTTCACCCTCGGACCAGGGTCACTTCCGCGTACCCCCGCCCCGTGCGATCCGAGGACCCTCCCGTACCCCGGACGGCCGCAGCGCCCTACCCGCGTACGGGCACACCGAAGCCATTCAGCCCTGCCTGCCGGGAGATACCGCCATGTCCGCATCCCTGAACGCCGCCGTCGCCACCGCCACCGCAGCCACCGTCGACCCCGCCTGTGCCGAGCCGCTCGCGGTCCTCGGCCGGGACGTCACCGTCCCCCTCGTCACCGGCGGCGAGGTCACCTACGCGGCCCTCGACTACGCGGCCAGCGCCCCCGCCCTGCAGCGCGTCTGGGACGACGTGGCCGCGTACGCCCCGTACTACGGCAGCGTGCACCGCGGCGCCGGGTACCTCTCGCAGCTCTCCACCGACCTCTTCGAGCAGAGCCGGGTCACCGTCGCCGAGTTCCTCGACTGCCGCCCCACCGACCAGGTCGTCTTCACCCGGTCCACCACCGACTCGCTGAACCTGCTCGCCGCCGTGCTCCCCGCCGACTGCCAGGTGTTCGTCTTCGAGTCCGAGCACCACGCCTCGCTGCTGCCGTGGACCAACGCCCAGGTCACCTACCTCAACGCGCCGCGCACCCCGGCCGAGGCCGTCGCCACCCTGGAGCGGGCGCTGGCCGACCGCGACCCCTACGGCCCGGCCCTGGTCTGCGTCACCGGAGCCTCCAACGTCACCGGAGAACTGTGGCCGGTCAAGGAACTCGCCGCCGCCGCGCACGCCCACGGCGCGCGCATCGTGCTGGACGCCGCCCAACTGGCCCCGCACCACCCCGTCTCTGTACAGGAGCTGGACGTCGACTGGGTCGCCTTCTCCGGGCACAAGCTCTACGCGCCCTTCGGCTCGGGCGTGCTCGCCGGGCGCGCCGATTGGCTCCAGCAGGCCGACCCCTACCTCGCGGGCGGCGGAGCCTCCCGCACGGTGGCCCGGCGCGAGGACGGCGGCGTGGACGTCGAGTGGCACACCACCGCGGCCCGCCACGAGGCCGGCTCCCCGAACGTCATCGGCGTCTACTCCATCGCCTCGGCCTGCAAGGCCCTGACCGAGGCCGGCTTCGGGAACCTCGTCGCCCGCGAGCAGCACCTCATCGAGAAGGTCCGGGAGGGCCTGGCGGAGGTCCCCGCGGTCCGGATCCTCTCCCTCTTCGGGGACGACGCCCCGCGGGTCGGCGTCATCTCCTTCGTGGTGGACGGCTGGAACAGCTCTCACTTCGCCGCCGCGCTGTCCGCCGAGTACGGGATCGGCGTACGTGACGGCCTGTTCTGCGCCCACCCGCTGGTCCGCACCCTGCTCGGCAGCGAGCCGCAGGCCCAGGGCGAATGCGGAGCCCCGGAGGCGGCGCCGGGCGAGCGCTCGCTGAACGCGATCCGCGTCAGCTTCGGCGCCGGCACCCCCGACGAGCACGTGGAGCGCTTCGTCGGCGCGGTGAAGGAACTCGTGGCGGACGGCGCCAAGTGGCAGTACCGCACGGAGGAAGGCCGCTGCGTCCCGGCGGTATGACCGGCGGTCGGCTCGGCGGTTTTGCGGTTCGGTGGCACGTTGCGTCGTGCCGAGGTGGTTCGCCGGGTCCCCTGCGGGGGGCTCGGCGGTTTTGCGGTTCGGTGGCACGTTGCCTCGTGCCGAGGTGGTTCGCCTCAATCGCCGGCGGGGCTGGGTGGTGTGGGGCGGTGCCCCGCCGAAGTGTCTCCTCGGCTCGCGCCAGGCGGCCGTGGTTCTGCCGTTCGGCCTGGGTTGCGCGCTCGTCCTGCGGGGACACTCCGCCGTGTCCCCGCCCCACGGTAGGGCTTCGACAGCCCAACCTTGTCCCCCCACCTCCCCATGAACCGGCACCGCCAACGGGTGACTGACCCCTTTCCCGGTGGGCCTGCACTGTCAACGGGTGAGTGGGGGCTTCCCTGTGGGGTTGTGCTGCTGAGGGGAGGGGGGACGTGGTGGGGTGTCCCCGCAGGACGAGGCGCTACCACCGGGCACAGCCGAGACATGCCCGCACGCGCCGAGCCGAGGAGACACCCCACCACGGCCCCCCGGACCGACCCGTGCCGACAAGCCCGCCCACCCGCCGAGGCGCGGGCCCGCCCATTCAGCCCCGCCGGCGTTTGAGGCGCGGGTCCGGGCAGCGCCCGGCAGACGGCAGCAACACGACCAAGCAGCCCGCAGGGCAACGGCGCGGGTCCGGGCAGCGCCCGGCGAGGATCCGGACCCGCCGGACACCACCGAGCAGGCCCGCAGGGCAACGGCCCGGTGGGGATCCGGCCGGACCGGACCGCAGACCGCGCCGGAGGCGCTACGCGTCCAGGCCGATGGCGAACGCCGCTTCCAGGTCGTGCTGGGAGTACGTGCGGAAGGCCACGTGGGTGTCCGTCGCCTCGACGCCCGGGATCTTGCTGATGCGGCCGGGGATGATGTCCGCCAGGTTCTCGTGGCGGGCCACGCGGACCAGCGCGATCAGGTCGTACGTCCCCGTGACGGAGTAGACCTCGCTGACGTTCTCGAGGGCGGCGATGGCCTCGGCGATCTCGGGGATCCGGTCCACGCTGGTCTTGATGAGCACGATCGCGGTGATCACGGCTGGCTGTCTCCCTCGGTGGCCGTCGCTGGTCGACTCACTCTAGTCGTACCCCGGTAGCGGGCCCACGCGTAGAGGAAGCCGAGCGAGAAGCCCACCAGGTGGGCGAGGTAGGCCACCCCGGGGCCGCTCTCCGCGCGCTGCGCCGCCAGCCATTGGAGGGCGAACCAGAAGAGCAGCACCATCCACGCCGGGAACCGCAGCGGCAGGAAGAAGAGGAACGGGAACAGGCTCGTCACCCGCGCGCGCGGGAGCAGGAAGAGGAAGGCGCCCAGCACCGCCGAGATGGCACCGGAGGCCCCGATCAGCGTCTGCGGGGAGCCCGCGTTGGCCGCCGCGTACGCCGCCATCGCCAGGTACCCCGCACAGAGGTAGAAGACGAGGAACGCCGGGCGGCCCATCCGTTCCTCCGCCATTGCGCCAAAGACGTAGAGGAAGAGCATGTTTCCGAGCAGGTGGAGCCAGCTGCCGTGGACGAACAGCGCGGTCAGCGGGGTCAGCCAGGCGCGCGGGCCGTCCGTGAAGAGCTCGTCCGGGACCACGCCCCAGCGCCGGAAGTGGGCCGTCCCGGCGGCCAGCAGCTCTTCCCCCGTCCCGTAGGCCGGGTTGAGTCCCGAGGCCGGTCCGAGTACGAACGCCACGGCGCAGCCCGCGATCAGCGCATGGGTGACCACCGGTCCCCGGGCGGCCTCGCGAACGGCCCGCCACTTTACGATCATGTGACAGAGCATGACGTAAGGGGACCCACCTGAAGCGGTGGCAGGCCGTAGGGTTACGAGCTGCGGTCCGTAGGACGACGCATACGGCGGCGCGGGCGGCTTTAATTGAATCAGCTACGAAGGAGAGAGCGGCCTGATGACGGTTCCCCTGCCGACCGACACCACCCGGTGGCGCTGCACCCTGTGCGGCAATCTCACGCGCTTCGACGTGACCCGTTCGTCGAAGGTCGTGGAGTACGTCCACCTGGACCTCGCCGGGGAGCCCAAGGTCGAGGAGCGCGAGGTGGTCAATGAGACCATCGAGTCGGTCCGCTGCCGCTGGTGCAACGCGGTGGACCAGATCGAGCTCGTGGACAGGCCGGGCGCGGACTCCTGACGGAGACGCACCCACAGGAAGATCACGGTAGGGGTGACGGATTGTGGAGCCAGCAAGCGGCGCTGAGCCGGCCGACGCGGCCGGCGACGCCGCCGAGGCGCTCGACCACCCGCTGCCGGAAGGCGTGCGGCGCCGGGTCGTCGCGCTCGTCTCGGACGCCTTCGGCGCACTGACGGTCGCGGACCTCCCGGCGCAGCTGCGTCAGTACGCCCGGTTCACCCCGACCCGGCGCGCCAAGTTCGCCGGCAATGCCATGGCCGCGGCGGTCGAGACCGACGCCGTGTTCCGCAGCCGGGTCGCCGAGAAGTTGCGCGAGGCGCAGGCAGATCTGGCCGCGGCGCTGGAGGCCGGCGCGCCCCCGGCCGCCGCGGATCCGCTGGACGTGGCGGCGGCCGCCTTCGTCCTGCGGCCGGCCGGTTGGGTCAAGCTGGTGGCCGCCGCGGGCGAGGAGGCGCAGCGCGCCGACGCCGAGCGGGTCGGCGAGGAGACCCGGCGCGAGCTGGAGAGGTTGCGCGAGGAGCTGACCCACGCGCGGGACCTCCAGCGCACGGGCGGGGAGCAGGTTCGGGTCGAGCTGGACGCGGCCCGCAAGGAAGCGGAATCGCTTCAGCGCAAGCTGCGGAGCGCCCTCAGCGACGTCAAGCGGGGTGACGCTGCCCTGCGCAAGGTGAATGCGGAGATCGACGGGATCCGCGGTGACGCGGCTGCCCGGGTGGCCGCGGCCGAGAGCGAGACCCGCCGGCTCAAGGCCCGTCTCGCGGAGGTGGAAGCGGCGTTGGAGACCTCGCGCCGGGCCACGCGCGAGGGGCGCAGCATCGAGGACATGCGGCTGAGGCTGCTGCTGGACACCGTGTTGGACGCGGCCCAGGGGCTGCGCCGGGAGCTGGCCCTGCCGCCGGTCTCGACGCGGCCGGCCGACACGGTGGAGGCGGTGGAGCCGGGCCGGATGACGCCGAAGGACATTGCGGCGCGGGCCCTCTCGGAGACCGATCCGGCCCTGCTGGACCAGTTGTTGGCGCTGCCCCAGGCGCATCTGGTGGTCGACGGTTACAACGTGACCAAGACGGGCTATCCGACGATGCCGCTGGAGAAGCAGCGGCTGCGGCTCCTGGGTGGTTTGTCCATGTTGGCCGCGCAGACGGGTGCGGAGATGACCTGTGTCTTCGACGGGGCGGAACTGGCGGCCCCGGTGCTGCTTGCGCCGCCGCGCGGGGTGCGGGTGCTGTTCTCCAAGGCCGGGGTGACGGCGGACGAGCTGATCCGCCAGTTGGTGCGTGCGGAGCCGCCCGGCCGGCCGGTGGTCGTGGTCTCCACGGACCGGGAGGTCGCCGACGGGGTGGCCAAGGCGGGTGCGCGGCCCGTGGCGTCCGCATTGTTGCTGAAGCGGCTTTCGCGCGTTTCGTAACTCCTCGCCACAATGCCCGAATTGAGGGGACTCGCGGAGGACGGACCGTCAAGTGACCTGCACGGAGCGTGCGCTGTGGGTAAAGAACCTGGTCGAGGGGTGAGTTTTTTCTCGACAGGATTTGAACTGATCACAGATGGGTCACTAGGGTCTGCTCAAACCTTCGTGCGGTAGATCACTCATTCGGGGTGGCGGCGGAGGTGCTGCCGAGTTGCGTTCTTCGGCGGCTCCCAGGAAGAAGGAGATCGCCTTCGTGGCGTCCCACCGTCGACCCAAGCAGCCGAACCGCGCTCGTGTGACCGTGCTCACCTCGGTCGCGGCCGCAGCCGTCGCCCTCACCGCGCAGAGCGCCTCCGCCGCGCCGGCGAAGCCGAGCAAGGACGAGGTCAAGAGCCAGGTCGACGCGCTCTACGAAGAGGCGGAGCAGGCCACCGAGAAGTTCAACGGGGCCAAGGAGCGCCAGGACAAGCTGGAGAAGGAGATAAGCCAGCTGCAGGACCAGGTCGCGCGCGGCCAGGGCGAGCTCAACGACCTCCGCAGCACGCTCGGTTCGATGGCCAGCGCCCAGTACCGCAGCGGCGGCATCGACCCCTCCCTCGCGCTCCTCCTCTCCGAGGACCCTGACGGCTACCTCGACAAGGCCTCCTCCCTGGAGCACCTGAGCGCCAAGCAGGTCGAGGGGGTCCAGCGGATCCAGGACAAGCAGCGGACCCTCGCGCAGCAGCGCCAGGAGGCCGCCGGCAAGCTCGCGGACCTCGACGCCACCCGCAAGGAGCTCGGCGAGAAGAAGAAGGTCTCCACCGAGAAGCTCGCCGCGGCCCAGGCCCTGCTCAACACCCTGACCACGCAGGAGCGCGCGGCGCTCAAGGACGAGGAGACGCGCGCCAGCCGCGCCGACAGCCAGCGCGTCGACCTCGGCAACGTCAAGGCCTCCGGTCGTGCCGGAGCCGCCCTCGAAGCCGCCAAGACGAAGCTAGGCTTCACCTACCAGTCCGGCGGTACCGGCCCCACCGTCTACGACTGCTCCGGGCTGACGCAGTGGGCCTACAAGCAGGCCGGCGTCAACATCAGCCGCACCACCTTCACCCAGGTGAACGACGGCACCCGCATCGGCCGCAGCCAGCTCCAGCCCGGTGACCTGGTCTTCTTCTACGGCGACCTGCACCACGTCGGCCTCTACGCCGGCAACAACATGACGCTGCACGCCTCGAACCCGCGCAGCGGCATCAAGTACGAGTCCATGGACAACATGCCGTTCCAGTTCGGCGTCCGGGTCGGCTGATCCGCTCCGCGGTCCGGGACGGGCCGTACGCCGCCCATCCGGGCGAATTCCGCGGCCCCCCTCTGACCACACGCCCCGCCGGTGACCTGCGTCTCCTGCGGGGCGTCGGCATGTGTGCCCGCCGACGGTCGTTGGTCGGTGCGTGGTCGCGCCGCTACTGTCTGCCAGCGCGGAACCCGGTACACGGCCGTCCACGGAGGGCGGACCCGGGCCCCGCACAGCGGAAGGGAGCGGTTTCACGTGGCGTCCCATCGCCGGGCCGGGCTCGGCAGCCTCGACCGGAACACGAAGATCACCGTCCTCACCGCCGCCGCCGCGGCCACCGCCGCGGTCGCCATGACGGGCGTACCCGCGAACGCGGCCGCCGGCCTCCCGTACGAACCCGGCGGCGGGGCGAGAACCGGCATCAGCGCCCAGGTCGACCGCCTCTTCGAGGAGGCCGAGCAGGCCACCGAGCGCTTCAACGAGGCGGGCGAGAAGGCCGACCGGCTCCGCGTCGAGGTCAACCGGGCCCAGGACGCGGTGGCCCGCGGCCAGGAGCGCATCAACACCCTGCGGGGCGTCCTCGGCTCCTTCGCCGGGGCCCAGTACCGCGGCGGCGGCATCGACCCCGCCGTCGGCCTGATGCTGTCGGAGGATCCCGACGGGTACCTCGAGCGCGCCGCGGCCCTCGACCGGCTGACCAGCCGCCAGGCCCGCCAGCTCGACGAACTCCGCGAGGAGCAGCGCGAACTCGGCCAGGAGCGCCGGGAGGCCTCCCGCAAACTCGCCGAACTCGACGCCCTGCGCTCCGACGTGGCCCGGCACAAGAGCGCCGTCACCGCGAAGCTCGCGGCCGCCCGGCGCCTGCTCAACGCCATGCCCTCCGGGGAGCGGGCCGACTACGAACGCTCCTCGCGCTCCGCGGGCCGCCCCGAGGGGTTGCCCGAGCTGTCCTCTTTCGGACCCTCCTCCGGACGCGCCGCGGCCGCCGTGATGGCGGCCCGGGCCGCGGTCGGCCGGCCGTACGTGTGGGGTTCCACCGGGCCCAGCAGCTTCGACTGCTCCGGGCTGATGGTCTGGTCGTACCGGCAGGCCGGGGTCTCGCTGCCGCGCACCTCGCAGGCCCAGCGGCACGCGGGCCGGCAGGTGCCGCTGTCGCAGGCCCGCCCGGGCGACCTGGTGACGTACCGCTCGGACGCCAGCCACGTCGGCATGTACGTCGGCAACGGCCAGGTGGTGCACGCCCCCTACCCCGGGGCCCGGGTCCGCTACGACCCCGTGGGGATGATGCCGATCTCCTCGGTGACCCGGCCCTAGGCCCTGTCGTCAAAGTAGCGCCGGTCAGGCCCGGCCCGATCGGCAGGGCACCCCCGAGCGCACCCGTGCGTACGATCGTCGGATGTTCCCCGTCCGCCGGTGCCCCGTACGCGTGCTGCCGCTCCTGCTGAGCGTGCTGCTCGCCGGGTGCGGCGCGCCCGCCCCTCGGGACGCCGCGGAGCGGGACGTCCGGGAGGCGGTTGCCGACTGGTCGAGGACGCCGCCCGCGGGGCTCGCCGGGATCCCGCTGGAGGGCTGGGCGTACGAGGTCTCCGAGGTCCGGCGGGACGGTGCCGGAGCCACCGTCCGGGCGGAGCTGCACTACCGGCTCACCGGCTACGACGCGGCCGCCGCCGGGTCGGCGCGCGAGGTGCGCCTGACCCGGGACGGCGGGCGGTGGCACGTCACCGGGGACCGGGCCGCGCCGGGCGCGTTGCCGCAGCTGTGGGACCAGGGCCCGGTGGCGGTGGTCCGCGGGTCGCGCTCGCTGGTGCTGGGCGTCGGGCAGGATGCGGGGACGTTGTCCGCGATCGCGGCGGAGGCCGACCGGGCGGTGCCCGCGGTGAGCGCCGCCTGGCCGGAGCTCTGGGCGGGCCGGGCCGTGGTGCTGGTCCCCGGATCCCTGGAGCGGATGGCGGAGCTGCTGGGCCGCCCGGCGGCCGAGTACCGGGGCATGGGGGCCGTCACGACGGGCCGGGTGGGCGCGGCCCCCGCCCCCGCCGACCGGGTCGTCGTGAACCCGCAGGGGTGGGCCGAGCTCAGCCCGGCGGGCCGCGGGGTCATCCTGACCCACGAGGTCACCCATGTGGCCACTCGGGCGGCGACCACCGCCACCACCCCGCTGTGGCTCTCCGAGGGCTTCGCGGACTGGGCCGGCTACCGCGGCACCGCGGCCACCCCGGAGCGGGCCGCTCCTGCGCTGGCCCGGGCCCTGCGGCGGGGCGAGGTGCCCGGCGAGCTGCCCCGGGCGGAGGACTTCGCCTTCGGCGGCGACCCGGAGGCGCTGGCCCGGGCGTACGAGGGCGCCTGGCTGGCCTGCCGGCTGATCGCGGACCGATGGGGCGAGGCGGCGCTCGTGGACCTGTACGGGCGGGCGGGGCGCGAACCGTGGCCGGTGGCGGTTCGGGGCGCCCTCGGAGTGGACCCGGACGCTTTGACGGAGGACTGGCAGGAGGCCCTGCGCGCGGAGTTCCGCTGAGGGCGTCCGGTACGTTGGCAGCGATGCACAAGACGCTGATCGTGACCAACGACTTCCCGCCGCGACCGGGCGGCATCCAGGCCTTCCTGCACAACATGGCGCTACGGCTGGATCCCGACCGGATCGTCGTCTACGCCTCCACCTGGAAGCACAGCGCGGAGGGCCGCGAGGCCACCGCGGCCTTCGACGCGGAGCAGCCGTTCCAGGTGGTCCGCGACCGTACGACGATGCTGCTGCCGACCCCGCGCGTGACGCGGCGGGCGGTGGGCCTGCTGCGCGAACACGGATGCGAGTCCGTGTGGTTCGGGGCGGCGGCCCCGCTCGGGCTGATGGGCCCGGCGCTGCGGCGGGCGGGTGCGCGGCGGATCGTGGCGACGACCCACGGGCACGAGGCGGGCTGGGCCCAGCTGCCGGCCGCGCGGCAGTTGCTGCGCCGGATCGGCGAGGGCACCGACACGCTGACCTACCTGGGGGAGTACACGCGCTCGCGGATCGCCTCGGCGGTGACGGACCGGGCGGCGGCCCGGATGGTGCAACTCCCGCCGGGGGTGGACGAGAAGACCTTCCACCCCGGATCGGGCGGGGCGGAGGTCCGGGCCCGGCTCGGGCTGACGGACCGGCCGGTGGTCGTGTGCGTCTCCCGGCTGGTGCCGCGCAAGGGGCAGGACACGCTGATCGAGGCGATGCCGCAGATCCTGGCGGCGGTGCCGGACGCGGTGCTGCTGATCGTGGGCGGCGGGCCCTACGAGGCGGACCTGCGGGAGCTGGCCGTCTCCACCGGGGTCTCGGACTCCGTCGTCTTCACCGGTGCCGTCCCGTGGTCGGAACTCGCGGCCCACTACGGCGCGGGCGACGTCTTCGCCATGCCGTGCCGGACCCGCCGGGGCGGGCTGGACGTGGAGGGGCTCGGCATCGTCTACCTGGAGGCCTCGGCGACGGGCCTGCCGGTGATCGCGGGCGACTCCGGCGGGGCGCCGGACGCCGTGCTGGACGGCGAAACGGGCTGGGTCGTACGGGGCGGATCCCCCGAGGACGCGGCGGACCGGATCGTCACCCTGCTGAAGGATCCCGAACTGCGCGCGCGGATGGGCGCGGCCGGCCGTGCGTGGGTCGAGGACCGCTGGCGCTGGGACCTCCTGGCGGAACGGCTGCGCGAGCTGCTCTGATCGCCGGGTGCGGCGCCGCTGCCGGGGGCTCTGCTCCCGGACCCCCGACCAGCGGAGCCGCACCTGACCGGCTGCGTAGCCACGCCTGACTGTTCCTCAGATGTCTGTCAATACCGCGTCTGGGCGGACGGCCGGATTCCGCCCATGATGCGGCCATGACATCCAACCTGACGCGCCGTCAACTACTGGGACTCGGCGCCCTCTCGACCGCCGCCGCGCTCGGCTTCACCCGGATCGGGGCGGCCTCCGCCGCGGCCGTGGAGCCCGCCGCCGCCCAGTACGCCCCCGCCATCGTCGTCGGCTCCGGCTACGGCTCCGCCGTCGCCGCCCTGCGGCTCGGGCAGGCGGGCGTACGCACCGTCGTGCTGGAGATGGGCCGGCTCTGGGACACCCTTGGGGCCGACGGCAAGGTCTTCCCCTCCACCTCCGCGCCCGACCAGCGCTCCATGTGGTTCCGCAACCGCACCGAGGCCCCGCTCGCCCAGTTCCTCTGGCTCGACGTGGTCAACCGGGACATCAGCCCCTACCCCGGCGTCCTCGACCGCGTGAACTACGGCGACATGTCCGTCTACGTCGGCCGGGGGGTCGGCGGCGGATCGCTCGTCAACGGAGGCATGGCCCCGACGCCCCGCCGCTCGTACTTCTCCGAGGTGCTGCCCCAGGTCGACGCCGACGAGATGTACGGCACCTACTACCCCCGCGCCCGCGCCATGCTCGGGGTCAACGACATCGACCCGGCCTGGTTCGAATCCACCGAGTGGTACCGCTTCGCCCGGATCTCCCGCAAGCACGCCCAGAACACCGGCCTGAAGACCGTCTTCGTCCCCAACGTCTACGACTTCGAGCACATGAAGCGCGAGGCGGCCGGCACCGCCCCCCGCTCGGCCCTGGCCGGCGAGGTCATCTACGGCAACAACCACGGCAAGAAGAGCGTCGACAAGACCTACCTCGCCGCCGCCATCGGCACCGGCCACGTCACCATCGAGACCATGCAGCGCGTGGTCGGCGTACGGCCCGACCCGGCCGGGGGGTACGTCCTGACGGTACGGACCAGCGATGTCACCGGACGGGTCACCCAGGTCCGCGAACTCGGCTGCAAACAGCTCTTCCTCGGGGCCGGGAGCCTGGGGACCACCGAGATCCTGCTACGGGCCCGCGAGCGGGGGACGCTGCCCGCGCTCAACGACAAGGTCGGGCTCGGCTGGGGCCCCAACGGCAACGTCATGACCGCCCGCGCCAACCACCTGTGGGACACGGTCGGCTGCAACCAGGCCACCATGCCCGCGATGGGCATCGACGACTGGGACAACGCCGCGAACCCGGTCTTCGCCGAGATCGCCCCGCTCCCCATGGGCATCGAGCACTGGATCTCGATGTACCTGGCCATCACCAAGAACCGGGAGCGCGGGCACTTCACCTACGACGCCGCCACCGACTCGGCCCGCCTCAACTGGCGGCGGGACCAGAACACGCCCTCGGTCAACGCGGCGAAGAACCTCTTCGACCGCATCAACTGGCGGAACTTCACGATGTACCGGTACGACCTCTTCGGCGGCAACAAGGCCTTCGCCGACGACTTCACCTACCACCCGCTCGGCGGCTGCGTCCTCGGGGACGCCACCGACGGGTACGGGCGGGCCAAGGGGTACCAGGGGCTGTACGTGGTCGACGGCTCCCTGATCCCCGGATCGCTCGGCGTGAACCCGTTCGTGACCATCACCGCCCTCGCGGAGCGGAACATGACCCGGATCCTCGCCGAGGACCCCCGCTAGCCGCCGACCGGCCGCGGCCTAGCCGCGGTACAGCGCCTCGATCTCGTCCGCGTAGTCCTTCGCCACCACATTGCGCTTCAGCTTCAGCGACGGCGTGATGTGACCCGACTCCTCCGTGAACTGGGAGGGCAGAATGCGGAATTTCCGCACCGATTCCGCCTTGGAGACCGCCGCGTTGCCGTCGTCGATCGCCTTCTGGACGGCGGCGATGAGGTCCGCGTCCTCGCGCAGGTCCGCCGCCGTGACCCCGGCGGGCTTGCCGTTCTCCGCCGCCCAACGGCCGAGGAACTCCTCGTCGATGGTGACCAGCGCGGCCACGAACGGCCTCGCGTCGCCGACCACCATGCACTCGGCGACCAGCGCGTGCGCCCGGATCCGGTCCTCGATCACCGCGGGGGCCACGTTCTTGCCGCCCGCCGTGACGATGATCTCCTTCTTGCGGCCCGTGATCGTGAGGTAGCCGTCCTCGTCGAGGGTGCCGACGTCGCCGGTGTGGAACCAGCCGTCGGTCAGCGCCTCGGCGGTCGCCGCCTCGTTGTTCCAGTACCCCGTGAAGATCTGCTCGCCGTGCAGCAGCACCTCGCCGTCGTCCGCGATGCGCACCACGGAGCCCGGCATGGGCTGGCCGACCGTACCGATCTTCTGCTTGTCCCACGGGTTGAAGGTGGTCGCGGCACAGGACTCGGTCAGGCCGTAGCCCTCCAGGACCGTGAAGCCGATGCCGCGGAAGAAGTGGCCGAGCCGCTCGCCCAGCGGCGCGCCGCCGGAGATCGCGTACTCGCCGCGCCCGCCGAGGACCGCGTGCAGCTTGCTGTAGACCAGCTTCGAGAAGATCTTGTGCTTGAGCTTCAGCCCGAACGACGGGCCGCGCGGGTTGTCCAGCGCGCGGCTGTAGGCGATGGCCGTGTCGGCCGCCGCGTCGAAGATCTTCCCCTTGCCATCGGCCTGCGCCTTGGCGCGCGCCGAGTTGTAGACCTTCTCGAAGACCCGGGGGACGCCGAGGATCAGCGTGGGGCGGAAGGACTGCAGCTCGTCGGTGAGGTTCTTGATGTCCGGTACGCAGCCCAGGCGGATCGGCGCCAGGACGGCCGCCACCTCCACCAGGCGCCCGAAGACGTGCGCGGCCGGCAGGAACAGCAGCACCGAGCACTCGCCGGTCTTGAACAGCGGGCTCAGGCGCTCCACCGCGTTGCCGCACTCGGCGAAGAAGTTGCGGTGGGTCAGCACACAGCCCTTGGGGCGGCCGGTGGTGCCCGAGGTGTAGACGATGGTGGCCGGGCCGTCGGCGCCCGCGAGGCTGCTGCGCTCCTCGACCTCGGCGTCGGAGACCTCCGCGCCGGCGGCCTTCAGCGCCTCCAGCGCGCCCTGCTCGATCTCCCAGACCTCGCGCAGCTCCGGCAGCCGGTCGCGCAGCGAGGCCACGGCCGCGCTGTGCGCCGGGCTCTCCACGATGACGGCGACGGCGCCGGAGTCACCGAGGATCCACTGGACCTGCTCGGGGGAGCTGGTCTCGTACACGGGGACGGTGACGCCGCCCGCGCTCCAGATCGCGAAGTCGAACAGCACCCACTCGTACCGGGTGCGGGAGATGAGGGCGACCCGGTCGCCGGGCCGGACGCCGGCCGCCATGAGGCCCTTGGCCGCGGCCCGGACCTCGGCGAGGAACTCCGTCGCGGTCACGTCCTGCCACCGGCCGTCGACCTTGCGGCTCATGACGGCGGTGTCTGGATGCTGAGCGGCGTTGCGGCGGATGAGATCCGTCAGGTTCCCGTCCGACGGGACCTCGTACAGGGCCGGAAGGCTGAACTCGCGCAAGACTGCTGCTCCTCTGGGCGCCATCGCCACCATGTGGACCGACCGGACGTTACCCACCGGTAGTGGGTTCCCGATAGGGGGAACCGGCCAGATGTTCCGTGCGTCACATTCTGTACTTACCCCGCCTCGCCCCAACGTGCCGACAGTAGTCGACCCCACCTGCGACTCGGAAGTAACCGCAGGTCCGGCCACCTCTCCCACCCCCTCTACCCGCCGCCACCAGGCAGCTCTAGGGTTGGCCGCATGGCTGGCAGCATGCGGGGACAGCAGTTCGGCACGAGCGGATCAGGCCGAGGGGCGGGCGGTGCGACAGGCCGGGAAGCAGGCCGCACCCGGGTCCACGTCGTGAGCGACGTGCACGGCAACACCGAGGCCCTCACCAGGGCGGGCGACGGCGCCGACGCCCTCATCTGCCTCGGTGACCTCGTGCTCTTCCTCGACTACGCCGACCACTCGCGCGGGATCTTCCCCGACCTGTTCGGCGTCGAGAACGCCGACCGGATCGTCGAGCTGCGCACCGCGCGCCGCTTCGACGAGGCCCGCGCCTTCGGCCGGGAGCTGTGGGCCGGCCTGGACCGGGACACGCTCATCGAGGGCGCCGTCCGCCGCCAGTACGCACAGATGTTCGCCGCCTTCCCCACCCCCACCTACGCCACCTACGGCAACGTCGACGTACCCGGCCTGTGGCCCGAGTACGCCGACCGCCACGGCCTCACGGTGCTCGACGGCCAGCGGGTGGAGATCGGCGGCCGCGTCTTCGGCTTCGTCGGCGGCGGACTGCCCACCCCGATGCGCACCCCGTACGAGGTGGACCCGGAGGAGTACGCCGCCAAGGTGGAGGCCCTCGGCGAGGTGGACGTGCTCTGCTCGCACATCCCGCCGGAGGTGCCCGAGCTCTGCTACGACACGGTCGCCCGCCGCTTCGAACGCGGCAGCGAGGCCCTGCTCGCCGCGATCCGCCGCACCCGCCCCCGCTACGCCCTCTTCGGCCACGTCCACCAGCCGCTCGCCCGCCGCATGCGCATCGGGAGCACCGAGTGCGTGAACGTGGGCCACTTCGCGGCCACCGGTCGGCCCTGGGTCCTCGAATGGTAGGGATCCAGCCGCTTCGCGGAGGGCTCCCGCAGGGTGCGGGAGGCGCTGGAGTGGCGACGTCCACACGCGCGGTAGCCTTCACGCGGCGGCCCCAGGCCGCACACGTCCTCGAACTTGCCCAGCTGCCGCTGGGAGGTACCACCCCCAGCCCGGAGGAGCGACCGCGATGGCGGAACACACCAGCTCAAGCATCACGATCGAGGCTGCGCCCACCGACGTGATGGCCGTGATCGCCGACTTCGCCCGTTACCCCGAGTGGACCGGCGAGGTGAAGGAGGCCGAGGTACTGGCCACCGACGCCGAGGGGCGCGCCGAGAAGGTCCGCCTGCTGCTCGACGCGGGCGCGATCAAGGACGACCACACCCTCGCCTACAGCTGGAAGGGCACCGACGAGGTCAGCTGGACCCTGGACAAGTCCCAGATGCTGCGCCAGCTGGACGGCTCCTACCGGCTGACCGCCGTCGACGGCGGCAAGCGCACCGAGGTCACCTACCAGCTGACCGTCGACGTCAAGATCCCCATGCTCGGCATGATCAAGCGCAAGGCCGAGAAGGTCATCATCGACCGCGCGCTCGCGGGCCTGAAGAAGCGCGTCGAAACCGTCTGATCCCGCTTCCCGCTTCCCGCTCTACGCACACCGGAGCACCCGCACCATGCACACCTTGCTGATCACCGGCCCCGGCGGGGCCGGGCGGACCACCGCGGCGGCGGCCACCGCCCTCGCCGCGGCCCGCCATGGGCGGCGGGTGCTGCTGCTCTCCGGCGACGTCGGCGACCCGCTCACCGGCCTCGTCGGCGACCCGGCCGCCCCCGGGCTGCGGGTGGCCCGGGTGGACTCCGGCGAGGAGTTCCGCGACGAACTCGTCGCCCTCCAGCAGCGCGGATCCGCCCTGCTCGGCATGGTCGGGGCCCGGCCGCTGGGCGCCGAGGAGATCACCGAACTGCCCGGCGCCGAGGAGTTCGCCCTGCTCCGCGCCCTGCGGCGGGCCGCCGCCGCGCCCGACACCGACCTCGTCGTCGTCGACATGCCGCCGCTCCACCAGACCGTGGCCACCCTCGCCCTCCCCGCCCAGCTGCGCCGCTACCTCGCCCGGCTGCTGCCCGTCGAACGGCAGGCCGCCCGCGCCCTGCGCCCCGTACTGGCCCAGCTGGCCGGCGTGCCCATGCCCGCGCAGTGGCTCTACGAGACCGCCGCCCGCTGGGACGAGGAGCTGGCCGCCGTCCAGGCCGTAGTCGAGGCCGACACCACCGAACTGCGGCTGGTCGCCGAGCCCGGCCCGGCCGCCGCCGACGCGCTGCGCCTCGGCCGGCTCGGACTCGCCCTGCAGCAGCTGCCCGTCTCCGCCCTCGTCGCCAACCGCACCGTGCCGGCGCGATCCGCCGACCCCTGGCTCGCCGGGCTCGCCGCCCAGCAGCAGAAGTACGCCGCCGAGTGGGCCGCCGAGCTCCCGGTGGTGGCCCTCGCCCACCTCGGCCGCGACCCGCGCGGCCCGCAGGACCTGGAGCTGCTCGCCGCCGCCGACGGGCTCGTCCCCGAGGTGCCCGCACCCCGTCGCGCCTGGGCCGTCGAGGACCACCTGGCCGAGGACGGGGTGCTCGTCTGGGTGGTACCGCTGCCCGGCGCGCACAAGAGCGACCTCGACCTCGTCCGCCGCGGCGACGAGCTGCTGCTCACCGCCGGCCCCCACCGCAGGATCGTTCCGCTCCCCGCAGCACTGCGCCGCTGCACCGTCTCCGGCGCCGCCCTCGCCGAGGGGGAGCTCCGCGTCCGGTTCACCCCCGACCCGGGACTGTGGCCCCGTACGCAATGAACGGCTTACCTCCGTTCGGGTACCGTCGAAGGTAGTCCGTACCGCACGTCCAGCAGCAGCCGCAGGAGAGAGTCCGCCATGAGCGAGGCCACCGACCGTCCCCACGACGACGACGCCTGGGCCGGGGCCTGCGCCGAGGACCTCGCCGCCGAGCAGGAACGCCGGCGCCGGCAGGAGCAGGCCGCGGCCGGCGGCACCGGCACCGCCGCCGAGGAGCTGTTCAAGCTCTTCGAAGCCGTCGCCGACAAGGTGTCCGGGCTGAACAACCCGCTGTTCGGCGTGGCCGCGCAGGGTGCGGTGCGCCAGATCGTCGACCAGGCCAAGACCGCCGCCAAGCCCGTCGTCGAGCGCAACCCGGAAGTCTTCGACCACCTCGCGGCCGCCGGCTCCGAACTGCTCGCCGCCTACCGCTCTGCCGTCGAGGGCCACGAGCGGCGCTGGACGCGGGGCGAACCCCCGGCACCCCGGCAGGCGTCCCACGACCGCGCCCCCCGGGAGGACGGCCCCGACGACGGCCCCTCCGAGCGGATCGATCTCGACTGATCCCCCTGGAGCCTCGGGTACCGTTGGCCGTGGCGGGGTTTGACCGGAAACCGAGGGACTAATGGGACTCACCATCGGCGTCGACATCGGCGGCACGAAGATCGCGGCCGGCGTGGTCGACGAAGAGGGCACGATCCTTGAGACGTACAAGGTGCCCACCCCGCCGACCGCGGACGGAGTGACGGAGGCCATCTGCGCCGCCGTCTCCGAGGTCAGCAGCAACCACAGCATCGAGGCCGTCGGCATCGGCGCCGCCGGATACGTGGACGACAAGCGCGCGACCGTACTCTTCGCGCCCAACATCAACTGGCGGCACGAGCCGCTCAAGGACAAGGTCGAGCAGCGCATCGGCCTGCCCGTCGTCGTCGAGAACGACGCGAACTGCGCGGCCTGGGGCGAGTACCGCTTCGGTGCCGGCCAGGGCCACGACGACGTCATCTGCATCACGCTCGGCACCGGCCTGGGCGGCGGCATCATCATCGGCAACAAGCTGCGGCGCGGACGCTTCGGCGTCGCCGCCGAGTTCGGACACATCCGGGTCGTCCCGGACGGCCTGCTGTGCGGCTGCGGCAGCCAGGGCTGCTGGGAGCAGTACGCCTCCGGGCGCGCCCTCGTCCGGTACGCGAAGCAGCGCGCCAACGCCACCCCCGAGAACGCGGCGATCCTGCTCGCCCTCGGCGACGGCACCCCCGAGGGCATCGAGGGCAAGCACATCAGCGAGGCCGCCCGGCAGGGCGACCTGGTGGCCATCGACGCCTTCCGCGAACTGGCCCGCTGGGCCGGCGCGGGACTGGCCGACCTGGCCTCGCTGTTCGACCCGTCCGCCTTCATCGTCGGCGGCGGCGTCTCGGACGAGGGAGACCTCGTCCTCGACCCGATCCGCAAGTCCTTCAAGCGCTGGCTGGTCGGCGGCGCCTGGCGTCCGCACGCGCAGGTCCTCGCCGCGCAACTGGGCGGCAAGGCCGGGCTCGTCGGCGCGGCCGACCTGGCCCGCCAGGGCTGAGCTTCACCCCCATTTCCACGCGTACCGCCCGCCGCGCCCCTTGGGGGAGCGGCGGGCGGCTGCGTATCTTGCGGGGCATGGACCAGCTGCCGAAGTCTCGTACGGAGCCCGACGGTTCTGCCGTGATCCGGGTACTGAGCTACAACATCCGCTCCCTGCGCGACGACGAGGAGGCGCTGGCCCGGGTCATCCGGGCGTGCGAGCCCGACATCGTCCTCGTGCAGGAGGCCCCCCGGTTCTTCCGATGGCGCAAACACGCGGCGCGGCTGGCCGCCAAGTGCGACCTGGTGGTGCTGGGCGGGGGCGCGACGGCGGCCGGGCCGCTCCTGCTGTGCTCGCTGCGGGTCTTCGTGGAGCGCACGGAGGACGTCCTGCTGCCGCGCACTCCCGGCCTGCACCGCAGGGGCTTCGCCACGGCGGTGGTCCGGGTCGGCGGCGTGCGCGTGGGCCTGGCCTCCCTGCACCTCTCGCTCCAGGCCGCAGAGCGCCGGGCCCACACGGAGCTGCTGCTGGACCGGCTGGCCGCGATGGACGTGCCGTACGCGATCGCCGCGGGAGACCTCAACGAGGGCCCGGAGGGGCCGGCGCACGGGCGGCTGGCCGCCGAGCTGCAGGACTGCCGGGCGGTGGCCCCGTGGGGCGACGGACCGACCTTCCCGGCGTCGGCGCCGGACCGCCGGATCGACGCCGTGTTCGCCACGAAGGGGGTGGAGGTGCTGGCCTGCGGTGTCCCTGCGGGGCTGCCGGGGGTATCCGGGGCGGACCTGCGGTCGGCGACGGACCACCTGCCGGTGCTGGCGGCCCTGCGTTTGGCTGCTGCGCCGTAGCCGGGGGCGCTGCCCCCGGACCCCCGCGCCTCAAACGCCGGCGAGGCTGTATTCGGCTGATGCCGTCCCTCTGCGTGCCCGGAGGGCAATTTCAGTGCCGCCGGCGTTTGAGGCCCCGGGAAAGGGCCGGTCAGACGACCGCGCCGCGGCCCGGGTCGTCGTCGTCATCCTCGTCGCCGGTCGCCATGCGCGCCACCAGCGTGGCGAAGCCGCCCAGGAAGCCGCCGATGCCCAGCGTCGTCAGCCACCAGGTCATCTCCCACTGCAGGAGCACCGCGAGCAGCAGCAGTACCGGACCGCCGACGACCGCGAGCCACGCGAACTTCGACGTCGTGTCCGCCTGCGGGAGCTCTGGCTCCGGGGGGACGAAGTGGCCCTCCTCCGTCGCGGTCAGGTCATCGTCCTGCGGCTCCGCCGGCGAGTGGTCCCGGGGACCCGCCATGCCCACGCCCGGGGCGAAGAGCACGGAACTGCCCAGCGCCGCCGGAGGCCCCGGTTCCGGGTCCGGCTCCGCGTCCGGTTTCGCGTCCGGTTTCGGATCGGCCTTCGCGTCCGGTGCGGACTCCGCGGGCAGCGGCTTGACGTCCTCCTCCGGCAGGAGGAGGTTCTCGATCGGTCTGAACGGCCGGGCCCCCGGCGGGTCCGGCGGCTCCTGCCCGTACCCGGCGACGATCGCCGCCCACGCCGCTTCCTCGTCCAGCGGGGGAACCCCGCCCGACTGCTCCTCGTGCTCAGCCACCGGCCTCCGCCCCCTCCCTACCCACGCTCTTCGCCAGGCGGCCGATGAACGTATAGCTGTCCGCGAAGATCCGCTCCGCGTCATGGTCCAACGTCGCGACGTGGTAACTCTGTTCCAGCAGGGTCTCGGTGACATCCGTCGAGGAGACCCGGGCCAGGACCCGAGCGGAGTCGACCGGCGGTACGACGTGGTCCTGCGGGCTGTGCAGCAGCAGCATCGGCTGCGTCACCTGCGGCAGCTCGGCGTCCACGAGCTGGAGGAACTTCTTCAGCGAGTGCGCGGCCCGGGTCGGGACCCGGTCGTAGCCGACCTCCTCCGAGCCCGGCTTCGCGATGTCGCTGGCGATGCCCGGCGTCGACCGGATGAGGTGCTTGGTCACCGGCAGGGTCACGGCCAGCGGGTCGTGCACCTTGTTGGCCGGGTTGACGAGCACGATGCCGCTGATGGCGTCCCCGTGCTTGGCCGCCAGCCGCAGGGTCAGCGCCCCGCCCATCGACAGCCCGAAGACGAACACCTGCTCGCAGCGGTCCAGCAGGTCCCGCAGGGCTCGATCGACCTCGGCGTACCAGTCCTGCCAGCCCGTGAGCTGCATGTCCTGCCAGCGCGTCCCGTGTCCGGGCAGCAGCGGGAGCGACACCGTGAGGCCCCGCCCGGCGAGATACTCCGCCCAGGGGCGCAGGGACTGCGGGGAACCGGTGAAGCCGTGGCAGAGGAGGACGCCGACCTCTCCGCCCTCGTGGCGGAACGGCTCGGCTCCAGGGAGGACGGGCACCAGGGTCTCCTTGATCATGATGTACGTCGGGTGGGTGCGTTGCTCTGTGTGACTTCACCGTACGCGACCGGGGTGGCACCGGCCAGGGTCGTCGGGCCCCTGCCGGTGTAGGCACGGGATATGGTCTGTTCGACAGACACAGGAAGGCATTCGAGTTGATCTACGGCGCAATGAAGTTCTCCATCGGCGGTTCACTGAAGCTCGCATTCAGGCCGTGGGTGGAGGGCCTCGAGAACATTCCCGCGGAGGGGCCGGCGATCCTCGCGAGCAACCACCTGTCCTTCTCCGACTCCTTCTTCCTGCCGGCGGTGCTGGACCGGAAGGTCACCTTCATTGCGAAGGCGGAGTACTTCACCTCCCCGGGGGTCAAGGGCAAGCTGACGGCCGCCTTCTTCAAGGGCGTCGGCCAGCTCCCGGTGGACCGCTCCGGCGCCCGCGGGGCCGGCGAGGCAGCGATCCAGAGCGGCATCAAGGTCATCGAGGCCGGAGAGCTGTTCGGTATTTACCCCGAGGGCACGCGTTCACCCGACGGACGCCTCTACCGCGGCAAGCCCGGCGGTCTGGCCCGCGTGGCCCTGGCCACCGGTGCGCCCGTGATCCCGGTCGCGATGATCGACACGGAGAAGATCCAGCCGCCCGGCAAGGTGGTCCCCAAGCTGATGCGCCCGGGGATCCGGATCGGCAAGCCGCTGGACTTCAGCCGCTACCACGGCATGGACAACGACCGCTTCATCCTGCGCTCGGTGACCGACGAGGTCATGTACGAGATCATGAAGCTCTCCGGCCAGGAGTACGTCGACATCTACGCGACGGCGGCCAAGCGTCAGATCGCCGATGCCGAGAAGGCCGAGAAGGCTGCCAAGGCGGAGAAGGGCGAGAAGGCCGAGAAGGCCGACGGCACGTCGGAGTAGCTGCGCGCGGGCGGTACCGCCCGCGAGGGGTGGGGGAGATGGCGAAGCGCGAACGCGTCGTGCGCATGTCGGTCGAGCAGCCGCTCTGGCGTGCCCTGACCGGGTACCGGCTGCTGACCATGGTCTACGCGGCGCTGCTGTTCGCCGCCGCCCACAAGGAGTTTCCCCGCCCCGGGGTCGCGGTCGGCTACCTCGCCTTCCTCGCCGTCTGGACCCTCGCCACCTCCCGCAAGGTGGCGAACGCCGCCAGTTGCACCAAGGGCTTCCTCGTCGCCGACCTCACCGTCGCGATCGTCGGGATCGTCCTCACGCCGGTCGCCGACACCCAGGCGCGGATCCACGGGGGCGGCAGCACCCTCCCCACCATCTGGACGGCGGGCGCGGTCCTCGCCTTCGCCATCAAGGGCGGCTGGCGCTGGGCCTGCTTCGCCTCCACCTTCGTGGCGGCCGCCAACCTCGCCATCCACACCGGCACGCCGACCCGGGACACCCTGCACAACGTCCTGCTCGTCTGGGTCGCCTCCGTGGCCATCGGCTACGTGGTCGAGGTCGCCCGGGCCAGTGAGAACACCCTCGCCCGCGCCCTGGAGATCGAGGCCGCCACCCGCGAGCGCGAGCGCCTCGCCCGCGACATCCACGACGGGGTCCTCCAAGTCCTCGCCATGGTCCAGCGGCGCGGCAGCGAGCTGGGCGGCGAGGCCGAGGAGCTCGGCCGGATGGCGGGGGAGCAGGAGGTGGCACTGCGCACGCTGGTCTCCAGCGGGCTGGCACAGCCCTCCCGGGTCTCCCGCGACGAGTCCCGCGGCGCGCTGGTGGACACGTACGAGGTGGACGAGCCGGGCACCGAGGACGGCGAGCTGGACCTGCGCACGCTCCTCGCCCCGCACGCCGGATCCCGCGTGAGCTTCGCCGAGCCGGGCACCCCGGTGCCGCTGCCGGTGCCCGCCGCGAAGGAACTGGCCGCGGCGGTCGGTGCCGCCCTGGACAACGTGCGCAAGCACGCCGGGGAAGGGGCACGGGCCTGGATCCTCGTCGAGGACTGGGGCGACGAGGTGATCGTGACCGTTCGCGACGACGGCCCCGGCATCCCGGCGGGCCGGCTGGACCAGGCGGCGGGCGAGGGCCGGATGGGGGTGGCCCTGTCCATCCGCGGCAGGCTGCGCGATCTCGGCGGCAGCGCCGATCTGGTGTCCGTTCCCGGGCAGGGCACCGAAGTGGAACTGAAGGTACCCCGGGGGAGGACGGACAAGAGATGAGCGAGCGCACCGACGTGAACGACGTGAACGACCCGAA
Source organism: Streptomyces sp. NPDC091682 (assembly GCF_044756625.1). Lineage (NCBI taxonomy): Bacteria > Bacillati > Actinomycetota > Actinomycetes > Kitasatosporales > Streptomycetaceae > Streptomyces > Streptomyces sp. NPDC091682. Next base: position 346,261 of record NZ_JBIVTH010000005.1, on the reverse strand, counting down.
CAGGCCGAACGAGCCGCACGAGATAAGGGTGATGGTCGTCGACGACCACCCCATGTGGCGGGACGCGGTCGCCCGCGACCTGGCAGCCGCGGGCTTCGACGTCGTCGCCACCGCCGGCGACGGCCCCGAGGCGGTCCGCCGGGCCCACGCCGTCACGCCCGACGTGTTGGTCCTCGACCTCAACCTGCCCGGCATGCCGGGCGTACAGGTCTGCAAGGAACTGGTCGGTACCAACCCGGCCCTGCGGGTCCTGGTCCTGTCGGCCAGCGGTGAGCACGCGGACGTCCTGGAAGCGGTGAAGTCCGGTGCGACCGGCTACCTGTTGAAGTCCGCCGGCGCCCAGGAGCTGATCGACGCCGTCCGCCGCACCGCGGCCGGCGACCCGGTCTTCACCCCGGGCCTGGCCGGTCTGGTGCTCGGCGAGTACCGGCGTCTGGCCACCGACCCGCTGCCGGCCACCTCCGACGAGCCGAAGGCCCCGCAACTGACCGACCGCGAGACCGAGGTGCTGCGGCTCGTGGCCAAGGGGCTGTCGTACAAGCAGATCGCCGAGCGTCTGGTCATTTCCCACCGCACCGTGCAGAACCACGTCCAGAACACCCTGGGCAAGCTGCAGTTGCACAACCGGGTGGAGCTCGTCCGGTACGCCATAGAACGCGGCCTCGACGACGCGTAGACCGGCCCGGGGGACGTCTGCACCGCCCGTCGATCGTACTTACGTCCTCGTACGAGTGAACGGGCGTACGCAACGCCTCACGATTCCACCTGAATCGCCCTCTCCAAGCCCCTTGCTGTGACCTGGGTCACCACTAGCGTGACGGTCATGGCGATTGGAGATTCCATGAAGGTCGGAGTGCTGACCGGCGGCGGCGACTGCCCCGGGCTCAACGCGGTGATCAGGGCCGTCGTCCGCAAGGGCGAGCAGGAGTACGGCTGCGGGTTCGTCGGGTTCAAGGACGGCTGGCGGGGCCCGGTCGAGGGACGGACCGTCCCCCTCGACATCCCCGCCGTCCGCGGCATCCTGCCCCGCGGCGGCACCATCCTCGGCTCCTCGCGCACCAATCCGTTCAAGACGGAGAACGGCGTGCGCGACATCAAGGAGAACCTCGCGAAGTACGAGGTGGACGCGCTCATCGCGATCGGCGGCGAGGACACCCTCGGGGTCGCGGCCCGGCTGTACGAGGAGCACGGCATCCCCTGCGTCGGCGTGCCCAAGACCATCGACAACGACCTGTCGGCCACCGACTACACCTTCGGCTTCGACACCGCCGTCGGCATCGCGACCGAGGCCATCGACCGGCTGCACACCACGGCCGAGTCCCACATGCGGGTCCTGGTCGTCGAGGTCATGGGCCGGCACGCCGGCTGGATCGCCCTGCACTCGGGCCTCGCGGGCGGCGCCAACGTCATCCTCATCCCGGAGCAGCGCTTCGACGTGGACGAGGTCTGCGCCTGGGTGACCTCCCGGTTCCGCGCGAGCTACGCGCCCATCGTGGTGGTCGCCGAGGGCGCCATGCCCAAGGACGGGGAGATGGTGCTGAAGGACGGCTCCCTGGACTCCTTCGGCCACGTCCGGCTGTCGGGCGTGGGCGAGTGGCTGGCCAAGGAGATCGAGGCGCGGACCGGCAAGGAGGCCCGTACGACGGTGCTCGGGCACATCCAGCGGGGCGGCACGCCGAGCGCCTTCGACCGGTGGCTCGCGACCCGGTTCGGGCTGCACGCCATCGACGCGGTGCGCGACCGGGACTTCGGGAAGATGGTCGCGCTCAAGGGGACGGACATCGTCCGGGTGCCGATCGCGGAGGCGACGTCGAAGCTGAAGACGGTGGATCCCGCGCTGTACCAGGAGGCCGGGGTCTTCTTCGGCTGAGCGGCGACCCGACACCATGGGCCGTATCGTGACGAACGGCCCATGGTGTCGAGGTGCGGGAGCGGGCGTGGAGATCCTGGCATTCGGTGTGACCGCCGACGAGAAGCCGCTCCTGGAGCAGGCCTTCGCGGGCGCGCACGAGGTCCGTTGCCTCGAAGTCTTCCTGGAGGAGGACACCGCGCCGATCGCCGCCGGGTACGAGGTCGTCTCCTCCAGCGTCAACGCCGACCTGAGCGGCCGGGTACTGCGGATGCTGGCGGCCGGCGGGACGAAGATGATCACCCAGCGGTCCACCGGCTTCAACAACATCGACCTGGACGAGGCCCGGCGCCTCGGCATGACGGTCGGCCGGGTCTCGTACTACTCGCCCCACTCGGTCGCCGAGTTCGCCTGGGCCCTGGCGCTGGCCGTGAACCGTCGGCTCGTCCGGGCGACGACCCGGACCCGGGACTTCGACTTCCGGCTGAACGGACTGATGGGCCGGGACTTCCACGGCCGCACCGTCGGTGTGCTCGGCACCGGCAAGATCGGGGCGGCGTTCACCCGGATCGCGCACGGCTTCGGCATGCGCCTGCTGGGCTGGGACGTGGTGCAGAACCCGGAGTGCCTGGAGCTCGGCATGACCTACGTGGACAAGGACGAGCTGCTGGCGTCCGCGGACCTGATCAGCCTGCACGTACCGCTCCTGGACTCCACCCGGCACCTCATCGACGCGGCCGCGCTGCGACGGATGCGGGACGACGCGATCCTGGTGAACACCAGCCGCGGCGGGCTGATCGACACCGCGGCACTGGTCGACGAGCTCCGGGCGGGCCGCTTCGAGGGCGTCGGCCTGGACGTGTACGAGGCGGAGGCCGGCGTCTTCTTCACGGACAAGTCGCTGGAGACCGTCGAGGACGACACCCTGGCCCGCCTCGTCACCTTCCCGCACGTCATCGTGACCTCCCACCAGGCGTACTACACGACGGACGCGGTGGGCCAGATCATCGACGCCACCGTCACCAACGTGGCGGACTACCTGGCGGGCCGCCGCTCCGAGAACACCCTGGTCCCGCCCGAGTAGGGGGCGTCTCGGACGCGCCGCCACCGGTCAGGCCGGGCTCGCCGTGACCCCGACCGTGATCCCCGCGAGGAGCTCGCGCAGCAGGTCCGCGCCGCGCAGGGTGAGGACCGACTCCGGGTGGAACTGCACGCCCGCGAAGCCCCCGGCGGGGGAGCGCAGGGCGTGCACCTCGCCCGTCCCCGGGTCGCGGGCCACCTCCACCCCCGCGGCGGCCAGCCGGCCGGCCAGGGCGCCGTCGCAGCGCGCGGTGTACGTGTTGTAGAAGCCGACCACCTCCTCGGCCCCGAACAGCTCGATCCGGGTCTGCGCCCCCTGCGCCGGCTCCGCCTTGCGGACCAGCGGCAGGCCCAGCTCGGCCGCCAGCAGCTCGTGCCCCAGGCAGACCCCGAACAGGCCGTGACGGTGCCCGGCCAGCAGCTCGGCCGTCAGCGCCCGCAGCATGCGCATCTTGGGGTCCGCGGCGTCGGCCGGGTCGCCCGGCCCGGGGCCCAGGACGACCGGGCCCTCCCAGGCCAGGGCCGCCGCCCGCAGCCCCGGATCGTCGTAGCGGCGTACGGTCACCTCCAGCCCGGCCACCCGCAAGACGTGCGCCAGCATCGCCGTGAAGGTGTCCTCGCCGTCCACCATCAGGGCGTGCCCCGCCGGGGCCGGGGGCCGTTCCTGCATCCGGAGCCAGAACGGCGCCAGGTCCTCGCGGCGCGCCGCGAGGGCCGCCCGCACCCGCGGGTCGTCCGCCAGCCGGGCCCCCTCGAAAGCCGGGCGCGGCGCGGCAGGCCGCACCCCGAGCGCCGCCAGCACCCCCGCCGCCTTCGCATGGGTCTCCGCCACCTCGCCCGCCGGATCCGAGTGCCGGACCAGCGTGGCGCCCACCGGCACCCGCAGCGTGCCGTCCGCCGCGATGTCGGCGGTGCGGATCAGAATGGGGGAGTCCAAGGTCTGCGCCCCCGCGGGGTCTTGGCCCAGCAGGGCCAGCGCGCCCGCGTAGTAGCCGCGCCCGCCCGCCTCGTACCGCTCGATGACCCGGCAGGCGTTCTGCACGGGGGACCCGGTGACCGTCGCCGCGAACATCGTCTCGCGCAGCACCTCCCGCACGTCCAGCGAGGACCGGCCGCGCAGCTCGTACTCGGTGTGCGCGAGGTGGGACATCTCCTTCAGCCGCGGTCCGACGACGACCCCGCCCATGTCACCGACCGTGCACATCATCTTCAGTTCCTCGTCGACCACCATCGACAGTTCCTCGGTCTCCTTGCGGTCGCCGAGGAAGGCGAGGAGGGACTCGACCGTCGGCCCCCCGGTCGGATGGCGGTAGGTGCCGCTGATCGGGTTCATCACGACCGTGCTGCCGGACATCCGCACGTGCACCTCGGGGCTCGCCCCGACGAGGGTCCGCTCCCCGGTGTGGACGACGTACGTCCAGTACGCGCCCCGCTCGCCCTCCAGCAGCCGCCGGAACAGCGCGAGCGCGTCGGCCCGGTCGAAGCCGTCGACGCGGCCCCCGTAGGTGCGCCGGATGACGAAGTTCGCGCCCTCGCCGCGGCCGATCTCGTCCTCGATGACCCGCCGGACGGTGGCCGCGTACTCCTCGTCGGGGACGTCGAAGCCGCCGTCGTCGACCCGCACCGGATGGCTCGGCAGCACGGCCAGCGCCTCGGCGAGCGGGATCTCGTACGCCTCCTCGGCGACCAGCACGCTCAGCGGCGTGCCGTCGTCGCGCACGTCGAAGCCGCGCTCCCGGATCTGCCGGAAGGGGACGAGGGCGAGGGCGGGCAGCTCGCCGACGGGCAGGTCGGCGAGCCGTTCCACCTCGCCCACCGGCCCGATCAGCACCTCGACGGTGTCGTGGTCGCGGCCGGGGGTCCGCCGGCGCAGCAGGGCGAACGGCGGGCAGGCGGGGTCGAGCAGTCGGCTCAGTCGGTCGGGTCGGCTGGGATTCATGGGGCGGAGCGTCCTTCCGGTGGGAGGAGCGGCCCCTGGGATCCGACGACGCGGTCGAAAACGCGGAAGGCCGCCCCTCGGGGCGGCCTTCGCGTCGTGCGTGTCTTCAGGTACGCGCGAGGAGTGGGCCGCCGGGAGCGGGCCACCACCAGTTCTGGTTCGAGTGCGCGTACATGGTGGGCACCTTAGCCCACACCGCCGCCGCGGGGCAGGATCTGTCTCACGACGCGAGCTGAACCATGGATTCCGTTCCATCCGGCGCCCACGACCTTTGAGCCGGTTCGTCTCACGTTGTGGGCGTGGGGCCGGACGCGGCCCGTGACGCCGTAATGTGTACGAGGTGACCGTGAACGCTGAAACCCAAGCCCCCGCCGCCAAGGCGACCTGGCGAGACCTTCCCGCGGCGCAGCAGCCTTCGTACCCCGATGCCGAGGCTCTGCGCGCTGTCGTCGCGGACCTCGAGTCGTATCCTCCCCTCGTTTTCGCGGGTGAATGCGACCAGCTGCGTGCCCGTCTGGGAGCCGTCGCCAAGGGCGAGGCGTTCCTGCTCCAGGGCGGCGACTGCGCCGAGGCCTTCGACGGCGTCTCCGCCGACCACATCCGCGCCAAGCTGAAGACGCTGCTCCAGATGAGCGCCGTCCTGACCTACGCGGCCTCGGTGCCCGTCGTCAAGGTCGGCCGCATCGCCGGCCAGTACTCCAAGCCGCGCTCCAAGGACACCGAGACCCGCGACGGCGTCACCCTGCCGACCTACCGCGGCGACTCCGTCAACGGCTTCGCCTTCACCGAGGAGGCCCGGGTCCCGGACCCGGAGCGCCTGAAGCGCATGTACAACGCGTCCGCCTCGACGCTCAACCTGGTGCGCGCCTTCACCACCGGTGGTTACGCCGACCTGCGCCAGGTGCACGCCTGGAACCAGGACTTCGTGAAGTCTTCCCCGTCCGGTCAGCGCTACGAGCAGCTGGCCCGGGAGATCGACAACGCGCTGAACTTCATGAAGGCCTGTGGCACCGACCCGGCCGAGTTCAAGGCCGTCGAGTTCTACGCCTCCCACGAGGCGCTGCTGCTCGACTACGAGGGCGCGCTGACCCGCACCGACTCGCGCACCGGCAAGCTGTACGACACCTCCGGCCACATGGTCTGGATCGGTGAGCGCACCCGCCAGCTGGACCACGCGCACATCGAGTTCTGCTCGCAGATCGCCAACCCGATCGGCATCAAGCTCGGCCCGACCACCACGGTGGACGAGGCGCTGACGTACATCGACCGCCTGGACCCCGAGCGCGAGCCGGGCCGGCTGACCTTCGTCGTCCGCATGGGCGCCGACAAGGTCCGCGACAAGCTCCCCGAGCTGGTCGAGAAGGTCACCGCCTCCGGCGCGATCGTCGCCTGGGTCACCGACCCGATGCACGGCAACACCTTCGAGGCGGCCTCCGGCCACAAGACGCGCCGTTTCGACGACGTGCTCGACGAGGTCAAGGGCTTCTTCGAGGTCCACAAGGCCCTCGGCACCCACCCGGGCGGCATCCACGTCGAGCTCACCGGTGACGACGTCACCGAGTGCGTGGGCGGCGGCGACGAGATCTTCGTCGACGACCTGCACCAGCGCTACGAGACGGCCTGCGACCCGCGGCTCAACCGCAGCCAGTCCCTGGACCTGGCGTTCCTCGTCGCCGAGATGTACCGCGACCAGTAGGGATCAGTCAGTACCTTCGTACGACAGTGGGGCGCGGATCGATGTGATCCGCGCCCCACTGTCGTATCCAGGGCTTTTAGGCCACCCTAACTTTGGGTACGGTTAGGTAAGCCTCACCGAAATGGGGATGGCTCGCCGCATCGCTGAACTGCTGAACCATTCCGCCCTGGGAGGTGAACCGCGTGTACGTCTGCTCTTGCTTCGGTGTCACCGACAAGCAGGTCAAGGAGCACGCGGCTGCCGGGGCCTGCACCCCGCGCCAGATCGCCTCGGTCACCAAGGCCGGCACCGACTGCGGGTCGTGCGTGCGCACCATCCAGGGCATCCTCGGCCGTGGGGCCTGCCCCCGCCGGGAGCTGCTGGAGAAGGGCCAGGGTGCGACCGTGCTCGCCGCGGAGCCGGGTTCGGCCCGTTCGGCGGAGCTGGCGGAAGCGGCCTAGGGCTCGATCGGTCCGGTCAGCTCGGCTGCTCGATCAGCTGCGCGATGTAGAGCGGCTCGCCCAAGGACTCGATGAGCTCCAGCTGGGTGTCGAGGTAGTCGATGTGGTGCTCCTCGTCCTCCAGGATGTCCTCGAAGAGTCGGGCCGAGGTGATGTCACCCTTGCCGCGCATGACCTCGATGCCCCGCTTGAGCCGGTCAATGGCCTCGACCTCGACCTGGCGGTCCGCCTGGAACATCTCCGTGAGCGTCTGCCCGACGCGCACGTGGAAGAGGCGCTGGTAGTTCGGCAGGCCATCGAGCATCAGGATGCGCTCGGTGATCTTGTCCGCGTGCTTCATCTCGTCGATGGACTCTTCACGCGTGTACTTGGCGAGCTTGGTCCAGCCCTTGTTGTCCTGGATGCGGTAGTGCAGCCAGTACTGGTTGATGGCCGTCAGCTCGCCGGTCAGCTGCTCGTTCAGAAACTCAAGGACCTCGGGGTCGCCCTGCATCGCAGAGGCTCCTTCCAGGCAATGTCAGCTATGTGACGGGGCAGTTGCGCGCATCCTTGCACCGCCGCAGGGGACCGTCCAGTAAGTGCCTCCTTAGTGGGAGTTGCCATGACTTGCCCGAATCGGTCAAGACCTGGTCATGACCACCCTGCCCAGTCTGTCACCATGGAGTCATGGGTCAGCCGGAAAGCCGGGAATCTCCGGGAGCAGAGCAGTTGGAGCTTCCACCGGGGCAGCGGCTGCAGAGGGGCTGGCCGGTCACCCATTACGGTCCCGTACCCAAGTTCAAGCCGGACCGCTGGGAGTTCCGCGTCTTCGGCGCGACGGCCGACGGGGACAAGCGCTGCTGGAACCACAAGGAGTTCACGGCGCTGCCGTTCGACTCCGTCGTGGCCGATCTGCACTGCGTCACGAAGTTCAGCATGCAGGGCGCCGAATGGGGTGGGGTGCTCGCCCGTGAGGTCCTCGCCCTGGCTCCCCCCGCACCGCAGGTCACGCATGTGATGGTGTGGGCCGAGTACGGCTTCAGCTCCAACTTGCGGCTGGCCGACTTCGCCTCCGACCGGACCGTCTTCGCCACCCACGAGGGCGGTGAACTGCTCACCGCCGAGCACGGGTTCCCCGTACGGCTGGTGGTCCCGCACCTGTACGCCTGGAAGGGCCCCAAGTGGGTCCGCGGCATCGAGTACATGACCGCCGACCGCCGCGGCTTCTGGGAGGAGCGCGGCTACCACAACATCGGCGACCCGTGGCGCGAGCAGCGCTACTCGTACCAGGAGGAGCCCGGGGAGGGCCCCGAACTGTAGGGCCGCCCCGTGCTCAGTGGTGGTACTGGTGCACGACCGCGTGACCCTTGCCGCGGCCGATCATCCACTTGTTGACCGGGGTCGTGATCACGAAGGCGGCCGCCAGCGAGATCGCCAGGACGATCCAGAACAGCGGCTCCGACAGGTGCGCGTCCATCGCGCCGGGCCACAGGGCGATCACCCCGTTGTCGATCAGCTCCATGACGGCGATCGAAAGGGTGTCCGCGGCCAGCGCCACCCGGATGGCCGTACGGAGGTCGACGCCGGCGGCGAGGATCCCGCGCAGGGTGAGGGCGTAGCCGAAGAAGAACGCGAGGGCGATCGCCAGGATCATGGTCGGAACGTTCCCCCAGCCCAGCGCGGTACCGATGACCATGCCGAGCACCTCGCCGATGGCGCATCCGGTGAGGCAGTGCAGGGTGGCCCGGGCGGCCGTGCCCCAGGTGACCGGGCCGCCGGCGCCGTGCGCGGGTGCGTGGTGCTCGTGAGCGGGCCCGTGGTCGTGGTGTCCTTCGTGCCCTTCGTGCATGTGCTCCATGACAACCCCCTCGTGGGAACGCCGGGTAGCGGTCCCGTCGACAGGACGGAACCGTATACCCCCTAGGGGTATTCCTCAAGGAGTCGGTGGATCACTGCGGGCCGCGCAACTCCTTCAGCAGCGCGACGTCCGCCGCGTGCCCCTCCTTGCCCCCGGGCGTCTCGGTGATCAGCGGGACGCCGTCCATCGCGGGGTGCGTGAACAACTCCGCGAAGGCGTCCCGGCCGATGTGCCCCTGACCGATGTTGGCGTGCCGGTCCTTGTGGGCGCCGACGCCCTCCTTGGAGTCGTTCGCGTGGACCAGCTTCAGCCGACCCTCGCCCACGGTGTCGACCAGCAGGTCCAGCATCACCTTCGTCCCGCCCGGCTCCGCCAGATCGTGACCCGCCGCGAAGATGTGGCAGGTGTCCAGGCAGATCCCCAGCTTCGGGTGGTGGTCGAGCGCCTCGAAGTAGGGCCCGAAGTCCCAGGTGCGCGAGCACAGCGAGGATCCCTGCCCGGCCGTGGACTCCAGCAGCAGGAACGGGTCGTCGTCGTGCGTCAGCTCGTCCAGCAGCGGCAGCACGTGCTCCCTGATCTGCGCGTACGCCGCCTCCCGCGGGCGCCCGCCGGTGGCCGACCCGGTGTGCACGACCACCCCGAGCGCACCGATTTCCCGGCCGCGGCGCAGCGAATGGCGCAGCGACTCCACTGACTTCTCCACGGTCGCCGCGGTGTGCGAACCGAAGTTGATCAGGTACGGGGCGTGCACGTACGCCGGGATCGACCCGTCCGCACACTCCGCCCGGAACCGTTCGTCCTGGGCCGGATTGCCGACCGGGGTGGCCCAGCCGCGCGGATTGGCGACGAAGACCTGGACGGCCTCCGCCCCCATCTCCCGGGCGTAGGTCAGGCCGACCGAGGCGAGCCCCCCGGCCACGGGGACGTGCCCGCCCACTGGATTGCGCATCACTACGGCTTACAGCCCCTTGGTCTTGATGGTGATCGTGCTGCCCTCCGGGGCGGTCTGCCCGGGCGCCACCGACTGGGTGTCGACCGTGTTGCTGAAGGAGATCAGCGGCCGGTCCACCTTCACCTTGAAGCCGGCGGCCTCCAGCGCCTTGCGGGCCGCGTCCACCTCCTGGCCGGTCACGTTCGGGACCGGTACCTGCCGGGGCCCCTTGGACACGGTCAGCGTGACCGTGTCCAAGGCCGCGGCCTGGGTGCCTGCGCCGATCGACTGGTTGGCGACCGTACCGGCCGCGAAGGGGGCGTTGACCTGCTCGGGAGCCGCCGTGACCTTGAGGCCCAGGGCCTCCAGGGCCGCTGTCGCCTGGTCGACGGGGACCCCGGTCACGCTCGGGACCGACACGGGGCGGCCCTTGCTGACGACGAGCGAGACCGCCGTGTCGGGGGCCCGCTTCTCACCGCCCGCGGGATTGGTGCTGATCACCGAACCCTGGGCGATGTCCTGGCTGAAGGCCTGCGTCACCATGCCGGGCGCCAGCCCGGACCGCGTCAGCTCGGCCGTGGCCTCCTCCAGGGGCCGGCCCTTCAGGTTGGGCACGGCCACGACCTCGGGGCCGCGGGAAATGGTGAGGGTCACCGCGTCGTTCCCGCGGATCCGCCCGCCGCCCGAAGGATCGGTCTTCATCACCGTCCCGCGGTCGAAGGCGTCGCTGAACTTCCGGTTCACCCCCTTCACGCCGAGCCCGGCCTCGGACAGCCGGGAGCGGGCCTCCGCCTCGGTCTTGCCCAGCAGGTTGGGGACCTTGGTGAACTGCCCGGAGTTGATGTACCAGACGCCGACCCCGAGCCCGAGCGCGAGCAGCACCCCCGCGATGACGAGCAGCACCCCGCGACGGGGCCGCCGCGCGGGCGCCGCCGGCCGGTGTGCGGGCGGAGCGGCCGGAGCGGGCGGCGAGGGGGGCATCTCCAGGCGGGAGGTGTGTTGTACGGGCTGCTGCGCGGCCACCGGGCGCGGGATCACCCCCGTACGGTCCTCGGCGGACGAGCGCTCCTCGGCGCGCGCCTGCGGGGGTACGGCGTCCAGCTCGGCGTCGCCGAGCAGGGCGCGGACCTCCCGGGTGAGGCCGAGCAGGGCGGCCGCGTCGTAGGGACGCAGGTCGGGATTGCGGGCGGCGGCCTGCGCGACCAGCTCGTCGAGCCCGACGGCGAGCCCCGGGACCACGGCGGACGGGGGCGGGACGTCCTCGTTCAAGTGCTGGTAGAGCACCTGCGCGGGGGTGCCGCCGGTGTGGGGCTTGGAGCCCGTGAGCATCTCGTAGAGGACGACACCGCAGGCGTAGACGTCCACGCGGGTGTCGGCGACGCCGTTCTCGATCTGCTCGGGGGCCAGGTAGGAGACGGTGCCGAGGACGGAACCGGTGGTGTTGGTCACGGAGTCGACCGACCGGACCAGCCCGAAGTCCGCGACCTTCACCCGGCCGTCATCTCCGATGAGCACGTTCTCGGGCTTCATGTCGCGGTGGACGAAGCCGGCCCGGTGCGCGGCGCCGAGGGCGGCGAGGACCGGTTCGAGGATGTCGAGGGCGGCCCGGGGCTGGAGCGCGCCGCGTTCGCGGAGCACGTCGCGCAGGGTGCAGCCGGAGACGTACTCCATGGCCAGGTACACGTACGGCCCGTCCGTGCCCTGGTCGAAGACGGCGACCACGTTCGGGTGCGAGAGCCGGGCGACGGACTTCGCCTCGCGGATGAACCGGTCGACGAAGGCGGCGTCGGCGGCGAGGGTCGGGTGCATCACCTTCAGGGCGAGCACGCGGTCCAGGCGGGTGTCGACGGCCCGGTAGACCGTGGCCATGCCGCCGGCCGCGATGCGGGCGTCGATGCGGTAGCGGCCGTCGAGCACGCGCCCGACGAGGGGGTCATCCAGGGTCGTATCCACCCGCCGATTCTACGAGCCGCCGAGCGGGCGCCGGCCGGCGGCGGCCGCCTTGCAGCGCGGCTGTGACGCTGGGCGGGGTTGTGAGCGGGGTTGCGATGCGGGGCGGGGGTATCGGTGGGCGGGGTCGGGTGGGCGGGGCGGCACCCGCTCACCGCGAAGCCCCCGCCCCCGCCCCGCCCCCGCCCCGCCGCTTCAGAACGCCGGGCGTTCCGGGTCCAGGGTGGCGCGGCCCTCCGTGGGGGAGGAGGCTTCGGCGAAGCGGCGTTGGGGGATGCGGCCCGCGCGGAAGGCGAGCCGGCCCGCCGAGACGGCGTCGCGCATGGCCGACGCCATGAGGACCGGTTCCTGTGCCCGGGTCACCGCCGAGGCGAGCATGACCGCTGCGCAGCCCAGTTCCATCGCCAGGGCCGCGTCGGAGGCCGTGCCCGCGCCCGCGTCCAAGATGACCGGGACCGATGCGCGTTCCGTGATCAGCTCGAAGTTGTGCGGGTTGCGGATGCCCATGCCGGACCCGATGGGAGACCCGAGCGGCATGATCGCCGCGCAGCCCACGTCCTCCAGCTTCCGCGCGAGCACCGGGTCGTCGTTGGTGTACGGGAGGACCGTGAAGCCCTCGTCCACCAGGATCTCGGCGGCGTCCAGCAGCTCGACGCCCTCGGGCAGGAGGGTCCGTTCGTCCGCGACCACCTCCAGCTTGATCCAGTCCGTGCCGAGCGCTTCCCGGGCCAGCCGGGCCGTGAGGACGGCCTCGCCCGCGGTGAAGCAGCCCGCCGTGTTGGGGAGGACCGAGATGCCGAGCTTGGTCAGCACGGACAGGACGGAGCCCTGGACCGTGGGGTCCAGCCGGCGCATCGCGACCGTGGTGAGTTCGGTGCCGGACGCGACGAGGGCGCGTTCCAGCACGTCCAGGCTGGGGGCCCCGCCCGTGCCCATGATCAGGCGGGAGGTGAAGGTCCGGCCGCCCAGGGTGAAGAGGTCGTCCGCCACGTCGGTCAGCCCCCCTGTACCGCGGTCAGGATCTCGACCCGGTCGCCGTCGCCCACGACGGTGGCCGGCCACTGTCCGCGCGGGACCACGGTCTCGTTGAGCGCGGCGGCGACGCCGGAGGGCGCGGCGGTCAGGGTGGCGACCACCGTGTCGAGGGTGGCGCCGGCCGCGACCTCGCGCGGCTCGCCGTTGACGGAGATGGTCATGCGTACGACTCCTGACGTGCGGCGGAGAACCGGCGGGGGGTGAAGGGGCGCGCGATCTCAGGCAGTTCGCCGGTGGCCAGCAGTTCGGCGAGGACCTCGCCGGTGAGCGGGGTCAGCAGCACCCCGTTGCGGTAGTGCCCGGTGGCCAGGTGCAGGCCGGGCAGCTCGGTCGGGCCGAGCAGCGGGGCGTTGTCGGGGGATCCGGGGCGCAGCCCCGCCCGGGTCTCGGTGAGCGGGAGTTCGGTGATGCCGGGGACCAGTTCGTGGGCGTCGCGCAGGAGTTCGTAGACCCCGCCCGCGGTGACGGTGGTGTCCCAGCCGAGTTCCTCGCTGGTGGCACCGATGACGAGCTCGCCGTTCTCGCGCGGCACCAGGTAGACGTGGCTGCCGCGGACGACGGCCCGTACGGTCCGCGACAGGAACGGCGCGTACGCCGCCGGCACCGTGAGCCTCAGGACCTGTCCCTTGACCGGCCGTACGGGGGCCACGACCTCCGTCGGTACGCCCGCCAGCCGGCCGGTGAACGAGCCGGCGGCGAGGACCACCTGGTCGGCGAGCAGTTCCGTGCCGTCGTCGAGGAGGGCACCGGTCGCCCGGTCGGTGGTGGTGAGGAGCCGTTCCGCGCCGGCCCGGTGGAGGGTCACGCCGGCGCGTTCGCAGGCGGCCAGCAGGGCGGCCGCGAGCCGGCGGGGGTCGACCTGGTGGTCGCCGTCGACGCGCAGGCCGCCGCGTACGCCCGGGGCGAGCATGGGCTCCAGGCGGCGGCACTCGCGGCCGGTGAGCCACTCGGACTCCAGGCCGCAGCGGCGCTGCAGGGCGTGCAGTTCGCGCAGGTGGAGGCGGTCGTCGGCGTCGAGGGCGACGGCGAGGGTGCCACAGGCGCGGTAGCCGATGTCCATGCCGCCGCTGGCTTCGGCGAGCTCGGCGGCGAACTGCGGATAGCGCGCGGCGGAGGCGAGGCCGAGCCCCAGCAGGGCTTCCTCGCCGTAGTGCAGTTCGGTGACGGGGGCGAGCATGCCGGCCGCGACCTGGGCGGCGCCGCCGCCGGGTGCGGGGTCGACGAGTACGGTGCGCAGTCCGCGCGCGGCGGCCCGCCAGGCGGTGACCAGGCCGATGATTCCGCCCCCGATGACGAGGACGTCGGATCCCTTCCGAGGTGTTCGGGATGCGTGCATGGGCGTCCAGCCCCTCCCTTCGCCGGCATGATCCGGATCAGGTTCGTACGGTCGGAGGCCGGCCAGCCTCCCTCTCAGCCCGGTGCGCCGGACTCCCGCGATAGGTACGGTGGCCAGACTAACCCGGCGGTGGATGGCGAGTAAGGCGGCACCTATTCCTGACGGAGCGTCAGATGATTAGGGTGGCGGCGTGAGCGAGCAGACGGAACAGAATCAGCGCGGCGTCGTGATCGTCGGCGCCGGAATGGCCGGGGTGCAGACCGCCGTGGCCCTGCGCGAACAGGGCTTCACCGGCCCCGTGACCCTGCTGGGAGCCGAACCCCACCAGCCCTACGACCGGCCCCCGCTGTCCAAGGCGGTCCTCCTCGGCAAGGCCGAGGACTCCGCCTTCGACGTGGACTTCGAGGGCCTCGACATCGACCTCAGGCTCGGCGTCGAGGTCACCGGACTGCGCGCCGCCGTCCACGAGCTGGACACCGGGGCGGGACCGGTCCCCTACGGGATCCTCGTCCTGGCGACCGGCGCGCAGCCGCTCACCCTTCCCGGGACCGAAGGCGTCCCGGGCGTCCACCTGCTGCGCACCCTGGACGACGCGGCCCGGCTGCGCCCGGTGCTGGCCGCCTCGCCCCGGGCCGTGGTCGTCGGGGCGGGCTGGATCGGCGCCGAGTTCGCCACGGCCGCCCGGGAGGCGGGCTGCGAGGTCACCGTGGTCGAGGCGGCGGACCGGGTGCTGGCGGGGGCGCTGCCCGCCGAAGTCACCGAGCCGATGGCGCGCTGGTACCGGGAGGCGGGCGCGGAGCTGATCACCGGGGCGAAGGTCGCCGGGATCGAGGAGGGGCGGGTCCTGCTGGCGGACGGGCGGATCCTGCCCGCCGGCGCGGTGGTGGTGGGCATCGGCGCCCGCCCCGCCACCGGATGGCTGGCCGGGACCGGCGTGGACCTCGGCCCCGACGGCTCGGTCACCGCCGACGCGTACCTGCGGACCTCGCTGCCCGGGGTGTACGCGGTCGGCGACTGCGCCTCCTTCCCGTCCGGGCGGTACGGGACGCGGCTGCTCGTACACCACTGGGACAACGCGCTCCAGGGGCCGAAGGCGGTCGCGGCGAACATCCTGGCCGGGGAGCCGGCCCAGGTCTACGACCCGGTGCCGTACTTCTGGTCGGAGCAGTTCGGACGCTTCGTGCAGTACGCCGGACACCACGGCGGGGCCGACTCCCTGCTCCTGCGCGGGGACCCGGCCGGACCCGCCTGGTCGGTGTGCTGGCTGCGCGACGGGGCGCTGGTCGCCGTCCTGGCCGTGGGTCGTCCGCGCGACCTGGCGCAGGGCCGCCGCCTGATCGAGGCGGCGGTCCCGCTGGACCCCGCCAAGGTCTCCGACCCCGGCACCCCGCTGAAATCGGCCACGGCCTGACGGGCGGGGTGCGGGGGGTGCGGGTGCCGCCGCGCGGAGCCCGTCCCCGCCCCGCCCCTTCTCCGCTTCCCGGGCTCCGCCCGGACCCGGTCCTCAATCGCCGGACGGGCTGAAATGCGGCCCCGCCGGCGTTCGGGGCGCGGGGTCCGGAGCGGAGCCCCGGCACGGACCGCGACCCGGACGGGGCTGCTCAGGTACCGGCGGCCGAGTCGAGATGGCAGGCTTGTCTCCGTGACCGAGATTGACGCAAAGATCGATGCCCTTGTCCCCTCATGGCTGTACCTCCCCGACATCGCGGAGATGCTGAACATCGAGGTGACCCGGGTCCGCCAGATGGTCAAGGAAGGGCAGCTCATCGCCGTCCGCCGCGGCGAGAACCGCTCCTTGCAGGTTCCGGCCCCCTTCATCGACGGCGACAAGGTCGTCAAGGGCCTGGTCGGCCTGCTGACCGTGCTGCGCGACGACCGTTTCACCGAGGAGGAGATCCTGGAATGGCTCTTCACCGAGGATCCGACCCTGCCCGGCACCCCCGTGCAGGCGCTGAGCGAGAATCGCGGCACGGAGGTGAAGCGCCGCGCTCAGGCGCTCGCCCTCTGACCTGATCGCCTTCGCTTCACAGCGGTGTGCGGGCCCACGGCCGCGGCCCGGCCCGTACACCGCCTCCACCACGGGGGGTACACCCATGCAGCTGTCCGACGCCCGGCTCTACCTCTGCACGGACGCCCGCAAGCGCCAGGGTGACCTCCCCGAGTTCCTCGACGCCGTCCTGTCCTCGGGCGTGGACATCGTCCAGCTCCGCGACAAGGGCATGGAGGCGGGGGAGGAACTCGAACACCTCCAGGTCTTCGCCGAAGCCGCCCGCCGTCACGGCAAGCTGCTCGCCGTGAACGACCGCGCCGACGTCGCCCACGCCATCGGCTCCGACGTCCTGCACCTCGGGCAGGGCGACATCCCCGTCCCCGCGGCCCGCGCCGTCCTCGGCGAGAAGGTGCTGATCGGCCGGTCCTGCCACGCCGAGGGCGAGGTCGACGCGGCCGTCGCCGAAGCCGGCGTGGACTACTTCTGCACCGGCCCCTGCTGGCCCACCCCCACCAAGCCCGGCCGCCACGCCCCGGGCCTGGACCTGGTCCGCTACGCGGCCTCCCTGGAGCAGGACCGCCCCTGGTTCGCCATCGGCGGCATCGACGCCACGAACCTGGACGAGGTGCTGGACGCCGGCGCCACCCGCATCGTGGTCGTCCGCGCCCTCACCGAGGCCACCGACCCCGGTGCGGCCGCTGCGGAGCTCGCCAAGCGGGTCCGGGCCCGCCTCGGCTGAGTCCGGCCCGCCCGGACCACGGGCGGTCGCGTTACCCCGTACGGACGCTTTCCGGCCGGAGCCAGACCCTCAAGTGTCCAAAAACGTGTCCAAAACGTGGACAAGGCTTCGGTGTCCGCCGGGCCGCGTCTAACCTGCCCCCATGGCCTCTGGTACCGCTTCCACCTGGTCGGATCGCGCACACACGGTCCGCGACCTCCTCGCATCCGGGCGCTCGTACTCCTTCGAGTTCTGGGCCCCGAAGACGGAGAAGGGCGAACGCAACCTCTGGAACGCCCTGCGCCGGGTCGAAGCGGTATCCCCCAGCTTCGTTTCCGTGACCTACGGAGCCGGTGGCTCCACCCGCGGTGGCACCGTCAAGGCCACTCAGGAGATCGCCGCGGACACCACCCTCACCCCGGTCGCGCACCTGACCGCCGTGGACCACTCGGTCGCCGAGCTGCGCCACGTCATCGGCCAGTTCGCCGACGCCGGGATCCGCAACATGCTCGCCCTGCGCGGCGACCCGCCGGGCGACCCGATGGCCGAGTGGGTGGCCCACCCGGAGGGCGTGCACTACGCGGCCGACCTGGTGCGGCTGCTCAAGGAGTCCGGGGACTTCTGCGTCGGTGTCGCGGCCTTCCCCGAGATGCACCCCCGCTCGACGGACTGGGACACGGACATCCGGCACTTCGTGGACAAGTGCCGCGCGGGCGCCGACTACGCGATCACCCAAATGTTCTTCGATCCGGAGAATTATCTGCGCCTGCGCGACAGCGCCGAGAAGGCGGGCTGCGACACCCCGATCATCCCCGAGGTCATGCCTGTTGTGGGCATCAAGCAGCTCGACCGACTGCCCCAGCTCAGCACCGCGGTCTTCCCCGCGGACGTGAAAGAGCGCATGCTCGCCGTCAAGGACGACCCGGCCGCTGTACGCTCCATTGGCATCGAGTTCGCCACGGAGTTCTGCGCGCGACTGCTGTCCGAGGGTGTCCCGGGACTGCACTTCATCACGCTCAACAACTCCACGGCGACTCTCGAAATCTACGAGAACCTGGGCCTGCACCAGCGGGCCTGAGCGGCCGTCCCCGTTCCCGCGCCGGCGGCCGTACCGAGAGGGGCCACGCATGGGAATGACGGTCCTCTACATCGCGTTCGGATTCGTCGCGCTGTGGCTGCTTGCCGAGGTCCTGATGCAGTACAAGGCCCGGCTCCGCTGGCGCCTGCTCGCCTTCGCCGGCTTCCTCGGCGTGGTCGCCGGGGTCATACTGCCGTCGGTGCCGGTGATCGGCGCCGGCGCATTGGCGTTCGCCGTGGGCCAGACCCTGGTGACGCTGTCCTTCCGCAAGGGCTTCGTCGCCGGCTGGGCGCTGCGCCGCGGCGGGCGGCCCGAACGGCAGCCCGAACGGCAGCCCGCCGGACGCCGCCGGGCCGCGGGCACCAAGCAGGAACCGGCCCTCAGGGTCTCCGCGCTGCAGTACGAGGACGCCGACGGGGCCGGTGCCCGGGACGGAGCCGCGGAGGAGCGGTCGTTCCGGGACGCGCCCCCGGCGGTCTACAGCCCGGAGCCGGTGCCCGAGGAATCCGGGTCCTACGGGATACAGAGTCTCGCGCCGGAGGTCGACCAGACGGCGGCCTTCGCCTCGCCGTTCACCACGGCCGAGCAGGACGCCCACCAGTACGCGGCGTACTACGACCAGCAGAACCAGGGCGGCTACGACTACTCGGGCGGCTACCCGACGGGCGACCAGCAGCAGGTCTACGCCGCCTACTCGGACCCGTACATCGGCATCGGCGGCGGCATGGCCCCGCCCCAGCCGTACGACTACACCCCGTACGCCGACTACGGGCAGCAGCAGTACTCCACGGACACCCCGCCCGGCGGGGTCTGGGTCCCGCAGCAACGGTCCACCGACGGGGCCGGCCAGGCGTACCCGACGGAGGGCCAGGGCGAGCCGCCGCAGCAGTACCCGTACCCGCAGCAGGGCGGGTACGAGCAGTACCGCTACTGACGGCTCACTGGGAGCCGCGGAACTCCGCGCCCTTCACGATCAGTCCGGCCACCAGGGCCCCGGTCATCCCGGCGTGCGCCAGCCCGCCGCCGGGGTGGGCCCAGCCGCCCGCCAGGTACAGCCCGGGCACGGCCGTGGTGTTGGCCGGCTGGAGCAGTCGGCCCCCGGCCCCCGCGAGGGCGGGCGGGGGCACCGCGCCGCCCAGCGCCCCCGTCGCCGCCTCGATGTCGGCCGGGGTCCGCACCTCCTGCCACAACAGCCGCTCCCGCAGCCCCTGTACGGCCTTCTCCGTGAGGTTCAGCAGCTCGGCGGGGTCCGAGGTCCCGGGCCCGGGCACGGCGCTCACGGTGACCGCCTCGTGCTCCTCGTCGGGCCGGGTGGCCGGATCGTCGGGGCGCATGACGGTGACCTGCGCCCCGGAGGCGTGGACCAGGGTGCGGTGCACGGCGGTGGCCGGGCGGGAGCCGCGCAGCGCGAGCAGGAGCGTGATCCGCCCCGGTACGCCGTCCCCGCGGGCGGGGACCGCCTCCGGCGGCCACGGCAGCGAACCGGCCGGCAGCTGCCGGGGGTCGATCCCGCACACGACGGTGTCGGCGGCCGCCTCACTGCCGTCGGCCAGCCGCAGACCGGCCGCCCGGCCGTCCGTGACCAGGACCTCCCGGACCTCCGCCCCGAAGACGAAGGCGACCTTGCGCTCCAAGCAGCGCTCGTAGACGGCGGTGGCCAGGGCCCGCATCCCGCCGCGGACGTACCAGCTGCCGAAGGTCTGCTCCATGTACGGGAGCACGGCCGCCGAGGCGGGGGCGGTGGCGGGGTCGATCCCGTACCCGCGCACCAGGCCGGTCAGCAGCTCCGCGAGGGCGCCGCCCAGCTCCCGCTCGGCCACCTCGGCGAGGGTCGGCGTACGGCGGCGCAGCAGGCCGCTCCGGCGCAGGGCCGGGTACGGGTCGCCGCCCAGGCCCTGCCGGGCGCCGGGCCGCAGCGGCTCTTCCAGCAGCGGGCGCCGGGTGGCGTCCCAGGCGTCGCGGGCGCGGCCCAGGACGGCGTTCCAGCGCTCGCCCGCGCCCGGGCCGAAGGCGGATTCCAGGGCGGCGGCGACCCCGCCGTGGGAGGCGCCGGGGAGGGTGACGTCGATGCCGTGCTGGGGGAGGACGTGCCGGACGGCCGGGTCCACCTGGACCATGTCGACGCAGGCCTCCAGCGGCCGCTTGCCAGTCTTCACGAAGAGGTCGCGGTAGACGGCCGGCAGGTGCAGCAGCCCGGGCCCGGTGTCGAAGGCGAAGCCCTCGCGCTCGTACCGGCCCACGGCTCCGCCGTAGGTCGTCCCGCGTTCGTACACCGTCACCTGGTGCCCCGCCACGGCCAGCCGGGCCGCCGTGGCCATCGCGCCCATGCCGGCGCCGATCACTGCAATGCGTGCCATGCGGCCGAGCCTATCGACCCTCCCGGTGACCCCCTGGCGACCCCCTGGTCAGCGGGGTGGGGCCCCGGTGGTCTCGCGGGGCCCGGCGGCCAGCCGCTTCTCCTCGCGGCGCTGGGCACGACGGCGCAGGAAGCGGCGGATCCGGCTCCACAAGAAGACCAGTATCGCCAGCCCGACGGCCAGCAGCACGGCAGCGATGATCGCGGCGGCCCCCGGATGGAACATCGCGAAGGTGACGAGCCCGGCCACGCCGAGGTCCTCGGCGATGCTCATTCCCACGTGGTGAAGGGCTCGGGCGAGGTGTTGATCGCCATCCGGGTGCCGGCCTTGACGAAATGGCTGGCCAGCGCCGTGGTGCCGCCGACCGCGGCGGCGGTGACCTCGGGGAGCGAACCGGTCTGCCCGGCCAGCAGAGCACCGATCACCGCGCCGGACACCGGGCGGATCACGGTATGGACGGTGTCCCATATCGAGTCCATGTACGGGACCTTGTCCGCGATCGCCTCGCACAGGAACAGCACCGCCGCGACGACCAGCACGTCCGTGCGCTGCAGGGCGGCGGGGACCTCGTCGGTCAGGCCGATGCGGCCGAAGATGCCGAGCAGGAGGACCACGGCGTAAGCATTGATCCCACTGGCCCAGCCGCTGGTGAAGACCAGGGGGAGCACACTCATCGGATCATCATGCCGTACGAGGATGCAGAAAAGTGAGGGGACGGCCACGCCGCGGCCATCCCCTCACCCACGTTGTGCGGGGCTACTGCCCCTGCTCGTCACGGCGGCGCTGCCACCGTTCCTCGATGCGGGTCATCATCGACCGACGCTGTCGGTTCCGGCCGTGGGCCTGACCGCCAGTACTTCCGGAGACGGGCTGCTCGCCAGGCTTGGGTGCCTTGCGCCAACCGGTGACCACCAGGACCGTACACCCCAGCATGACGAGGAAACCCACCACGCTGATCCAGAGCACGTTCGGAATGATCACACCGGTCATGAGGAGCGCGATACCCACCACAATGCCTGCGACTGCCTGGTAGACCCGTCGCCGGGTGTACGTACGCAGTCCGCTTCCCTCAAGCGCTGTCGCGAACTTGGGATCTTCGGCGTACAGCGCTCGCTCCATCTGCTCGAGCATTCGCTGCTCGTGCTCCGAGAGCGGCACGGGAGTCCTCCTCATCCGTCGGTCGCGGGGGTAGCGACCAGGGGTCCCCTTCAGGATAGGCGGGGAATCGCCCCCGTGACACCCGCCCTCTACGCCACGTTCCAATTGGACACGGCCCAGAAATGGTGCAGCCGGTTAAAAGCGCTGCGTGAAAACCGTACCGCCGCGGGGGCGGTCACTGAGGCCCTTATTCCCCAATGGTCCATCCACCATGCCGGTCTTGCACCTGATCATACGGGGCCGGCCGGCGGATCGGAGGGTGTGTGGCCGACTCTGCGCAGAAGTGCGCAGTTCAGGCTTGCTTCTCACCCAGGACGTGTAGCTGTGTGGCGACCGCGTGGAAGGCGGGCAGCTCGGCCGCGGCCTCCTCCAGGCGCAGCAGGGCCTCCACGGCGCCGGGCTCGGTGTCCACCAGGACCCCGGGCACGAGGTCGGCGAAGATCCGCACGCCGTGCACCGCGCCGACCGCGAGGCCGGCGCCGCCGACCAGCTCGGAGAGCTGCTCGGCGGTGAAGCGGCGCGGTACCGGGTCGCCGGAGCCCCAGCGGCCGGCCGGGTCGGTGAGGGCGGTGCGGGCCTCCGTGAAGTGCCCGGCCAGGGCGCGGGCCAGCACGGCCCCGCCGAGACCGGCGGCCAGCAGGCTGAGCGTGCCGCCGGCCCGCAGCGCGGCGACCGTGTTGGCCACGCCCTCCGCGGGGTCGTCCACGTACTCCAGCACGCCGTGGCAGAGCACCACGTCGTAGGCGTCCTGCTCGACGACGTCCAACAGGCCCTGCGCGTCGCCCTGGACGCCGCGCACGAGGTCGGCGACACCGGCCTCGGTCACCCGGCGCTCCAGCCCGAACAGCGCGTTCGGGCTGGGGTCCACCACGGTGACCCGGTGGCCCAGGCGGGCCACCGGCACGGCGAACTTGCCGGTGCCGCCACCGGTGTCGAGCACGTCCAGGACATCCCGACCGGTCGCCTTCACCCGGCGGTCGAGCGCCTCCTTGAGGACCTCCCACACCACGGCGGTGCGGAGGGAGGCACGGGGGCGGGATGTGTCCGACACGGCTGATGGCTCCTCGGCGCGGTAAAGGGTGAGCGGTCCTGGCCCACCCTATTGCCTTCCGCCGCCGGGCAGCTCATCCCGCGTCCGGATGCTCCGGACGTGGTTGCGGCAGGGTCTTCTCCAGCGGCTGGGGCGTCGCCCGGACGGTGAGCATCCGCTCCACCAGGCGAAGGAACATCGACGCCGCCCGTACCAGATCGTCCGCGTCCCGGCAGGTCGCCGCGTCCGCTATCCCCGCCTCGGCCCTGGCCCGGCGCGCGGCGCCGGAGGCGAAGAGAGCGCTCCACTCGGCCAGCTCCGGCGCTATCTCGGGCAGCACCTCCCACGCGCTGCGGATCCGGGGCCGCCGTCGCGGGTTCACCGGTTCGGGCCGGGCGCGCGCGGCGAGCACGGCCGCGGCGGTGCGCAGCGCGGCGAGGTGGGCGGTGGCGTAGCGCTCGTTGGGACGGGTCAGCCGGGCGGCCTCGGCCAGACCGCCGTGCGCCTTGGCGAGCAGGTCGAGGGCGGCCGGTGGGGCCGTCGACTTGCGCAGGACGGGGTGGACAGGGGACGGGGACGGTGTGGCCATGACGAACCTCCTGTCGATGCGTTGCCCCCATCGTGACGGGCCCCACTGACAATTGCGCTGACCTGCGCTTTTACGGTCACGAACCGGGCAACTACCCCCTGCTGCGCACCTGGTGCGAAGAAGGATGCTAGTTTTTGAACTGACCGGTCAGTTCAAAAAGAAGGGGGACGGCGTGGACAGCCCGCACGGCGCGGCCGTCAAGGCCGAGGACTTCGGACTCAAGGGCCCGCGCGGCTGGGCCTTCCAGGGGATCGGCATCGACGCGGCCCCAGGCTCGCTCATCGCGGTCGAAGGCCCCTCCGGCAGCGGTCGCACCTGCCTGCTCCTCGCCCTCACCGGGCGGATGAAGCCCACCCGGGGGCACGCCGAGGTCGGCGGCCACCGGCTGCCGAAGCGGATGACGGCGGTCCGCCGGATCGCCGCACTCGGCCCGGTCTCCGGGGTCAACGAGCTCGACCAGGCCCTCACCGTCGCGGAACAGCTGCGCGAGGGCGCCCTGCTCCAGCGCCACTACGGTGCTCCGGTCCGCGCCATGTTGCGGCCCCGGGCCGAGCGGCGCGCGGCCGCCGAGACACGGATCGCCTCCGCGCTGGAGGCCGCCGGACTGGACCTCGCCACGCTGCCCAAGGGTGGCCGGACCTCCGTACGGGACCTGGAACGCCTGGAGTCCGTTCGCCTGTCCGTGGCCATCGCGCTGCTGGGCTCCCCGGGGCTGCTGGCCCTCGACGACCTCGACCTCAAGCTGTCGGACACGGAACGTGCCGAGGCCTGGGACCTGCTCCGCTCGGTCGCCGCCCGCGGGATCACCGTCCTCGCGGTGTGCAGCGAGGCACCCGCCGACGCGGTCGTCCTGCGGACCTCCCCAAAGGAGCCGACCGCGCCGACCGCGCCGACCGCGCCGACCGCGCCGACCGCGCCGGAGGTGCCGGAGGTGCCGGCCGTCACGGAGGGCGCCGCCGACACCGGCAGCTCCACCGGGGACGACGGCAAGAACGACACCGAGAACGCCCCGGCGAACGACACCGAGAACGACGACACGAAGGGGGCGGACGATGCGCTCGCCGAAGCTGGCCGCGCTTGAGCTGAAGCGGTTCGGGCGGGGGAAGCTGCCCCGGGCCGCTCTCGTCGCGCTGCTCCTGCTGCCGCTGCTCTACGGGGCCCTGTACCTGTGGTCCTTCTGGGACCCGTACAAGCGGCTCGACCAGGTGCCCGTCGCCATCGTCAACTCCGACAAGGGCACGACCGTCGACGGCAAGCGCCTCGACGTCGGCACCGAGATCGCCGAGAAGCTGCACGCCAGCAAGAAGTCCTTCGACTGGCGCTACGCGAGTGCCGATGAGGCGGCCGAGGGCCTGGAGGACGGTACGTACTACCTGACCCTGACCCTGCCCGAGGACTTCAGCGCGAAGATCGCCTCCAGCTCCGGCGAGGACCCCACCACCGGGGCGCTCCAGGTCCGTACGAACGACGCCAACAACTACATCGTCGGCTCGATCTCGCGCTCCGTCTTCGCCGAGGTCCGCTCCGCGGCGTCCGCCAACGCCTCCCGCGGCTTCCTCGACAAGATCTTCGTCAACTTCTCCGACCTGCACGACAAGACCGCCGAGGCGGCCGACGGCGCCGACAAGCTGAAGGACGGCGCGGGCAAGGCCCAGGAGGGAGCCAAGGAGCTCGCCGACGGCCTCGACACCGCGCAGGAGAAGTCCGGCGAGCTGAACAGCGGTCTGCAGAAGCTGAACACGGCGGCCGGCAAGCTGGAGACCGGTTCCAAGGACATCGCGGACGGCACCCAGGCGTTGGCCAACAAGGTCAACGGGGCCGCGGACAAGGCCCGTCCCTTCGTCAAGGACCCCAAGAACCTGGCCGACACCGCCGAACTGGTCGCCGACAGCGCGAAGGTCGTCCGCAACCACCTCGACAAGTTCGTCGAGAAGGCCCCGGCCGCCGCCGCTGCCGCCAAGAAGGCGGCCACCATCGCCAACACCTACTACACCAAGCAGTGCGTGACCCCCGGCGGCGAACCGCACGTGGCCTCCTGCACCGACCTGAAGGCGGTCCGGGACAGCACGGCCGAGGCCGCCGAGCTCAGCGGGGACGTCAGCGTCCTGGCCAAGAACTCCAGCGGTGACGTCGCCAAGCTCCGCACCGAGCTCACCGACCTGGAGAACCAGGCCCGCAAGCTCGTCGACAAGGCCCCGCTGCTCGCGGGTGACCTCGACGCGGCCGTCGCCAAGGTCAACGCCCTCAACGACGGTGCCCACAAGGTGTCCGCCGGCATGGCCCAGCTGCACACCGGCATCGGCACCGCCACCACCGGCTCCGGCGCCCTCACCGACGGCGTCGGCAAGCTCGGCGACGGCGCCCACCAGCTCGACGGCGGCATGTACAAGCTCGTCGACGGCACCGGCGAGCTCGCCGGCGGCCTGCACGAGGGGGCCGGGAAGATCCCCGACTACGACCAGCAGCAGCGCGACCAGCGCACCCAGGTCATGGCCGACCCGATCCAGCTCGCCAACCAGTCCCTGCACAAGGCGCCCAACTACGGCACCGGCTTCGCCCCCTACTTCATCCCGCTCTCCCTCTGGGTCGGCGCGATGGTCGCCTACATGCTGATCGCCCCGCTGAACCGGCGGGCCCTGGCCGCCGGTGCCTCGCCCTGGCGGGTCGCCCTCGCCGGTTGGCTGCCCGTGGCGGGCCTCGGCACGGCGCAGGTGGCCCTGCTGATGTCCGTACTGCACTGGGCGCCCGGCCTCGGCCTGAAGATGGCCCACCCGGCCCTCACCATCGGCTTCCTGATCCTGGTCACCGGCTGCTTCGCAGCGATCGTCCAGTGGCTGAACGCCAAGTTCGGCGCCGCAGGCCGCATCCTGGTGCTGGCCGTCCTGATGCTCCAGCTGACCTCGGCGGGCGGCACCTACCCCGTCCAGACCAGCCCGGACTTCTTCAACTGGATCCACCCGTACCTGCCGATGTCCTACATCGTCGAGAGCCTGCGCCGCCTCATCACCGGTGGTGACCTCGCCCCGGTCTGGCAGGGCGGCGCGGCACTGCTGGCCTTCACCGCCGGCGCCCTGGCCCTCACCGCGCTCGCCGCCCGCGGCAAGCAGGTGTGGACGATGGACCGACTGCACCCAGAACTGAGCTTGTAGGGACGTGTTGACCTGTGACAATCAGCGCCATGGAAAGCAGCAACACCGGTACGGGCACGGGCGGGGGCCGTCGTGCGATCACCCGGCAGAAGCTCTACGAAGCGGCCGTCACCCTGATCGCCGAGCAGGGCTTCTCCGCGACCACGGTCGATGAGATCGCCGAGCGGGCGGGCGTCGCGAAGGGCACCGTCTACTACAACTTCGCCAGCAAGAACGAGCTCTTCGAGGAGCTGCTGCGGCACGGCGTCGGCCTGCTGACGGCCTCCCTGCGGACCGCGGCGGAGGAGACGGAGGCCCGCGGCGGCAGCCGTGTCGAGGCGCTCGACGCCATGATCCGCGCCGGACTCGTCTTCATCGACCGGTACCCGGCCTTCACCCAGCTGTACGTCGCCGAGCTGTGGCGCACCAACCGCGCGTGGCAGTCCACGCTGATGGTGGTCCGTCAGGAGGCGGTGGCCGTCGTGGAGAAGGTGCTGCGCGAGGGCGTCGAACGCGGTGAGCTGAGCGCCGAGATCGACGTGCCGCTCACGGCGGCCGCGATGGTCGGGATGGTGCTGGTGGCCGCCCTGGACTGGCAGTCCTTCCAGAGCGAGCGGTCCCTGGACGACGTGCACTCGGCGCTGTCGCTGCTGCTGCGGGGCCGGGTCAGCGGCAACCGCTGAATCCCCGCGCGGCACCACCCCCCAGTCGGCGGTGCCGCGCGGGCGCGCCGCCCCGTAGAACTGGTGGGGCCGGCCGCGACGGCTGAGTATCCGTACCTAGGCGCGGAAATGAGTACGTGCGCGGATGGGCTCCCACCTGCGCGGACGCCAGACTGGGAGCAACGGACAGGAGACCCGGTCCGCACCGCCGACACGGGGCTGCGGAGCGGACCGGGTGCCTCCTACCGTGACCGGGACGGGGGACGACGGGGGATCGGCGACCCGGTGAAGCGATGCGTGAAGCGGCGGGGCTCGGGGGGATCGAGCCTCGCCGTTTCGCGTCCGCGGGTCCGGGGGATCGTGCGGTGGCCCGCGGCGCGTGGGCGGGCCTCAGCTGGCCGGGCGGGCCTCACCTCGCAGGGCGGGCCTCACATGGCCGAGCGGGCGAGGTCGAGCAGGCCCGCGCGCATCCGCTGTTCGCCG
Organism: Streptomyces sp. NPDC091682; assembly: GCF_044756625.1. Classification (NCBI taxonomy): domain Bacteria; kingdom Bacillati; phylum Actinomycetota; class Actinomycetes; order Kitasatosporales; family Streptomycetaceae; genus Streptomyces; species Streptomyces sp. NPDC091682. The sequence continues at coordinate 318,975 of NZ_JBIVTH010000005.1, read as the reverse complement.
AGCTCCGGCAGGAGTGCGGCGACGTGCTCGGCCGCCAGGGCGGCGAGCAGGGCGTGGGCGGCGTGGTCGGGGTCGGGTGCGGTGGAGAGCAGGATCGCCACGTGCCGGTGCCAGAACCGGTAGGCCCCGATCCTGTACCGGGCTCCGGGAGCGGCGGTCTCCGACATCCGGACCAGTGCCAGGTGCTCCAGCAGGTAGTCGAAGTAGGCGTCGACGAAAGCGGCCAGGCGCTCGTCGGCCGGGGCCCCGGGGCCGAGCGGGGGCGGCCCGGACAGGACCGCCTCCTGCAGTACGCGCTCGCGGGCGTCCAGTAGCGCGGTGGCGAGCCCCGACTTGTCGCCGAACCGGCGGAACAGGGTGCCCTTGCCGACTCCGGCGGCCGCGGCCACCTGGTCCATGGACACCGTCTCGACGCCCTGTTCGGCGAACAGCCTGGCGGCCGCCTCCAGTACTGCGGCCCGGTTCCGGGCGGCGTCCGCACGCTCCTTGGGCGGCGGTGTCCGCAGGAGTTCCAGCGGCACTAGCGAACCGGACCGCAGTCCGTTACTGTCGTGAGCCATAAGTGGACTGTAGTCCGATTCCTTTGGAGGCAGTGGCATGACCGTACTCATCACACGCGACGAACTGGCGGCGGCGATCGAGGGCGGCGCCGTGACCGTCGTCGACACGCTCGGCGGCGAATACTACGCGCGGCAGCACCTGCCCGGCGCCCTGGCGCTGGCCCCGGTCGACGTCGACGCCCAGGCGCCCACCGTGCTCCCCGACCGCGACGCCGCCATCGTCACCTACTGCTCCAACCCCGCGTGCCCCAACAGCGGACAGGTCGCCGACCGGCTCACCGCCCTCGGCTACACCGACGTCCGCAAGTACCGCGAGGGCATCCAGGACTGGGTCGAGGCCGGCCTCCCCACCGAAACCGCCTGACGTCCCTCCCCGGGGCGAAGACTCCCCACGGAGTCTTCGCCCTGCCGCTCCGGGCCCCGCTCAGCCGCGGCCCCTCAGCGGGAGCCGGAGGCGGGCGACGGTCAGGCGGGCGGCGGTCAGGCGGGCCGACACCGCCGAGGTGACCGCGGACCAACGGGCCGAGAGGGCCCAGGAAATGCGGGCCGCCGAGCGCGGCAGCAGCAGGGCCCGCAGCCGGGGAAGCCGGTCCGCGGACGCCAGCAGGCCCGTACGGGCCAGCAGTACGTCGTCCGCCAACTCCGGGTACGACACCTCCGCGCCGGGGGGCGCGTACAGGGTCCGTTCCACCGCACCGGCGACCCGGTGCACGGCCGCCGCGGGTTCCGGCTCCAGACGGCCCAGGTCCACGATCCGGCTCGCCGTCCGGCGCGGGGACAGCGCCCCGTCCGGAACCACACCCGCGTCCCAGGCGGTGTCGCCCAGTTCCCGCCAGGCCGTCAGGACCTCCCCGGTCGCCAGGCGCCGGGCCCGCAGCCGGGTCCGCCACAGCAGCGGGAGCAGGGGCAGGCCCAGCACCGCCGCCGCGAGCGCCACCCAGCCGAGGACCGTCGTCACCGACGGCCCGCCGCCGTCACCCGACTTCTGCGCGGGCGCCGCGGTGTCGCACTCGCCGAGCTTCTTCAGGGCCGGCGGGCACTCGGGGGTCGCCGTGGGTGCCGTCGACGGGGCCGCCGAGCTCTGCGAGGGTAGCGGCGCCGGCGCCGACGGCTGGGTGGCCGGCGTTTGCGCCCGGGAGTAGTCCGGAACGTTGATGCCGGAACGGGGCGTGGGCTCGAACCGGGTCCAGCCCACACCCTCGAAGTACAGCTCGGGCCAGGCGTGCGCGTCGCGCATCGACACGTTCACGTTGCCATCCGACTGCTTCTCGCCGGGCGTGAAGCCCACCGCGACGCGGGCCGGGATGCCCAGCGAGCGGGACATCGCCGCCATCGAGAAGGCGAAGTGGACGCAGAAGCCCTCCTTGTCGTCGAGGAACCGGGCGACCGCCTGCGGACCCGTGCCCGACGCCGTCCTCGTGTTGTAGCGGAACCCGCCGTTCACAGCGAAGTAGTCCTGCAGCTTCACGGCCCGCGTGTAGTCGTCCTTCGCCCCCTGCGTCACCTGACGGGCCCGCTCGGCGACCACCGGCGGCAGGTTGTCCGGGAGCTTCGTGTACTCCTGGCGGATCGCCGGGTCGGGCTCCGGGGCCTTCTGGAGCTGCTGGGCCGTCGGCTTCAGCAGCAGGCTGCGCACCATGTACTGGGCGCCCTGGACGTTCTGGAAGCGGTCCCGGCCCAGCTGGTCGCCGACCAGGGTCCGGCCGACCGGCTCGAACCGCCACTTGCCGCCGATGTTCACCGACGTCGCCGGATACGGCATGGGGAGGTAGCGCTGCGTGTAGTAGTCCGCCGCCGTGATGTTGGTGGTGACCTCGACCGCGGTGCCGCTGACCGGCGCGCGGAGCCCCGGCGGTGCCGGCAGCTCCTCCGGTACGTCGATCAGGGCCCGCCCGGAGGCCTCCCACTTGACGCCGTTGAACTCGTCCAGGGCCAGGATCCGCAGGTACTGGTCGCCCTGCTGCGGGCTGTTCGTCCGGTACTTGAGGATCACGCGGTTGTCCTGCGCGTTCAGGTTGCTCTGCAAGGAGACCAGCGGGTTGACCGCCGAGATCGTTCCGCCCGCACCGCCGCCGCTCTCCTCGTCCTCCTGCGTGCCGCCCAGCAGCCCGCCGCCGAGCGAGGGCAGCACGGCCGGCACCGCCAGCGCCAGGCCCAGGGTCACCGCACCGATCCGCCGCCCGAACTTCACGGGCGCCGTCGCCTGCCCGCCCGCCCCGTTGCCGAGGCCGGAGTCGGCGGCCCCCCGGCGCGGGGACGCGCCGAAGACGCGGCCCCACTGGGCGAGCCGGTCACGGCCCTCGGACAGCAGCAGCACCAGGTAGCCGGAGCCCGCGAGCAGGAAGGAGAACCAGGAGGCGTCACCGCCGCCCGCGAGCCCCGAGGCCACCGAGTACAGCGCCAGCAGCGGCAGCCCGGCCGCGGCGGCCGTGCGCAGGGTCACCGCCAGCGTGTCCACCAGCAGCCCGATCAGCAGCACGCCGGACACCAACAGCAGTTTGATGCCGTCCGTCAGCGGAGCCGGGATCGCGAACTCGCCCACGTCCCTGATGCCCTGACCGAACAGCGCGCCGAAGTCCGTCACCAGGTAGGCCAGCGGCCCGTCCCCGTGGGACTCGCCCTTGCCGGCGTAGAGGAACGCGAGCACCAGCAGCGACACCAGCGCCTGTGCGGCGACGGTCAGCGTCCGTGCCAGCGGCACCCGCCGGGCGCCGGCGCCCACCGCGCTCTGCACGGCGAGCAGCAGCGCCGCCTGGAGCAGCCAGGCCTGTGAGTCCACCAGCGGGTTCAGCGACCACGAGGTGAGCAGCGTCGCCAGTGCTGCGAACAGCGTCAGTTTCGCCCGCCCGCTCATTCCCGACCTCCGGAGGTTCCCGTACCGGCGCGCGCGGTCCCGGCCTGGCGCCACAGTTCGCCGAAGGCGACCCCGGGCGGAGCGGCCAGTGCCGTCCAGCCCGCGTCGCGCAGCCTGCGCAGCCGCTCCTCCAGCGGGGGCACGGCGTGCCCCGGAGCGGGCTGTCCGCCCCAGCTCGCGGAGTCCAGTACGAAGGCCACCGCGCCCGAGGTGCGCTGGCGCATCTGGGCGGCCAGTTCCGTCTGTACGTCGTCCAGGTCGCCGAAGAAGGCGATGAGGAGCCCGTCACCGCCGGCTCCGCCGAAGCCGCCGCTGCCACCGGAGCGCACCGCGTCGTAGGCGCGGGAGAGCCCGGCGCCGTCGGAGTGTCCGACGACCGCGAGGGTGTCCATCATCAGCCCGGCGGCCTCCGCGGACTCCTGCCCGCCGGAGGAGAATCCGCCGCCGCCCTCACCGGGCACCGAGCTGCCGGTGTCGGTGAGCAGCCGTGTGGAGAAGCCCTGTTCCAGGACGTGCACCAGGCTGGAGGCGGCGGCCGAGACGGCCCACTCGAAGGCGGAGTCGGGGCCGGCGCCGTCGAAGGCCAGGCGCCGGGTGTCCAGCAGGACGGTGGCCCGGCTGCGCTGCGGTTGCTCCTCGCGGCGGACCATCAGCTCGCCGTAGCGGGCGGTCGAGCGCCAGTGCACCCGGCGCAGGTCGTCGCCGCGCCGGTAGCCGCGGGGGATCACGTCGTCGTCGCCGGCCAGCGCGAGGGAGCGGCGGCTGCCGTCGCCGTAGCCGTTGGACTCGCCGGCCAGGCGGACGGGCGGGAGGGGCTCGGTGCGCGGGATGACGGTGAGGGTGTCGTAGGTGCTGAAGGAGCGGGTCAGCTCGACCAGTCCGAAGGGGTCGGACAGGCGCAGCTGGAGCGGGCCGAGCGGATAGCGGCCGCGCAGGTCGGAGCGGACCCGGTAGGACACCTCGCGGCGGCCGCCGGGCTCGACCCGGTCCAGGACGAACCGCGGGCGCGGGCCCAGGACGTAGGGCACCCGGTCCTGGAGCATCAGCAGGCCGGTGGGCAGTCGGGAGACGTTGTCCATGCGCAGCTGTACGCGGGCCTCGCCGCCCGCGGGGACCCGCCCCGGGCTGAGCCGGCGGCTGCCGGAGACCCGGAAGCGGGTGCGGTGGAGGGCGTAGACGCAGATCAGCGGCAGGAGGGCGAGCAGCATGCCGACCCGCAGCAGTTCGCCCTGGCCCAGGACGTACGCACAGGCGGCGGCGGCTATCCCGGCGGCCAGGAACGAGCGGCCGCGGGTGGTCAGCCCGGACAGCGACGCGCGCAGTCCGCCGCCGTCCCCCGGGCCGCCGGCGCCGCGCGGGGCACCGGCGCTCATCAGAAGCTCCGGGTGCCCGCGCCGGGCGGCATCTCGCCGCGGGCGTGCGCGGCCGGGACGGGAGTGCGCTGCAGGATCTCGCCGATGACCTGCTCGGCGGTGCGGCGGTTGAGCTGGGCCTGCGCGGTGGGCAGCAGCCGGTGCGCGAGGACCGGGGCGGCCAGGGCCTGGACGTCGTCGGGCAGGGCGTAGTCCCGGCCGGCGAGCGCGGCGGAGGCCTTCACGGCGCGCAGCAGGTGCAGGGTGGCCCGCGGCGACGCACCGAGCCGCAGGTCGGGGTGGGTGCGGGTGGCGGAGACCAGGTCGACGACGTAGCGCCGGACGGGCTCGGCCACGTACACCTCGCGGACCGCTTCGATCAGCTTGACGATCTCGTGGGCGTGCGCGACGGACGTCAGGTCGTCGAGCGGGGAGACCCCGCCGTGCACGTCGAGCATCTGGAGCTCGGCCTCGGGGCTGGGGTAGCCGACGGAGACGCGGGCCATGAAGCGGTCGCGCTGGGCCTCGGGCAGCGGGTACGTGCCCTCCATCTCTACCGGGTTCTGGGTGGCGACGACCATGAAGGGGCTGGGCAGCGTGTAGGTCGTGCCGTCGATGGTGACCTGGCGCTCCTCCATCGACTCCAGCAGCGCGGACTGGGTCTTCGGCGAGGCGCGGTTGATCTCGTCCCCGATGACGATCTGCGCGAAGATCGCGCCCGGCTTGAACTCGAACTCGCGGCGCTGCTGGTCGTAGATGCTGACGCCGGTGATGTCGGAGGGCAGCAGGTCCGGCGTGAACTGGATGCGCTGGACCGAGCAGTCGATGGACTTGGCGAGCGTCTTGGCGAGCATCGTCTTGCCGACGCCGGGCACGTCCTCGATCAGCAGGTGCCCCTCGGCGAGGAGCACGGTCAGCGCGAGGCGGACGACCTCGGGCTTGCCTTCGATCACGCTCTCGACCGACTGGCGCACCCGCTCCACCGTGCTGGTCAGATCCGCGAGGCTCGCTCGGTCGTCGTACGTCGTCACCTTGGTTCTCCTCGGCCCATTTCCAGGGCCGACGCCCTTGGCGCTTGAACCGGCCCACCCCGAAACACGGACACCGGTCCCGGGGGATCCCGGGAGGTGCCATCCCGCATTCTTGACGGCGTTACGGCCTCGTGTCACTCAAGAGCTGGGATCGATCTCCCGCAGGAGCCCGGTGTGCACATCGAAGACGAAGCCTCGCACATCGTCCTTGTGGGGCAGGAAGGGGTTCGTGCGGACCCGCTGCATCGACTGGCGAACGTCCTGGTCGACGTCCCGGAAGGCCTCGACGGCCCAGGCGGGACGCTGGCCGACCTCGTCCTCCAGCTCGTGCCGGAAGTCCTCGGTCAGGTTTTCGAGGCCGCAGCCGGTGTGGTGGATGAGTATCACCGTGCGGGTGCCCAGGGCCCGCTGGCTGATGGTGAGGGAACGGATCGTGTCGTCGGTGACCACACCGCCCGCGTTGCGGATCGTGTGACAGTCGCCGAGTTCCAGACCGAGGGCCTTGTGCAGGTCGAGGCGGGCGTCCATACAGGCCACGACGGCGACCTTGAGGACGGGGTGGGCGTCCATGCCGGGGTCGGAGAACTGCGCGGCGTACCGCTGGTTCGCCTCGACCAGCCGGTCGGTGACGGATCCGCCGACGGATGCCTCGGACGGGGACTCGGCAGGCAGGGATGCGGAAGTCGTCATGGGTACGACGGTAGTGGTCACGGCGGGGCACGGTCCTGCGTGAGAGCGGACAAAGAACGCCAACGAGCCTTGTTGTGAGCTAACCCACAGGGGTGGGCGCGAGGCGGCTGTTCGGGTGGTTCGCGTCATTTGTCGGTTCGCGTCGAGAGCCGCGCACGCCGCGCGGGGCGGTTCGTTGACCGCGGCGACCGTTGCACTAAAGTGACGCGAACCGGCCGGAGCCCGGCCCTGAACGGCCGCCCGGCCCCCGATGAACACTCCGCGTGCGCGGCGCGTACGTACGGCCCGGCCCTCTCCCGCTCACCGGCCGGCCGGCGCCACCTTCCCCGGCGCCGGTCGCGGATGCGGGGATCCGGTGGTGCGTACGCCTGCCGCGCCGTTATCTGAGAGGGCGCTTTGACTAGCGAGTCCCGACATGTCCCGGTGATGCTCCAGCGGTGCCTGGACCTGTTGGCCCCGGCACTGGAGAGGCCCGGGGCCGTCGTCGTCGACTGCACCCTCGGCCTCGGCGGCCACAGCGAGGCCCTGCTGACCCGGTTCCCCGAGGCCCACCTGATCGGCCTCGACCGCGACAAGGAAGCCCTGCGGCTCTCCGGCGAGCGGCTCGCGCCCTTCGGCGACCGGGCCACCCTCGTCCACGCGATCTACGCCGACCTCGCCGAGGTCCTGGACGGGCTGCGCATCCCGGCCGTCCAAGGCATCCTCTTCGACCTGGGCGTCTCCTCCATGCAGTTGGACGAGGCCGACCGCGGGTTCGCGTACGCCCAGGACGCACCGCTGGACATGCGCATGGACCAGACGACCGGCATCAGCGCCGCCGAGGTGCTCAACAGCTACGCGCCGGGCGAGCTGGTACGGATCCTGCGCCAGTACGGCGAGGAGAAGCAGGCCAAGCGGATCGTCTCGGCGATCGTCCGGGAGCGGGAGAAGGAGCCCTTCGCCAACAGCGCCCGGCTGGTCGAACTGATCCGTGACTCCCTTCCGCAGGCCGCCAAGCGGACCGGCGGCAACCCGGCGAAGCGGACCTTCCAGGCCCTGCGGATCGAGGTCAACGGGGAGCTCTCCGGGCTGGAGCGGGCCATTCCGGCGGCGGTGGACCGGATCGCGGTCGGCGGCCGGATCGCGGTGCTCTCCTACCACTCGCTGGAGGACCGCCTGGTCAAGCAGGTCTTCGCGGCCGGCGCGACCTCGACGGCCCCGCCCGGCCTGCCGGTGGTGCCGGAGAAGTATCAGCCGAAGCTGAAACTGCTCACGCGCGGCGCCGAACTGCCCACCGAGGAGGAGATCGCCGAGAACCGGCGGGCCGCCCCGGCCAGGTTCCGCGGCGTAGAACGCATCCGGGAGGCGCGACTGTGACCAAGGCCGGGAAGGTCGCCACGCTGACCCGTGGGCAGGCGGCCCGCCTCGGCCGGGCGCTCGGCGGCCGCCCGGCCCGCCCGCGTCCCGGCGGGCAGGCGGCCCGGATGCCGTTCGTGCTGCTGGTCGTGGCCCTGCTCGCCGGCGGCCTGATCAGCCTGCTGCTGCTGAACTCGGCACTGAACGAAGGCTCCTTCCAGCTCAGCAAGTTGCGGAAGGAAACCACCGCCCTCACCGACGAGGAGCAGGCGCTGCAGCGCGACGTCGACGCCTACTCCGCGCCCGACGCGCTCCAGCGCCGGGCACACGAACTGGGCCTGGTCCCCGGCGGCAGCCCGGTCTTCATCGGCCCGGACGGCAAGGTCGCGGGCAGCGCCGCGCCCGCCGAGGCCCCGCCGTCACCCACCCCGACCCCGGCTCCGCCGGCGGCCCCGGGCACCTCCCCGGCCGCACCCGCGGCGTCGGCCCCGGCCTCGCAGAGCCCGGCAGTCGCGCCCCCGGCCCAGCCCTTGCCACAGCAGCCCACCCCCAACCCAGGTCGGTGATGTCGTGACGCGGATCCCTGCGGGGCCGTTCCCCACCCCGCCCTTCCCCTCCCGGCCACCGCTGGGACGGGCCCCCGGTTCCCCCGGCGCGGCCCTGCCAGGGGCGGTGACCGCGTGAGCCCGCAGGAGCCGCCCCGGCGGCGGGTGCCCGGACCGGCCAGGCCGCCCCGTGCCGGCGACCGGGCCAGGGCCGGCGCCCGCCCGGCCCCGCGCCCGGCCTCGCGCCCGGCGACCCGGCGGCCGACGGGCCCCCGTACCCCGCACACGATCCGACTCGGCAGCCCGCGGCCCCGACTGCGCCTGGTCGGCGTCGGCCTGACCCTCGTCATGCTGGCCTTCGTGGTCCGCCTGCTCCAGGTCCAGGCCGTCGACGCCGCGGCGTTCTCCGCCGAGGCCTCCAAGAACCGCTACACCAGCGTCAAGCTGGCCGCCGAGCGAGGCGAGATCACCGACCGCCGGGGCGTGGCCCTCGCCACCAGCGTCGACGCGTACGACATCACCGCCGACCCGAAGATGTTCACCCCGCAGGACAGCAAGGCCCCGGACGCCCCGCAGCAGGCCGCCGCCCTCCTCGCGCCCATCCTCGGCAAGGACGCCAAGGAGCTCACCGAGCGGCTGAGCACCAAGAACTCCCGGTACGTCGTCCTCGCCCAGCGCCAGACCCCCCAGGTCTGGAACCAGATCAAGGACCTCAAGCGGGTCTTCGCGGACAAGGCGGCGGCCGACAAGCGGGGCAACGGCCCCGGCGCCAACGTCCTCGCCGGCGTGTTCAAGGAGACCAGCAGCAAGCGCGTGTACCCGAACGGCGACCTCGCCGCCGGGATACTGGGTTACGTCAACGCCGAGGGCAAGGGAGCCGGCGGCCTGGAGTCCTCCCTCGACAAGAAGCTGTCCGGCAAGGACGGCGAGATCACCTACGCCCAGTCCGGCGGCCGCCAGGTCCCCACCGCCGACTCCAACGAGAAGCCCGCCGTCCCCGGCGAGGACATCCAGCTGACCATCGACCGGGACATCCAGTGGGCGGCGCAGAGCGCCATCGCCGAACAGGTCCAGAAGTCCGAGGCCGACCGCGGCTACGTCATCGTCCAGGACACCCGCACCGGCGAGGTGCTCGCCATGGCCAACGCCCCGGGCTTCGACCCCAACGACCTGACCCGGGCCCGCTCCGCCGCCATGGGCAACGCCGCGCTCCAGGACGTGTACGAACCCGGCTCCACCGCCAAGGTCATGTCGATGGCCGCCGTGCTGGAGGAGAAGAAGGCCACCCCGGAGACCCGGGTCGAGGTCCCCAACCGGCTCCACCGCGGCGACCGGCTCTTCAAGGACGACATCGACCACCCGACCTGGTACCTGACCCTCAACGGGGTCCTCGCCAAGTCCTCCAACATCGGCACCATCCTGGCCACCGGCCAGCTCGGACCCACCCAGCCCGAGGCCAACGAGGTCCTGCACTCCTACCTGACCAAGTTCGGCATCGGTCGGCCCACCGGCCTGAACTACCCGGGCGAATCCCGCGGCATCCTCGCCGCCCCCAAGGACTGGTCCACCTCCCAGCAGTACACGATCCCCTTCGGCCAGGGACTCTCGCTCAACGCCATGCAGGCGGCCTCCGTGTACTCGACCATCGCCAACGACGGCGTCCGCATCGAGCCGACCCTGGTCCGCGGCACCAAGGGCCCCGACGGCCGCTTCACCCCGGCCCCGGCCCCCGAGCGGGACCGTGTGATCAGCCCGGAGACCGCCAAGACCCTCGCCGAGATGCTCGAATCCGTGGTCGACGACCAGGAGGGCACCGGAACCAAGGCGAAGATCCCCGGCTACCGGGTCGGCGGCAAGACCGGCACATCCAACCGGGTGGATCCGGCCACCGGCCGCTACAAGGGCTACACCGCGTCCTTCGCCGGATTCGCCCCCGCGGACAACCCGCGCATCACCGTCTACTGCGCCATCCAGAACCCCACGAAGGGCAGCTACTTCGGCGGCCAGATCTGCGGCCCCATCTACAAGAAGGTCATGGAGTTCGCGCTCAAGACCCTCCAGGTGGCCCCCACGGGAACCGCGCCCGCCGGGCTCCCCGTCACCTACGGCACCGCTACTCAGCCCGCCGAGCAGCCCGCCCCGCAGCCCAGTCCGCAGCCCGGCCAGTGACCCACAGCCAGGCCAGGCCCGCCAGAAAAGCGTGAGGCACCATCAGTGACAACCATCACCCCGAAACCCGGGAACCCGACGACCCCCGAAGCCGAGGCCGGGGCCTCACTTCGCGGGCGGCCCGCTGCGCCCGGTACGCTCACCGCCGTGTCCCACGCTGATCAGCCCAGAAACACCGAGAAGGCCCCGGCAACGCCGCCGGGAGCGCCCCGGCCCGCGTCCGCCAGCCCGAGCCCGCTGGGCGAGCTGGCCGCCCTGCTGGGCATCCCGGCGCCCGGCGCGGCGCAGATCACCGGCATCACGCACGACTCCCGTGCGGTCCGCCCCGGTGACCTGTACGCCGCCCTGCCGGGAGCCAGGACGCACGGCGCCGACTTCGCCGCCCAGGCGGCCGGTCTCGGTGCCGCCGCCGTGCTGACCGACCCCGCGGGGGCGGAGCGCGCCGCGGCGACCGGCCTGCCGGTCCTGACCGTCGACGACCCGCGCGGCCGGATGGGAGAGCTCGCCGCGGCGATCTACGGGCGCCCCGGTGAGGGCCTGCTCCAGATCGGGATCACCGGTACCTCCGGCAAGACCACCACGGCGTACCTCGTCGAAGGCGGCCTGCGCGCGGCGGGCCGGAGCACCGGACTGGTCGGCACCGTCGAGATGCGCATCGGCGACGAGCGCATCAAGTCCGAGCGGACCACCCCCGAGGCCACCGACCTCCAGGCCCTCTTCGCGGTCATGCGCGAACGTGGGGTCGAGGCCGTGGCCATGGAGGTCTCCAGCCACGCCCTGGTGCTCGGCCGGGTCGACGGCTGCGTCTTCGACGTCGCCGTCTTCAACAACCTGAGCCCGGAGCACATGGAGTTCCACTCCGACATGGAGGACTACTTCCAGGCCAAGGCGGGGCTCTTCACCACCCGCCGGGCCCGCCTGGGCGTGGTCAACCTCGACGACGAGTACGGCCGCCGCCTGGCCAAGGAGGCCACCGTCCCGGTCGTCACCTTCTCCGCCGCGGGCGACCCGGCCGCCGACTGGCGGGCCGAAGACGTCGTCACCGGCCACATGGACTCCACGCTGACGCTGGTCGGCCCCGAGGGACAGCGCGTGCGCGCCAAGGCCCCGCTGCCCGGCCCGTTCAACGTCGCCAACACCGTCGCCGCGATCGTCACGCTCGCCGCCGCCGGCATCGACCCGCAGACCGCCGCCGACGGCGTCGCCGCGGTCCCCGGGGTCCCCGGCCGGCTGGAGCGGGTGGACGCGGGACAGCCCTACCTCGCCGTCGTCGACTACGCGCACAAGACGGACGCCGTGGAATCGGTGCTGCGCGCGCTGCGCGAGGTCACCGAGGGCAAGCTGCACATCGTGCTCGGCTGTGGCGGCGACCGCGACACCACCAAGCGCGGACCGATGGGGGCCGCGGCCGCCCGGTTCGCCGACGTCGCCGTCCTGACCTCCGACAACCCGCGTTCCGAGGACCCGCTCGCGATCCTCGCCGCGATGTTCGAGGGCGCCGTGTCCGTGCCGCCCGCCGAGCGGGGCACCGTCCTCGTCGACGCCGACCGGGCGGCGGCCATCGCCGCCGCCGTCGCGCGCGCCGAGCCCGGCGACACCGTGCTCGTGGCGGGCAAGGGCCACGAACAGGGCCAGGACACCGCCGGTGTCGTACGCCCCTTCGACGACCGCACGGTGCTCCGCGCCGCGATCGAGCACCGAGCCGTGCTCGACCGGCCGGCCGTGCTCGATGAAACGACCCAGGTCCGACAGGCCGAGGTGAACCAGTGATCGCCCTTTCCCTCGCCGAGATCGCCGACATCACCGGCGGGCGGCCCCACGACATACCGGATCCGTCCGTCCAGATCACCGGACCCGTGGTCTACGACTCCCGTGAGGTCCGGCCGGGCAGCCTGTTCGCCGCCTTCGTCGGCGAGCGGGTCGACGGCCACGACTACGCGCAGCGCGCGGTGTCCGCCGGGGCCGTGGGCGTCCTCGCGACCCGGCCCGTCGGCGTACCGGCCATCGTGGTCCCCGACGTGGTGGCCGCCCTCGGAGCGCTCGCCCGGGCCGTGGTCACCCGCCTGGGCACCGACGTCGTGGCCCTCACCGGATCCGCCGGCAAGACCTCCACCAAGGACCTGATCGCGCAGGTGCTGCAGCACCACGCGCCGACCGTGTGGACCCCCGGGAACCTCAACAACGAGATCGGCCTGCCGATCACGACGCTGCGCGTCACCGAGGACACCCAGCACCTGGTCCTGGAGATGGGCGCCCGCGGCATCGGCCACATCCGCTACCTCACCGGACTGACGCCCCCGCGGATCGGTCTGGTCCTCAACGTCGGCACCGCCCACATCGGCGAGTTCGGCGGCCGCGAGCAGATCGCGCAGGCCAAGGGGGAGCTGGTCGAGGCCCTGCCGGCCGAGGCGGAGGGCGGCGTCGCCGTCCTCAACGCCGATGACCTGCTGGTTCGTGAAATGGCCGGGCGCACGAAGGCCCGTACGGTGCTGTTCGGTGAGGCCGAGGACGCCGAAATCCGGGCCACCGAAGTCCGCATGACGGACAGGGGGACGGCTTCCTTCACACTGCACACACCGACCGGGTGCAGCGACGTGACCTTGCGGCTGTACGGTGAGCACCACGTGTCGAACGCGCTCGCCGCGGCCGCCGTCGCCCATGTACTGGGCATGTCCGTACAGGAGATCGCCACCGCGCTCTCCGGGGCGGGCACGCTGTCCCGGTGGCGGATGGAGGTCACCGAGCGGGCGGACGGTGTGACGATCGTCAACGACGCCTACAACGCGAACCCCGAGTCCATGCGGGCCGCACTCCGCGCGCTCGCCGCGATGGGCGGGGCCGGCAAGGCGAACGGGGGACGCACGTGGGCGGTGCTCGGCCCGATGGCCGAGCTCGGAGACGACGCTCTCGCCGAGCACGACGCGGTCGGACGACTTGTCGTCCGGCTCAACGTGAGCAAGCTCGTCGCAGTCGGGGGCAGGGAAGCCTCCTGGCTGCAACTGGGCGCATATAACGAGGGTTCGTGGGGTGAGGAGTCGGTGCTCGTGTCCGACGCGCAGGCGGCGGTCGACCTGTTGCGCAGTGAACTGCGCCCGGGTGACGTCGTGCTGGTGAAGGCTTCCAGGTCGGCCGGTCTGGAGCGGGTGGCCCAGGGCCTTCTCGACAGCACTGTCGAGGGCGAGGTCGCCGACCGATGAGGCAGATCCTGTTCGCCGGTGTCATCGGCATGTTCCTCACCGTCATCGGCACCCCGCTGCTGATCAAGCTGCTCGCCCGCAAGGGCTACGGCCAGTTCATCCGCGACGACGGCCCCCGCGGCCACGCCGGGAAGAAGGGCACGCCCACCATGGGCGGCATCTCCTTCATCCTGGCGACGCTCATCGCGTACGCCCTGACGAAGGTCCTCACCGGTGAGGAGCCGAGCTTCTCGGGCCTGCTCGTCCTGTTCCTGATGGCCGGCATGGGCCTCGTCGGATACCTGGACGACTACATCAAGATCGTCAAGCGGCGTTCGCTGGGCCTGCGGGCCAAGGCGAAGATGTCCGGCCAGCTGATCGTCGGCATCGCCTTCGCGGTGCTGGCCCTCCAGTTCAAGGACTCGCGCGGGCTCACCCCGGCCTCCACCAAGCTGTCGTTCGTCACGGACTTCGGCTGGTCGATAGGTCCGGTGCTGTTCGTGGTGTGGGCGCTCTTCATGATCCTGGCGATGTCCAACGGCGTGAACCTCACCGACGGTCTCGACGGTCTCGCGACCGGCGCCGCCGTGATGGTCTTCGGCGCCTACACCTTCATCGGCGTCTGGCAGTTCCAGGAGTCCTGCGCCAGGGCCGGTGACCTCACCAACCCGAACGCCTGCTTCGAGGTGCGCGACCCGCTCGACCTCGCGGTCGTCGCCTCCGCCCTCATGGGCGCCTGCTTCGGCTTCCTGTGGTGGAACACCTCGCCCGCCAAGATCTTCATGGGTGACACCGGCTCGCTCGCCCTCGGCGGCGCGCTCGCGGGCCTCGCCATCTGCTCCCGCACGGAGTTCCTGATGGCGCTCCTCGGCGGCCTCTTCGTGCTCATCACGATGTCGGTCGTCATCCAGGTCGGTTCCTTCAAGATGACCGGCAAGCGGGTCTTCCGGATGGCGCCACTGCAGCACCACTTCGAGCTCAAGGGCTGGTCCGAGGTACTGGTCGTGGTCCGCTTCTGGATCATCCAGGGCATGTGCGTGATCGTTGGTCTCGGTCTCTTCTACGCGGGATGGGCAGCCGACAAGTGACGTCCTGGCAGGACAAGAACATCACCGTCGCCGGTCTCGGCGTGAGCGGCATCAGTGCCGCCCGCGCCCTGGCCGGCCTCGGCGCAGTGGTGACCGTCGTCGACAACGGTGACGGTGACGCGCACCGCGCCCGGGCCGCCGAGCTCGCGGCGGAGGGCATCACCGTCCGCCTCGGCCGCCTCGCGGACGGCGGGCACGCGGGCGAGGTCCTGCCCGAGGGCACCGAACTGGTCGTCACCTCGCCCGGTTGGAAGCCCGACAGCCCGCTGTTCGCGGCCGCCGCCGAAGCCGGCGTGGACGTGGTCGGGGACGTGGAGATCGCCTGGCTGCTGCGCGAGGTCGGCCAGGAGCGGCGCGCCGCGCGCTCCGGCGAGGACGGGGCCGCGGCGCCCCGCAGTGCCCCCGCCCCCTGGCTCGCCATCACCGGCACCAACGGCAAGACCACCACCACCCAGATGCTGGCGTCGATCCTGAAGGCCGCGGGCCTGCGCACCGCGGCCGTCGGCAACATCGGCACCCCGATCATCGACGTGGTGCTCGGCGAGCAGGAGTACGACGTGCTCGCCGTCGAACTCTCCAGCTACCAGCTGCACTGGGCGCCCTCGCTGCGCGTCCACTCGGCGGCCGTGCTCAACCTGGCCCCCGACCACCTCGACTGGCACGGCTCGATGCAGGCGTACACCGCCGACAAGGGCCGGATCTACGAGGGCAACACGGTCGCCTGCGTCTACAACGTCGCCGACCCGGCCACCGAGGACCTGGTCGTGGAGGCCGACGTCGAAGAGGGCTGCCGCGCGATCGGCTTCACCCTCGGCGCCCCCGGCCCCTCCATGCTCGGCGTCGTCGACGGCATCCTCGTCGACCGGGCCTTCGTGGAGAACCGGCAGAAGAACGCCCAGGAGCTCGCCGAGGTCACGGACGTCAACCCGCCGGCCCCGCACAACATCGCCAACGCGCTCGCCGCCGCCGCCCTGGCCCGCGCCTTCGGCGTGGAGCCGCGCGCCGTCCGCGACGGGCTGCGCGACTTCCGCCCGGACGCCCACCGCGTCGCGTACGTGGACGAGGTCGACTCGGTCACCTACATCGACGACTCCAAGGCCACCAACACGCACGCGGCCGAGGCCTCGCTCGCGGCCTTCGAGCCGGTCGTCTGGATCGCCGGCGGCCTCGCCAAGGGCGCGACCTTCGACGAGCTCGTGCAGAACGCCGCGAAGAGGCTGCGCGGCGCCGTGCTGATCGGCGCCGACCGGGCGCTCATCGCCGAGGCGCTGGCGCGACACGCCCCCGAGGTCCCGGTCGTCGACCTCGACCGGACCGACACTGGGGCGATGCTCGCAGCGGTCCGGGAAGCCGCCGCGCTCGCCGAGCCCGGCGACACGGTCCTGCTGGCACCTGCCTGTGCCTCGATGGACATGTTCGCGAACTACAACAAGCGCGGGGACGCATTCGCCGACGCGGTGCGCGAACTGGCCGCCGAGAACGCTGCGGACACGGCCTAGGCCGGGGGCTCCGGGACAGGTTCCCTCCGGCCGGCAGCTCGCCTCGTACGAGTGGAGGGGAAGATCACAGATGCCGGCCAAGCAGATGCTGCCGGGGCGGCGGCCGTCCGCCGTGAAGGCGCAGGGCCGCAAACGCCCTGCGGTGCGTTCGAAGCGGCCCGCCGGGCGCGGGCCGCTGGACCGGCTGCGGCGTACGCAGCGGCAGTTGCAGAAGGCCTGGGACCGCCCGCTCACCGCTTATTACCTGATCTTCGGCAGTTCCCTGCTCATCACCGTGCTCGGCCTGGTGATGGTGTACTCGGCCTCGATGATCAAGGCCCTTCAGCTCGGCCTCGGCGACGCGTACTTCTTCAAGAAGCAGTTCCTGGCCGCCCTCATCGGTGGCGCACTCCTGATGGTCGCCTCCCGGATGCCGGTCAAACTGCACCGGGCGCTCTCGTACCCGGTGCTCGCCGGCACGCTCTTCCTGATGGTCCTGGTCCAGGTCCCGGGGATAGGCGTCTCGATCAACGGCAACCAGAATTGGATCTCCCTTGGCGGTCCGTTCATGCTCCAGCCCAGCGAGTTCGGCAAACTGGCACTGATCCTGTGGGGCGCCGACCTGCTGGCACGCAAGGGCGACAAGGGGCTGCTGAGCCAGTGGAAGCACCTGTTGGTGCCGCTGGTCCCGGTGGCCTTCCTGCTGCTCGGGCTGATCATGCTGGGCGGAGACATGGGCACCGCGATGATCCTCGGCGCCATCCTGTTCGGTCTGCTCTGGCTCGCCGGAGCCCCGACCCGGATGTTCGTCGGGGTGCTCGCCTTCGCGGGTGCGATCGTCGCACTGCTCATCAAAACGAGCCCGCACCGGATGGACCGGCTGGAATGCCTCGGTGCGACAGAACCGGGCAAGAACGACCTTTGCTGGCAGGCCGTTCACGGGATCTACGCACTCGCCTCGGGCGGATGGTTCGGTTCCGGCCTGGGTGCAAGTGTGGAAAAATGGGGGCAACTACCCGAAGCCCACACCGACTTCATCTTCGCCATCACCGGGGAGGAACTGGGTCTGGCGGGGACACTGTCGGTGCTCGCCCTGTTCGCGGCTCTAGGCTATGCGGGTATCCGCGTGGCCGGACGCACGGAGGATTCCTTCGTACGGTTTGCCGCGGGAGGCGTGACCACCTGGATCACGGCCCAGGCCGTGATCAACATCGGTGCGGTGCTCGGCCTGCTGCCGATCGCCGGAGTCCCGCTCCCGCTGTTCTCCTACGGAGGGTCAGCCCTGCTGCCGACCATGTTCGCGGTCGGACTGCTCATCGCCTTCGCGCGGGAGGAGCCGGCGGCGCGCGCGGCCCTCGCGATGCGACAGCCGAAGACCGGCTGGTGGCGGACCGGGGTGAGATGGAAGTCGATGAGACGGCGCGTCAAGAAGCGTCCGTCCGGAGAGCGGTGAAATTCGGTGCATGTCGTACTCGCCGGTGGGGGGACCGCCGGCCACATCGAGCCGGCGCTCGCCCTCGCGGACGCCCTGCGCAGGCAGGACCCTTCAGTGGGCATCACCGCCCTCGGCACGGAGCGCGGACTGGAAACCCGCCTGGTGCCGGAACGCGGCTACGAGCTGGGCCTGATCCCGGCCGTTCCGCTGCCCCGCAAGCCGACCCCGGAACTGATCACCGTCCCCGGACGGCTGCGCGGCACCATCAAGGCCGCGGAGGAGATCCTGATCCGCACCAAGGCCGACTGCGTCGTCGGCTTCGGCGGCTACGTGGCCCTGCCCGGCTACCTCGCGGCCAAGCGCCTCGGGGTACCGATCATCGTCCACGAGGCCAACGCCAGGCCCGGACTGGCCAATAAGATCGGCTCCCGGTACGCGCACGCCGTCGCGGTCTCCACCCCCGACAGCAAGCTGCGCGGCGCCCGCTACGTGGGCATCCCGCTGCGCCGTTCCATCTCCACCCTCGACCGGGCAGCGGTCCGTCCCGAGGCGCGCGCCGCCTTCGGCCTGGACCCCAACCTGCCCACCCTGCTGGTCTCCGGCGGCTCGCAGGGCGCCCGCCGCCTCAACGAGACGATCCAGCAGGTCGCGTCGACCCTCCAGCGCTCCGGGATCCAGATCCTGCACGCCGTCGGGCCGAAGAACGAACTGCCGCGTGTCGACAACATGCCCGGGATGCCGCCGTATGTGCCGGTACCGTACGTGGACCGGATGGATCTCGCGTACGCCGCCGCCGACATGATGCTGTGCCGCGCCGGGGCGATGACCGTCGCCGAACTCTCCGCCGTCGGGCTCCCCGCCGCCTACGTCCCGTTGCCGATCGGCAACGGTGAACAGCGGCTCAACGCCCAGCCGGTGGTCAAGGCCGGCGGCGGCCTGCTCGTGGACGACGCGGAGCTGACGCCCGACTGGGTGCTGAGCCAGGTCCTCCCGGTGCTGTCCGACCCGCACCGCCTGTACGAGATGTCCCGGGCCGCCGGCGAGTTCGGTCGTCGGGACGCCGACGAGCTCCTGGTCGGCATGGTCTACGAGGCGATCGCGGCCCACAGGTCCCGCTGAGGCGGGTAGCGAGACGCAGGAGGCAGGGAGTGGCCGGAGGGACGACCGCACGGCGCGGAACACCGTTTTCTGATCGGTCCGGCCCGACCGCCCGCAAGGGCACCGGCGCTCCCAAGCCGCCGAAGCCCCCCAAGGGCTCCAAGGCACCCAAAGCCCCCAAGGCGCCCAAGGCCCCGAAGTCGGCCCGGGAGGCCGGCTCCAGGGGCCCCGGCGCACGCCTGCGCCGGGGCCCCGTGCTGGCCTCCCTGGCCGCCGCGGTGGTCCTCGCCGCGGGCGGCACCTGGGTGCTCTACGGCTCGTCCTGGCTCTGCGTGGAGAAGGTCGCCGCCACCGGCATGGACGTGCTCACCTCCGAGCAGGTCCTCGGTGCCGCGGCCGTCCCGGTCGGTGCGCCCCTGGTGAGCGTCGACACCGAGGAGATCGAGGGCCGGGTCCGCGGCCGGCTGCCCCGCATCGATTCGGTCGACGTGGTGCGGGCCTGGCCGCACGGCATCGGTCTGAAAGTGACGGAACGCAAACCCGTCCTGCTCATCAAAAAGGACGCCAACTTCGTGGAAGTGGACGCATCGGGTGTGCGATTCGACACGGTTGCGAAAGCACCCGCGGGTGTTCCGGTCCTCGAATTGAACGCCGGTCGATCGCCGAGCGCCCGCCGCTTCGACGAGGAACGGCTGCTGCACGAGGCCGTACTCGTCGCGGGCGTCCTCCCGGAGTCGATCGCCAAGGAAACCGTGCAGGTCAAGGTGGGTTCCTACGATTCGGTCGTACTGGAGCTCACCGGGGGCCGATCCGTGACGTGGGGCAGTGGTGAACAGAGCGACGCGAAGGGACGCGCATTGAACGCTTTGTTGAAAGCCGCCCCCAAGGCCACCCGCTTCGACGTGAGCGTCCCCACCGCCCCTGCTGCGTCCGGGAGTTGACGTCCGGTCCAACAGCGGCACACCCTGGTTGGCCAGCGATACGGGTGATCACATAGGGTGAAAAGAAAAACGGGAGGTTCGGCGTGTTCGTTGAACACGCGCTACTTGTCGACTTAGTGTCCTGTTCGGAAGAGTCCGAGGAACAGGCACACCCCTAACCCTAAACTTCAGGGTGAGGGTTCGGGTCGGCGCGTTCGGACCGTCCCTATTTCGGCATCAGTCGTCGCAACGCAGGCCCGCGAGGCGGCGACACGTAACTCGAGGCGAGAGGCCTTCGACGTGGCAGCACCGCAGAACTACCTCGCAGTCATCAAGGTCATCGGTGTCGGCGGCGGTGGTGTCAATGCCATCAACCGAATGATCGAGGTCGGTCTCAAGGGCGTCGAGTTCATCGCCATCAACACGGACGCCCAGGCGCTGTTGATGAGCGACGCCGACGTCAAGCTCGACGTCGGCCGGGAACTCACCCGTGGCCTCGGCGCCGGCGCCAACCCGGCCGTCGGTCGCAAGGCGGCAGAAGACCACCGCGAGGAGATCGAGGAGGTCCTCAAGGGGGCCGACATGGTCTTCGTCACCGCCGGTGAGGGCGGCGGCACCGGCACCGGCGGCGCACCTGTCGTCGCCAACATCGCGCGCTCGCTGGGCGCCCTGACGATCGGTGTGGTCACCCGACCGTTCACCTTCGAGGGCCGGCGCCGCGCGAACCAGGCGGAGGACGGCATCGCCGAGCTCCGCGAAGAGGTCGACACCCTCATCGTCATCCCCAACGACCGACTGCTGTCCATCTCGGACCGCCAGGTCAGCGTGCTCGACGCCTTCAAGTCGGCCGACCAGGTCCTGCTCTCGGGCGTCCAGGGCATCACCGACCTCATCACCACCCCGGGTCTGATCAACCTCGACTTCGCCGACGTCAAGTCCGTGATGTCCGAGGCCGGCTCGGCCCTGATGGGCATCGGCTCGGCCCGCGGCGACGACCGCGCCGTGGCCGCCGCCGAGATGGCGATCTCCTCGCCGCTCCTGGAGGCGTCCATCGACGGCGCCCGGGGCGTGCTGCTCTCCATCTCCGGCGGCTCGGACCTCGGCCTCTTCGAGATCAACGAGGCCGCGCAGCTGGTCAGCGAGGCCGCGCACCCCGAGGCGAACATCATCTTCGGCGCCGTCATCGACGACGCGCTCGGCGACGAGGTACGGGTCACCGTCATCGCGGCCGGGTTCGACGGCGGACAGCCCCCGGCCCGCCGGGACAACGTCATCGGCGCCGCGTCCACCAAGCGCGAGGAGCCGGCCCCGGCGCCGGTCCGCGCCGCCGAGCCGGCCCGCTCGGCCTTCGGCGGACTCGGCTCGGTCACCCCGCGCGAGGAGCCCCCGGCTCCGGTCGAGCCGGCTCCGGTCGAGGTCCAGGCCCCCGCGCCGCAGGTCCCCACGGCCCGGCCGTACCAGGACAGCCCGGCCGAAGAGCTGGATGTTCCGGACTTCTTGAAGTGACACCAGAGCAGCATCACGTGGGCGGCGCCCACTTCGCTTTCACCGACCGGTGGGGCGGAGTGAGCGCCGTTCCGTACGAGGAGCTCAATCTCGGCGGCGC
The DNA here is from genome assembly GCF_044756625.1 of Streptomyces sp. NPDC091682. Classification (NCBI taxonomy): domain Bacteria; kingdom Bacillati; phylum Actinomycetota; class Actinomycetes; order Kitasatosporales; family Streptomycetaceae; genus Streptomyces; species Streptomyces sp. NPDC091682. Next base: position 297,638 of record NZ_JBIVTH010000005.1, on the reverse strand, counting down.
GGTCGGAGACGACCCGGCCGCCGTTCTCGCGAACCGGGCGCGGGCGGCGAAGTCCCTGGGTCTGGCGCCGGACCGGGTGGTCTGGATGAACCAGGTGCACGGCCGGGACGTGGCCGTGGTGGACGGGACCTGGGGCGCGGACGCCGAGGTCCCGGCGGTGGACGCGGTGGTGACCGCCCGTCGGGGGCTCGCCCTCGCGGTGCTCACCGCCGACTGCACGCCCGTCCTGCTGGCTGACCCCGTCGCCGGGGTCGTGGCGGCCGCCCACGCCGGGCGGCCGGGACTGGTCGCCGGGGTGGTGCCCGCCGCCGTCGAGGCGATGGTCGCCCTCGGTGCGGACCCCGGGCGGATCGTCGCCCGGACCGGACCCGCCGTCTGCGGGCACTGCTACGAGGTTCCGGCCGAGATGCGGGAGGCGGTGGCGGACGTCGTCCCCGCAGCCCGGGCCGAGACGAGCTGGGGGACACCGGCCGTCGACGTGGTCGCCGGGGTGCACGCCCAGCTCGCTGAGGCGGGGGTGGTGAACGGCGGCCGTTCCCCGGTCTGCACACTGGAGTCGCGGGACCACTTCTCGTACCGCCGCGACCGGGTGACCGGACGCCTGGCCGGATATGTCTGGTTGACGGAGCTTTCCGGGGAGACGACCCCCGGACTGCCGGGGGAAAAGAAGAATGACGGATCGTAAGTCGGAGCTCGCCGAGAACCTGGCGCGGGTGGAGGAACGCATCTCGTCCGCCTGTGCGGCGGCGGGGCGGGGACGAGAAGAGGTGACCCTCATCGTGGTCACCAAGACCTACCCCGCGAGCGACGTACGACTGCTGGCGGACCTGGGTGTCCGTCATGTTGCGGAGAATCGTGACCAGGATGCCGCCCCCAAGGCCGCGGCCTGCGCAGATCTGCCGCTCAGCTGGCACTTCGTCGGTCAGTTGCAGACGAACAAAGTCCGTTCCGTGGCGGGATACGCGCAGGTCGTGCAGTCGGTCGACCGGCCGAAGCTCGTGACGGCCCTCTCGGCGGCCGCGGTCAACGCCGGCCGGGAGCTCGGGTGCCTCGTGCAGATCGCCCTCGACGCGGAGTCGGGGGAGCGCGGGGCCCGCGGCGGCGCGGCGCCGGAGCAGCTCGCGGAGTTGGCGGACCTCGTGGCCGGGGCTCCGGGACTGCGCATCGACGGCCTGATGACGGTCGCTCCGCTGTCCGGCCCCTACGCGGGCCGCGAACGGGCCGCCTTCGAGCGGCTGGTGGAATTGTCATCCCGCATGCGCGTGGACCATCCGACTGCCACGATGGTGTCGGCCGGGATGAGCGCAGACCTGGAACAGGCCGTGGCGGCCGGTGCGACACATGTACGCGTCGGCACTGCGGTACTCGGCGCGAGAGCCCGGCTCGGGTAACGTCGCGAAGAAAGTCGGACCACAGCAGAAAATATGGTCATTCCCGCTGATGAGCGGGCAGACCTAGTGGATCGCGGGCAGTTGGTGACATTCGTGACACGGCGGCACCTGCGACAGGGCGATCCACCACAGAGCGGAGGACTCGGAGAATGGCCGGCGCGATGCGCAAGATGGCGGTCTACCTCGGCCTCGTGGAGGACGACCGGTACGACAACCCGGGGTACGACCCCGACGACGAGTTCGAGCCCGAGCCGGAGATGGAACGGGCTCGGGAGCGGGATCGCCGACAGCAGCCCGCGCACCAAGCGCCCGTATCGGACGAACCGGTACGAGCGACACAGCCTCCGGCGCAGCGTGAACCTATCCCAATTCCGGTGGAAAGCGGACGTCCTGCGCGAATCGCCCCCGTGGCATCCATCACACCTGATCGTACGAACCTGGAGAAGAACGCCCCCGTGATCATGCCCAAGGTCGTCTCCGAGCGGGAGCCGTACCGCATCACGACGCTGCACCCCCGGACCTACAACGAGGCCCGTACCATCGGGGAACACTTCCGTGAGGGCACTCCGGTGATCATGAATCTCACGGAGATGGACGACACGGATGCGAAGCGTCTCGTGGACTTCGCCGCCGGACTCGTCTTCGGTCTGCACGGCAGCATTGAACGCGTGACACAGAAGGTGTTCCTGCTGTCGCCTGCTAACGTCGATGTCACGGCGGAGGACAAGGCCCGCATCGCGGAGGGCGGGTTCTTCAACCAAAGCTAGACCGATCCGTCAGACACGGGGCCGGGAACACAGCGGGAGCAGGGGAGAGGGAAGCGCGGAATGGGTGTCGCACTGCAAGTGATCTACTTCGCCTTGGGGTGCTTCCTCGTCGTGCTGATCTTCCGCCTGGTCATGGACTACGTGTTCCAGTTCGCACGTTCCTGGACACCCGGCAAGGCGATGGTGGTCGTACTGGAGGCCACCTACAGCGTCACCGATCCACCGCTCAAGCTTCTTCGGCGGGTCATTCCGCCGTTGCGTCTCGGGGGCGTGGCACTCGACCTGTCCTTCTTCGTTCTGATGATCATCGTTTACATCCTCATCAGTTTCGTGCGCACCGCTGCGAGCGGCTTGTGAACGATGTGCTTCCCCGCGGGCGCGGGGACAGTCCCGATACGGTCTTGCCGACTGCCGACGACTACGTAGAGGTGAAGAAGACATGCCGCTGACTCCCGAGGACGTGCGGAACAAGCAGTTCACGACCGTCCGCCTCCGAGAAGGCTATGACGAGGACGAGGTCGATGCCTTCCTCGACGAGGTCGAGTCCGAACTGACGCGCCTGCTGCGCGAGAACGAGGACCTGCGCGCGAAGCTGGCCGCCGCCACGCGTGCCGCCGCGCAGAGCCAGCAGCAGCAGGGGATGCGCAAGGCCGAACCCCAGGACCAGCGAGGCCCCGGCGCCCCCGTGCCCGCCGCCATATCCGGCCCGCCGCAGCAGCAGCAGCAGATGGGCCCGCCGCAGCTCCAGGGCGGCCCGCCGCAGCTTCCGGGTGGCCAGCCGCAGCTTCCGCCGGGCCCCGGCGGCCAGGGCCAGCAGGGCCCCGGCCCGATGGGCGGCCCCATGGGCGGTCCCATGCAGCAGCACCCCATGGGTGGACCCCAGGGCATGCAGCAGCAGCCCATGGGCGGCCCCCAGGGCATGCAGCAGCAGTCGATGGGCGGCCAGAACCCGCTCGGCCAGCAGATGCAGCCCATGGGCCAGCAGATGCAGCCGATGGGGCAGCAGATGCAGCCCATGGGTCAGCCCATGCAGCAGATGCAGCAGCCGCAGCTCCCGCAGCAGGGCCCCGGCGGCGACAGCGCCGCGCGCGTCCTGTCGCTGGCGCAGCAGACCGCCGACCAGGCGATCGCGGAGGCCCGCTCCGAGGCCAACAAGATCGTCGGCGAGGCCCGGTCGCGCGCCGAGGGCCTGGAGCGGGACGCCCGCGCCAAGGCCGACGCGCTGGAGCGGGACGCGCAGGAGAAGCACCGCGTCGCGATGGGCTCCCTGGAGTCCGCCCGCGCCACGCTGGAGCGCAAGGTCGAGGACCTGCGGGGCTTCGAGCGTGAGTACCGTACGCGCCTGAAGTCCTACCTGGAGTCGCAGCTGCGCCAGCTGGAGACCCAGGCAGACGACTCGCTGGCCCCGCCGCGAAACCCGGCCGGTCCCGCGCTGCCGCCGTCGCCGTCGCCCTCGATGGCTCCGGCCGGTGCGATGGGCCACTCCATGGGCGGTCCCTCGATGGGTGGCCCGTCCCCCATGGGCGGTCCCTCCCCGATGGGTGCCCCGTCCTACGGCGGCAACCAGCAGCAGATGTCCCCGGCGATGACCCAGCCGATGGCTCCGGTGCGGCCGGCTGCGCCGCAGCCGATGCAGGCGCCGTCGCCGATGCGGGGCTTCCTGATCGACGAGGACGACAACTAGGCGCCGCCGTTCTGCGGTCGGCAGCCGCGCTCTACGGGCCGGGCCCGGTTCCCCTTCGGGGGCACCGGGCCCGGCCCGTTTCCGTCCGCGGAGCCGTTGCCCTGGCCGGGCCGTTGCCCTGGCCGGGCCGTTGCCCTGGCCGGGCCGTTGCCCTGGCCGGGCGGTGCGGGTCCCGTTCTGGGTGCGGGCCGGTGGTCGCGCCTCAATCGCCGGCGGGGCTGGGTTTGGCTTCGGGTGGGGCGGGGCCCCTCCGGGGGCTCTCCTCGGCTCGGCGCGTGCGGGCTTGTCCCGGTTGTGCCCGGTGGTCGCGCCTCGTCCTGCGGGGAGCCCCCGGAGTGTCCCCGCCCCACGGCCCGGTGTGAGGCGGCCGGGGTGGGGGTGTGGGGACGGTGGGGGGTGTCCCCGCAGGACGAGCGCGCAACCGCCGGGTACGGCCGAGATGGCCCGTCAGGCGCGAGCCGAGGAGACACCCCCGGCGGCCCCGCACCCCCGCCCCCCGGTCCCACCCCGACCAGGGGGCCAAACCCAGCCCCGCCGGCGCTTGAGGCGCGGGGGCTCGGGGGCGGAGCCCCCGCAGCGGCGCCGCACCCGGCATGGGATCCGCACCCGGCCGGCCAGGCTAGAGGCCCAGGGACGCCACCGTGAGCTTGGCCACGGCCTCCTTCTCGCCTTCCAGCGTCACCGACGCAGAGGCCTGACGGCCGAAGCAGAACAGCGTCAGCTCCCCCGGCTCGCCGGTCACCGTCACCACCGGCGCACCCTTATGCGCCACCACCGTCCGCCCGTCCGGGCGCCTCAGGACCAGGCCCACCGGCGAACGGCGGCCCGTCAGGCGTGCCAGTTTCTCCAGCCGGGACCACAGCGCGTCCGAGAAGACCCGGTCCAGTTCCCGCGGGGACCAGTCCGGCTGCGCCCGGCGGACGTCCTCCGCGTGGACGTAGAACTCGACCGCGTTCGCCGCCTCGTCGATCTGCTTCAGCGCGTACACCGACATCCTCGGCGGGCCGGTCCTGATCAGTTGGATCAGTTCCTCGTACGGCTTGGCCGCGTACTCCTCCATCGCCTTGTCCAGGCGGGCCTTCAGCACGTTCAGCAGCAGGCCGCCCGCCGCGTCGGGCCGCCGTTCGCGGACCACCACGTGCGCGGCCAGGTCCCGACAGGTCCAGCCGGCGCACAGCGTGGGGGCCTCCGGACCGGCCGCCTCCAACAGGTCCGCCAGGAGCAGGCGTTCACGCTTCGCATGGGTAGACATGCGGGCCAGCCTACGGCGGGAACCCGCCGAACACCCGCTCATCAGGCGGACGCGGATCATCACCCCCGCCCCGGCCCGGCACAATGTCCACATGAGTACGTCCCCCCGCCCCGGCAACCTCGACCCCGCCATCGCCGCACGCCTCAAGCGTTCCGCGGACGGGCTGGTCCCGGCCATCGCCCAGCAGTACGACACCGGTGAGGTGCTCATGCTCGGCTGGATGGACGACGAGGCCCTGCACCGCACCCTGACCACCGGACGCTGCACCTACTGGTCCCGCAGCCGCCAGGAGTACTGGGTGAAGGGGGACACTTCCGGCCACTTCCAGCACGTGAAATCCGTCGCGCTCGACTGCGACGCCGACACCGTGCTCGTCCGGGTCGACCAGGTCGGAGCGGCCTGCCACACCGGGGCGCGCACCTGTTTCGACGAAGATGTCCTCCTCCGCGCAGCCGACTAGGTAGGGTCCCCGAAATGGATCTTGAGACGTTCCGCAAGCTCGCGGCCGACCGCCGCGTCATCCCCGTGAGCCGCAAGCTGCTGGCCGACGGGGACACCCCCGTCGGGCTCTACCGCAAGCTGGCAGCCGAACGCCCCGGCACCTTCCTCCTGGAGTCCGCCGAGAACGGCCGCTCCTGGTCCCGGTACTCCTTCATCGGGGTCCGCAGCGACGCCACCCTGACCGCCCGGGACGGCCGGGCGCACTGGATCGGCACCCCGCCCGTCGGCGTACCCACCGACGGCGACCCCCTCGACGCCCTGCGCGCCACCGTCGAGGCCCTGCACACCCCCCGCGACCTCGCGGGCGCCATGCCCCCCTTCACCGGCGGCATGGTCGGCTACCTCGGCTACGACATCGTGCGCCGCCTGGAGCGCATCGGCGAGCACACCGCCGACGACCTGGAGCTGCCCGAGCTGACCATGCTGCTCACCTCCGACCTGGCGGTCCTGGATCACTGGGACGGCACCGTCCAGCTCATCGCCAACGCCATCAACCACAACGACCTCGACTCCGGGGTCGACGAGGCGTACGCGGACGCCGTGGCCCGCCTCGACGCGATGGAGGCCGACCTCGCGCGGCCCGCCCCCTACGTGCCGGCCGCGCTGCCCGCCTCCGAGCTGCCCGAGTTCTCCGCCCTGTGGGGCGGCGAGAAGTACCAGGCGGCCGTCGAGGACATCAAGGAACGCATCCGGGCCGGCGAAGCCTTCCAGGTGGTGCCCTCGCAGCGGTTCGAGACCGAGTGCCGGGCCTCCGCCCTGGACGTCTACCGCGTGCTGCGGGCCACCAACCCGTCCCCGTACATGTACCTCTTCCGCTTCGAGAACGGCTTCGACGTGGTCGGCTCCAGTCCCGAGGCGCTGGTCAAGGTCGAGGACGGGCGGGCCATGGTCCACCCCATCGCCGGCACCCGCCACCGGGGTGCGACCCCGCAGGAGGACAACGACCTCGCCGACGAGCTGATGGCCGATCCGAAGGAGCGGGCCGAGCACCTGATGCTCGTCGACCTGGGCCGCAACGACCTCGGCCGGGTCTGCGAGCCGGGATCGGTGGAGGTCGTCGACTTCATGTCGATCGAGCGCTACTCCCACGTCATGCACATCGTCTCCACCGTGACGGGGCGCGTGGCCGAGGGGAAGACCGCCTTCGACGTGCTCACCGCCTGCTTCCCGGCCGGCACCCTCTCCGGCGCCCCCAAGCCGCGCGCCATGCAGATCATCGAGGAGCTGGAGCCCTCCCGCCGCGGCCTCTACGGCGGCTGCGTGGGCTACCTGGACTTCGCCGGGGACTCCGACACGGCCATCGCCATCCGCACCGCGCTGCTGCGCGACGGCACGGCGTACGTGCAGGCCGGAGCCGGTGTCGTCGCGGACTCGGTGCCCGAGCTGGAGGACAACGAGTGCCGCAACAAGGCGGCCGCCGTGCTGCGCGCGGTGGGAGCGGCGAACCGCCTGACCGGCTCCTGAGGGCGTAGGGGATAGTGGGGTACGTGAGTGCCGTACCCCCGCCCCGAAACGACGCCGACACACCGTCCGAGCCCGAGGCCCCCGACAGCCGAGGCGGCCGCCGCAGCGTGGCCGTCGCCCTGCTGCTCGGCGCCCTCGGCGCCACTGTCGTCCTGCTCGCCTCCGGCCGGACCTGGGCCCGGGGCACCGCCGCCATCGGCAGCGACTCGCTCCAGCTGGCCGCCGACGGGCGGGCCGTCACCGGCCTGCCCGCGGCGCTGGCCATCGTGGGCCTCGCCGCACTGGTCGCCGTCTTCGCCGTGCGCGGCCGGAGCCGGCTGCTGGTGTCGGGGCTGCTCGCGCTCAGCGGCCTGGGCGCGGCGCTGTCGGCCGCGTTCGGCGCCGACGGCCGCAGCGCCCTGGACGCGCAGGCCGCCCGTACGACCGCCGACAGCGCCGCGCACGTGGCCGGGCTGACCCAGACGACCTGGCCCTACGTGACGGCCGCCGGCGCGGTCCTGATCCTGGCGGCCGGCCTGCTGGCGCTGCGCTTCGGCCGTAGCTGGCCCTCCATGGGAGGCCGCTACGAGCGTGACGGCAGCCCGCGCGCCCGGACTGTCGCGGCGGTTGATCCGGACCGGCCGGAGGATCTGTGGAAGGCTCTGGACCGCGGCGAGGACCCGACCACCGACCCGGGCGCCGGCCGCGGCCACTGACCGGGCCGACCGACCGGGCCCGCTGACCCGACCCCCCTGGACGGCGAAGCCGTCCGGTGCGGGACAATGGTCGCCGAGCGTTCGACACAGACCGCACGTTCGACACAGCAGCGCGACAGAGCAACGAGGAGCAACTCATGGCGGGCACTAGCCACGGACACACCCCGGCCGCCTGGACCGGTGTCATCATCGCCTTCATCGGTTTCTGCATCTCCGGCGCCTTCATGGTGCTCGCGAACCCGCTCGGCTTCTGGGCCGGTCTCGTCGTCGTCGCGCTCGGCGGTGTCGTCGGCCTGGGGATGCGGGCCGCGGGCATGGGCATGCCGAAGCCCGCGCACAAGGACCTCGCCGAGGTCATCGCCGCTTCCAAGGTTCCCGCCAAGGTCTGAGCGCGCGAGCAGCGCGGTCCGTAGCGACGCAGCCGAAAGGCGCGGCCCCGCCGGGCTGCGCCTTTTGTCATGAGCGGAGAGAATCAGCAGGTGGACGCCTCTCGTACGCCCGATGCCCCGCCGTCACCGGCACCCGTGCCCGCGGAGCCGGGGCAGCCCGCCGGTCGGCCGTCCCCGTCCCGCGTCCGGCGGCTCGCCGTCCCGGTGTCCTACCTGGCCGGGGTCACCGCGGCGTTCGCCTACGTGGGCGCCGTGGACCCCAACGAGCCCGGCCACTACCCGGTGTGCCCGCTGTTCCGGCTGACGGGCGCCCTGTGTCCGGGCTGCGGCGGCCTGCGCAGCGCCCACGCCTTCGCGAACGGCGATCTGGTCACCGCGCTCGGGGCGAACGCGCTCGCGGTCGCGGGCTATTTCGTCTTCGCCGCCTTCATGGCCCTGTGGCTGGTCCGCGCGTTCCGCGGCGGGCCGACCCCGAGGATCGTGCTGCGTCCGAGGTACTGGTGGGCGCTCGGTGCGCTGGCGTTGGTTTTCGCCCTCGTTCGAAATTTCCCCTTCGGCTCCGCACTGGCGCCCTGAGCCCCCTGGGCAGGCCCGATGAAGCACGGATTCCGAATGTCCAGTTACTGGGACGACGTCAACCGGGTGCGGAGGGCAACGCCTCCTACGGATACCATTTGAATGCCGACCTTGCTTTTCTACTCGTCTGCAAGGCGGCCGACCGTCATCGACCCGGAAGGGGGCCGCTCGCGTGAGTGTGCTCGACGAGATCATCGAAGGGGTCCGCGAAGACCTTGCCGAACGGCAGGCCCGCGTGAGCCTCGACGAGCTCAAGGAGCGTGCCGCCAAGGCGCCCCAGGCCAAGGACGGCGTCGCTGCCCTGCGCGGCGACAGCGTCAAGGTGATCTGCGAGGTCAAGCGCTCCAGCCCCTCCAAGGGCGCGCTGGCCGCCATCGCCGATCCGGCCGGGCTCGCCGCTGACTACGAGGCTGGCGGTGCGGCGGTCATCTCCGTCCTCACCGAGCAGCGCCGGTTCGGCGGCTCGCTGGCCGACCTGGAGGCCGTCCGCGCCCGCGTGGACATCCCGATCCTGCGCAAGGACTTCATCGTCACGGCGTACCAGCTCTGGGAGGCCCGCGCCTACGGCGCCGACCTCGCCCTGCTGATCGTCGCGGCCCTGGAACAGGAGGCCCTCGTCTCCCTCATCGAGCGGGCCGAGTCCATCGGCCTCACCCCGCTCGTCGAGGTCCACGACGAGGAGGAAGTGGAGCGCGCGGTCGCCGCCGGTGCCAAGATCATCGGCGTCAACGCCCGCAACCTCAAGGACCTCAAGGTCGACCGCTCCACCTTCGAGCGCGTCGTCGGCGAGATCCCGGACCACATCGTCAAGATCGCCGAGTCCGGCATCCGTGGCCCGCACGACCTGATCGCCTACGCCAACGAGGGCGCCGACGCCGTCCTCGTCGGGGAGTCCCTGGTGACCGGCCGCGACCCGAAGGCGGCCGTGGCCGACCTCGTCGCCGCCGGCGCACACCCCGCCCTGCGCCACGGGCGGAGCTGACCCGCACCCATGACCCATGACCGCTCCTACGTCCGCACCCGGCCGGGCTCCCGCCCGGTCGGCGTGCCGACGGCGCACGCGCCCCTGGCGCGCGGCTGCCGCCCCCGCGGCTGCCGCGCCCCGGCCCGGCGCGTTCACGGGCGGCGGGTCCGGTACGTGATCGGCTCCGAGCCCGGCCAGGTCAACGGCATGCGATGGCGCCGCGGAGGCGCGCTGTAACGAGGGCCGCCGCGGCCCGGTACGCGAGACGTACCGCGCCGCGCGCAGCTTCCGTACGGCCTGCAGTCCCCGGCCGCCGGCTCGGGGCGCGGGCCGCCCCGCACCGTACGCACGACATCCCCCAGCGGGGTGTCCGCGGCACGGGCGGGCGGCGCAATACGGTGAATCCACCCCGCCGCATCTCGCACCCGTAGGAGCACTGGACATGTCCAGCGAGTTCTTCATTCCGGACCCGGAGGGTCACGTTCCCAACGCCGAGGGCTACTTCGGCGACTTCGGCGGCAAGTTCATCCCGGAGGCGCTCGTCGCCGCCGTGGACGAGGTCGCCGTCGAGTACGAGAAGGCCAAGGGCGACCCGTCCTTCACGGCCGAGCTCAATGACCTCATGGTCAACTACACCGGCCGCCCGAGCGCCCTCACCGAGGTGCCCCGCTTCGCCGAGCACGCCGGCGGCGCCCGGATCTTCCTCAAACGCGAGGACCTCAACCACACCGGCTCGCACAAGATCAACAACGTGCTGGGTCAGGCGCTCCTCACCAAGCGCATGGGCAAGACCCGCGTCATCGCCGAGACCGGGGCCGGGCAGCACGGCGTGGCCACCGCCACCGCCTGCGCGCTCTTCGGCCTCGACTGCACCATCTACATGGGCGAGATCGACACCCAGCGCCAGGCCCTCAACGTGGCCCGCATGCGCATGCTGGGCGCCGAGGTCATCGCCGTGAAGTCCGGCTCCCGGACGCTCAAGGACGCGATCAACGAGGCGTTCCGCGACTGGGTCGCCAACGTGGACCGGACCCACTACCTCTTCGGCACGGTCGCCGGCCCCCACCCCTTCCCGGCCATGGTCCGCGACTTCCACCGGGTCATCGGCGTCGAGGCCCGCCGCCAGATCCTGGAGCGCGCCGGCCGGCTGCCGGACGCCGTCGCGGCCTGCGTCGGCGGCGGCTCCAACGCCATCGGTCTCTTCCACGCCTTCATCCCGGACACCGGCGTCCGCCTCGTCGGCTTCGAGCCCGCCGGACACGGCGTCGAGACCGGCGAGCACGCGGCCACGCTGACCGCCGGCGAGCCCGGGATCCTGCACGGCTCCCGCTCCTACGTCCTCCAGGACGAGGAGGGCCAGATCACCGAGCCGTACTCCATCTCGGCCGGCCTGGACTACCCGGGCATCGGCCCGGAGCACTCCTACCTCAAGGACTCCGGCCGCGGCGAGTACCGCGCGGTCACCGACGACGCGGCGATGCAGGCCCTGCGCCTGCTCTCGCGCACCGAGGGGATCATCCCGGCGATCGAGTCGGCGCACGCCCTCGCGGGCGCCCTCGACCTGGGCAAGGAGCTGGGCAAGGACGGCCTGCTGGTCGTCAACCTGTCCGGTCGCGGCGACAAGGACATGGACACGGCGGCCCGCTACTTCGGGCTGTACGACGGCGAGGGGGAGAACAAGTGAGCACCGGAAACCTCCAGTTGCTGAGCGACACCCTCGTCAAGGCGAAGTCCGAGGACCGCGCGGCCCTCGTCGCCTACCTGCCGGCGGGCTTCCCGACCGTCGACGGCGCCATCGAGGCGGTCAAGGCCGTCATCGAGGGCGGCGCGGACGTGGTCGAGATCGGCCTCCCGCACAGCGACCCGGTGCTGGACGGCGCGATCATCCAGACCGCCGACGACATCGCCCTGCGCGGCGGCGTCAAGATCGCCGACGTGATCCGCACGGTCCGCGAGGCCCACGAGGCGACCGGGGCCCCGGTCCTGGTGATGACCTACTGGAACCCCATCGACCGCTACGGCGTCGAGCGGTTCACGGCCGAGCTGGCAGCGGCCGGCGGCGCCGGCTGCATCCTGCCCGACCTGCCGGTGCAGGAGTCCGCGCTGTGGCGCGAGCACGCGGAGAAGCACGGTCTGGCGACCGTCTTCGTCGTGGCTCCCAGCAGCAAGGACGCGCGCCTGGCCACCATCACGGCGGCCGGCTCCGGCTTCGTCTACGCCGCCTCCCTCATGGGGGTCACCGGCACCCGCGAGTCCGTCGGCAACCAGGCCCAGGACCTGGTCCGACGCACCCGCGCCACCACCGAGCTCCCGGTCTGCGTCGGCCTCGGCGTCTCCAACGCCGCACAGGCCGAGGAGGTCGCGGGCTTCGCCGACGGCGTCATCGTCGGCTCGGCCTTCGTGAAGCTGCTCCTGGACGCACCGGACCTGCCGGCCGGACTGGACGCCGTACGGGCACTCGCCGGCGAGCTCGCGCAAGGCGTGCGCCGGAGCTGACGCGCGTTCGACGAGAGCCACGGATGTCTGATCGGGTCCCATAGCCCGATCGGGTGGAAGTGCGGGCGGGGAGGCACGCGAGTGCCTCCCCGCTTCGTTTGGCGGAACGTGAGCGAGAAGAACGACGGTGCGAACCGCGATGCGACGAAACGATCGGCCCGGGAACGACTCCTCGTGGAGCGCGAGCGGCAGAGGACCCGGGACAAGCGCCGGCGGACCCTCGTCGTGGCGGCGGCGGTGGTCGGCGTCCTCGGCCTGGCGACCGTCGTCGGCGTGATCGCCGCCAACACCGGCAAGGAAGGCTCCGGCAAGGCGGGCCCGGTGGTCGCCCCGTCCGGCGCCACCGGGAAGGACGCCCTCGCCATCCAGGCGGGCAAGCCCGAGGCGAAGTCCTCCCTCACCGTGTGGGAGGACTTCCGCTGCCCCTCCTGCAAGTTCTTCGAGGACAACTACCGCGACGTCATCCACGACCTGGAGGCCAAGGGGCTGCTCAAGGTCGACTACCACCTGGTCACGCTCATCGACCGGAGGATGGGCGGCAGCGGCTCGCTGAAGGCGGCCAACGCGGCCGCCTGCGCGCAGGACGCCGGCAAGTTCACCGAGTACCACGACCTCCTGTTCCAGAACCAGCCGCAGGAAATCGACGACGCCTTCGGCAAGAACGCCAAGCTGCTGGAACTGGCCGGCAAGGTCGACGGGCTGGACACCCCCGAGTTCCGCGCGTGCGTCGAGGACGGCACGCACAACAGCTGGGTGGCCAAGTCGGACGCAGCCTTCACCGCCGGACAGTTCCGCGGCACCCCGACCGTGCTGCTCAACGGCAAGGACATCCTGTCCGACCAGGCCAACCAGGTGACCCCGCAGAAGCTGAAGGAACAGGTGGAAGCCGCCGCCAAGGGCTCGGGGGGCGCGGCCACCGGGGCCGGGGCCGGGGCGGGGGCCGGGAAGGCCTCACCGTCGAGCAGCGCGACCCCCGGATCCGGCGCGAAGGCCGGGGCGAAGGCATCGCCGTCGGCCTCGCGCACGGGATCGGGCGGGTCGTCCGACGGATCCTCGACCCGGTCCACCGGCGGGACCTCCAGCGGGTCCTCCAACGGCTCATCCAGCGGGTCCGCCCAGGACTGAAAGCGGCCCGTTCCAGGTCTGGATTTGGTTTCGTCTTGCCGGGCGGGTTGCGGTGCGCACCGCCCGGCAAGGTAGCGTCATGTCTGCCATGGACCTTGCTTACATCCCCAGTCCGTCGACCGGCGTGATCCATCTCGGACCGATCCCGCTCCGCGGCTACGCGTTCTGCATCATCATCGGCGTCTTCGTCGCCGTCTGGCTCGGCAACAAGCGATGGATCGCGCGCGGCGGAAAGCCGGGCACGGTCGCGGACATCGCCGTGTGGGCCGTGCCCTTCGGCCTGGTCGGTGGGCGCCTCTACCACGTGATCACCGACTACCAGCTCTACTTCGGCGCGGGCCGCAACTGGGTCGACGCCTTCAAGATCTGGGAGGGCGGACTCGGCATCTGGGGCGCCATCGCGCTCGGCGCGGTGGGTGCTTGGATCGGCTGTCGGCTGCGCGGGATCCCGCTGCCGGCCTGGGCGGACGCCCTGGCCCCCGGTATCGCGCTGGCCCAGGCCTGCGGACGCTGGGGCAACTGGTTCAACCAGGAGCTGTACGGCCGGGCCACTGACCTGCCGTGGGCGGTCGAGATCAGCGCGGGCCCGAACCGGGACGCCGGGACCTACCACCCGACCTTCCTGTACGAGTCGCTGTGGTGCGTCGGCGTCGCGTTCCTCGTGATCTGGGCCGACCGCCGCTTCAAGCTCGGCCACGGACGGGCCTTCGCCCTGTACGTCGCCGCGTACTGCGTCGGCCGCGGCTGGATCGAGTACATGCGCGTCGACGAGGCGCACCACATCCTGGGCGTCCGGCTGAACGTCTGGACCTCGATCGTCGTCTTCGTCCTGGCGGTCGTCTACCTGGTGCTGTCGGCGAAGCTGCGGCCGGGCCGCGAGTCGGTCGTCGAGCCGGACACCTCCGGCGGCGAGGACGGCGGCAAGGACGGCGACGACGCGGCTCCGGAGCCGGGGCCGAGTCCTCGGACGCCGCGTCGCCCGCGCACTGCCAAGGCCGCTGGACCCGTCCTGACGAAGGACGCCCCCGCCGGGGCCGAGACCCCGGAGGCGGGCAAGCGCTGACCTCAACGCTCCACGAAGGGGGTGCCGCGTACGACGCGGCACCCCCTTCGCGTTGCCCGCCGTTGGTTCCGGCCCGCCGTCGTTTGAGACGGGGGTCGGGAGCGGAGCCCCGGGACACGGTGCCGCGCACGGTATCGGCGGGTGCCCCGCGGAGCCCGCGCGGCCGGAGCCCCCCGGGCGGGGTCAGTGGACCGCAGTGCGCGCGGCGAGCGCAAGGGTGCGGTGCGCCGCCGCCACGACCGCCGGGTCCACGAACCGGCCGTCCGGCAGGGCCAGCGCCCCCGGGGTGGCGCGGGCCGCGCTCAGCACCTCCACGGCGGCGCTGACCTCCTCGGGCGCCGGGAGGTAGGCCCGCTCGATCACCGGGAGCTGGCGCGGATGGATCGCCGCCCGACCGAGGAAGCCCAGGGAGCGGCCGCGGGCGCACGAGACCGCCAGCGACTCCAGGTCCCGGATGTCGGGGAACACCGACTGCGCCGGGGGCGCGAGCCCCGCGGCCCGGGCCGCGACCACCACCCGGGAGCGGCACCAGTCCAGGCCCGTCTCCGCGCTGACGGCCAGGTCGGCCCGCAGGTCCGCCTCGCCGAGGGAGAGCCCGCGCAGGGCGGGGTGCGCGCGGGCGATCTCGTACGCGCGCTCCACCCCCACGGCCGATTCGAGCAGGGCGTACAGGCTCACCCCGCCGGTGCGGTCGGCGACGGCCGCGATCTGCCCGGGGGCGCTGATCTTGGGCAGCCGCAGCCCCGCGAGGCCGTGCAGCCCGCCCAGCGCATTCAGGTCGGCGCCGCCCCAGGGGGAGTCCAGTGCGTTGACGCGGACGTGGACGGGGAGCGGGGGCCGCTCGGCGAGCAGATCGGCGGTTGCGGCGCGGGCGTACTCCTTGCGCGAGGCCGGTACCGCGTCCTCCAGGTCGACGATGACGGCGTCCGCCCCGCAGCCGAGGGCCTTGGCGACCACCTCCGGGCGGTCGCCGGGCGCGTACAGCCAGGTCAGGATCACAGGGCCCCCTCGGTCCGCAGTGCGGTGATCTCGGCCCCGGTCAGCCCGAGCTCGGTCAGGACCTCGTCGGTGTCCGCGCCGTGCGGGCGGCCCGCCCAGCGGATCCCGCCGGGGGTCTCGGAGAGCCGGAAGAGGATGTTCTGCATGCGGAGCGGGCCCAACTCCGGGTCCTCGACCTCGGTGACCGAGTCGAGGGCCGCGAACTGCGGGTCGGCCAGCACGTCCCGGACGTCGTAGACCTGGGCGACGGCCGCCTCGGCGTCCTCGAACGCGGCGACCACTTCCTCCGCCTTGTGCCGGGCGATCCAGCCGCCGACGGCGTCGTCCAGGACGTCCGCGTGCCGGGCCCGCCCGGCGCTGCTCGCGAACCAGGGCTCGGCGATCAGCTCGGGCCGGCCGACCAGCCGCACGACCCGCTCGGCGATGGACTGCGCCGAAGCGGAGACCGCCAGCCAGCGCCCGTCGGCGCTGCGGTAGGTGTTGCGGGGGGCGTTGTTCGCGGAGCGGTTGCCGGTGCGCGGCTGGACGTAGCCGAGCTGGTCGTACCAGAGCGGGTGCGGGCCGAGCACGGTGAGGATCGGCTCGACGATCGCGAGGTCCACGACCTGACCGTGCCCGGTGCGGTCCCGCCCGGCGAGGGCGGTCATCACGGCGTACGCGCAGGTCAGCGCTGCGATCGAGTCAGCGAGTCCGAAGGGCGGCAGGGTCGGCGGCCCGTCCGGCTCCCCGGTGATCGCGGCGAATCCGCTCATCGCCTCGGCGAGCGTGCCGAAGCCCGGGCGGTGGGAGTACGGGCCGTGCTGGCCGAAGGCCGTGACGCGCGCCAGGACCAGGCGCGGATTGACGGCGGACAGCTCGGGCCAGCCCAGACCCCACTTCTCCAGGGTGCCGGGGCGGAAGTTCTCGACGACCACGTCGGCGGTGGCGGCGAGGCGCAGCAGGGTGTCCCGGCCGCCCGGGGTGGACAGGTCGAGGGTCATCGTCCGCTTGTTCCGGCCGAGGAGCTTCCACCACAGGCCGATCCCGTTCTTGGCGGGGCCGTGGCCGCGGGAGGGGTCGGGGCGGTCGGGGTGCTCGACCTTGACGACCTCGGCGCCGAAGTCGCCGAGCAGGGTGGCGGTCAGCGGACCCGCGAAGAGGGTGGCCAGGTCGATCACGCGGAGCCCCGTCAGAGGTCCCTGACCTGGCCGGGCGTCGGCGGGTGGGGGCTCGGCCACGGGGCGGGGGGTCGGGGCGACGGCTCGATGCGGGCCTGCGTTCTGCCGCCCCGCGTTCTGCCACCCTGCGTTCTGCCGCCCTGCGGCTTCGCCGGGGGCGGCGGCTTCGGTGGGGCCGGGCGCGCGCCGGGGCGTCTCCTCGGGTGCCGAACGGTGCCCGGGGCCGGACGGTGCGGCGGCGGTGCGGTCGGCACCCTGCGGGGATCGCCCCGACACGCTCTCGTCCCCGGGGGTCACGAGGCGGCTCCGGTCACGGACTCGCCGGCGGCGGGACGGCGGTCGTCGGCGCGGCCCACCTGACCGTGCTCCGGCTCCCGCCTGGCCAGGGCGAAGGCGTCGGTTTCGGTGCGGGTCGGCATCGAGTCCTGGGCTCCCGGGCGCTGGACGGAGAGCGCGGCCGCCGCCGAGGCCCAGCGCAGGGCCTCGGGCATCGGCCGGCGCTCGCCCAGGGCCACGGCGAGGGCGCCGACGAAGGTGTCCCCGGCGGCGGTCGTGTCCATGGCCCGCACCCGGGGCGCGGGCACCGTCAGCGGCTCCATGCCGCGGGCGGCGTACAGCGCCCCGGCCGCTCCGAGGGTGATCACCACCTCGGGTACCTCGGCCAGCAGGGCTTCGGCTGCCCGGAGCGGGTCGGTGAGTCCGGTGAGGGCGGCCGCCTCGTGTTCGTTCGGGACGAGGAGGTCGGTGGCGGCGAGCAGATCGGCGGGCAGCGGCTGCGCCGGGGCCGGGGTGAGCACCGTACGGACGCCGTGCGCGCGGGCGGCGCGGGCCCCGGCGAGGACGGCGGAGAGGGGCAGTTCGAGTTGGAGGAGCAGGGATCCGGCGGCGGCGATCCGGGCCTCGTCCCCCGGCTCGAGGCCGGTGACCGCGGCGTTCGCGCCGGCGATGACGATGATGCTGTTGCCGCCCTCGTCGTCCACCGTGATGTGGGCGGTGCCGCTGGCGCCCTCGACGGTGCGCAGGCCCGCGGTGTCGACCCGGGCCGCGGTGAGCGCGGAGCGCAGCCGTACGCCGAACTCGTCGGCCCCGACCGCGCCGATCATCACCACCTCCCCGCCGGAGCGGGCGGCGGCGACGGCCTGGTTGGCGCCCTTGCCGCCGGGGACCGTGCGGAAGGCCCGGCCGGTGACGGTCTCCCCGAGGCGGGGAGCCTTGGGGACGTAGGCGACGAGGTCCATGTTCGTACTGCCGAGCACGGCAATGGCCGTCATGAGCGTGCTGCCTCCTGTGCGGTGAGGTGGGCGAGGGTGTCGAAGCCGATGCCGTCGAAGCCGGGGACGGTGGTGGCGAGGCGGTTCTTCAAGGGTGCGGTCCAGCGGTGCGGGAGCGCGTCCGGGGAGCCGGCGAGCAGCCCGGCGAGGGCGCCGGCGGTGGCTCCGTTGGAGTCGGTGTCCCAGCCGCCGGACACGGCGCGGCAGACGGAGCGGGAGAAGTCCCCGTCGGCGTGGGTGAGGGCGGCGGCGATCAGTGCGGTGTTGGGGACGGCGTGGACCCAGTGGTAGTGCCCGTAGTGGGCGTGCAGTCGGTCGACGACGAGGTCGAAGTCCGCCTCCTGCCCGGCGGCCCGGATTCCGAAGCGGACGGCCTCGGCGAGGCGCGAACGGGGCGGTACGAAGGCCAGCCCGGTCCGCAGCGCGGTGTGCACGTCCGACCGGCCGGTGGCGGCGGTGGCGGTGGCGGCCGCGACGAAGAGGGCGGCGTAGACGCCGTTGCCGGTGTGGGTCAGGGTGGCGTCCCGGTAGGCCTGGGCCGCGGCGGCGGCCGGATCGCCCGGATTGGTCCAGCCGTGGACGTCGGCGCGGATGAGGGCGCCGATCCACTCGCGGAAGGGGTTGTGGTGGGTGGCGGTGACGGGCGGCTCCAGGCCGAGAAGGAGATTGCGGTAGGCGATGCGCTCGGCGGTGAAGGTCCGCCCGGCCGGCAGCTCGTCGAGCCACAGGCGGGCCACGTCGGCGGTGGTGAAGCCCTTGCCGTGGCGCTGGAGCAGGAGCAGCCCGAGGAGGGGGTAGTTGAGGTCGTCGTCCTCGGGCATGCCGTCGATGTTCTCGGCGAGGGAGGTGGGGGCGGAGCGGCGGTTCCAGGGGTAGGCGGCCAGGACCTCCGGCAGGACGCCGCGTTCGCTGAACCAGTCGTCCAGCGGCCAGTTGCCGGCGGCGCGGGCGAGCGCCCGGATCCCCTCCAGGGGCAGCTTCTCGACGGGCTTCCCGAGCAGGCACCCGACGGCCCGCCCGAGCCAGGCGGCTTCCAGCCGGGCCCGCAGGGTGGCGTCCGGCCCGGTCTGCGGGGTGGCCTCCGGCCCGGTCTGCGGCACGGCTCCGGGCCCCGCGCCCGGCTGCCCCGCCGCGCGGGGCGGGGCAGCCCCGAGCGCGGAGGGCCGCACGTGTTCCCGCCCTGCGGGCGGTGTCCCTGCTGCGCGGTGCGGGACGCGGCCGGGGACCGGCCCCGTGCTCGTGGGCGCCTGCTCCGGGTGGGAGCGGACGTGGCCGTAGTCGCGGCCCGCGGGCCACGGCCGCTCCGCCGCGGGGGACGGTGCCGGGGCGGGCCCCGCGGGAGGCGGTCCGGGGTCCGGGGCGGTGCCCCGGACCCCGCCGCCTGCGGCCGGGCCTGCGGGCGGAGCCGCCTTCCTGCTGCCCGGATGCGGCTCGCGGGTTCGGCCGTCGGGGCGGGCGGGTGGCCGTGCCGCCGGGTGTTCGGGATCCCGATCGGGCCGAGTGCCCGCTGTGCCGTTCGGGGCAGCTCCCGGGATGGTGGGCCGCACGTGTTCCTGCCCTACCGGCGGCGCCCCTGCTGCGCCGGGCCGAGCCGTGACGTCGGGGTCGGGCCGTGGAGCCGGGGTCGGGAGTTCGACGGGTGGCTGGGAGGCTTTCGCGGCCGGGGGCCAGGTGGCCCGGATGTCGGGCCAGGATCCGGGCTCGTCGGGTGCGGAACGGGCCGGGAGCTGCGCCAGGTCGTCGAGGAGGCGGGAGGCCAGGGCGCGCAGCTCCGGCGGGACCGGGGTGGGGGAGGCGCCGGCGCGGTCGGGGGCGGGGTGGCCGCCCGCCGCGAGCCAGGCGCGGAGGGCGGCGGCCGGGTTCCGGCCGTCCTCCGCGGCCTGGCGCAGCTCGTGCCCGACGAGGTCCTCGGGCTGGGCCCAGGTCAGCCGGAGGGCTTCGCCCACCGGGTCCGGCGCGTACGTAGGTGCGGCCGGGGCGGGCCCGGTGGCGTCCGTCACCGGTCCGCCGCGATCGCGGTGAAGGCCGCCTCGTGGGAGCGGCGGCGGGAGCGGTCGAGCGCGAAGATCTCCCGGGCCACCGCGGCCAGCGCCTCGGCCGGGGCGTGCAGGTCGAGGCGGCTGGCCTCGGCGACCTGCTTGGCCCAGGCGGCCGGGACCGCGGCCTCGCCGCCCAGGGCTCCGGCGATCGCCCCCGCCATGGTGGCGATGGAGTCGCAGTCCCGGCCGTAGTTGACCGCGCCGAGCACCGCGGTCTCGTACCGTCCGTCCGCGACGAGCAGCATCCCGAGCGCGACCGGGAGTTCCTCGATGGCATGGAGGCGGGAGGGACGGCGGGCGTCGAGCGACGGGCTTCGGTAGTCCGGCCCGACCGAGTCGTACGGGGTCACCGCCGCCCGCAGCGGGGCCAGCGCCGACTCGAAGTCCCGGTGGCCGGCGGCCACTTCGCGGACGGCCGCGATCGCGTTGCGCGTGCCGTCCTTGGCCAGGGACAGGGCGGTGTCGACCACCGAGGCGGCCGTCGCCCCGGGCACGCACGCGGCCGCCACCGCCGCCGCGAACACGCCCGCAGCCTCCCGCCCGTACGAGGACTGGTGCGCACCGGCGACGTCCAGCGCCTCCGCGTACGCGCCCGCCGGATTGCCCGCGTTGGCGATCCCCACCGGGGCCATGTACATCGCCGCACCGCAGTTGACGATGTTGCCGCTGCCGGCCTCGCGGGGGTCGGCGTGCGCGTAGTGCAGCCGGGTCACGATCCACTTCTCGGCGAGGAAGATCCGCTGCAACGGCAGGGCCTCTGCCTCCAGTTCCGGGATCCAGCGGGGCGTGGACATCAGGTCGGGGACCAGGTGCTCGGCGATCGCGTAGGCGTCGAGGTGGTCCCGTACGGCCTCGTAGACCCGTACCAGCGCGTGCGTCATCAGGGTGTCGTCCGTGACGTGCCCGTCGCCCTTGTGGTACGGGGCGATGGGGCGGGCCGTGCGCCAGTCCTTGTACCAGGGGCCGACGATGCCGTGCACGCGACCGCCGTGCCGTTCCACGATCTGGTCCGGGGTCCAGCCCTCCACCGGGCCGCCGAGCGCATCGCCGACGGCGGCTCCGACGAGGGCGCCGCGGGCCCGGTCCTCCAACGTGAGCGTCATGTCCGAATCATCCCTTGGGTGAGGTGAGTTCCGTGGCCGCGAGGAGCGCGGCGAGTTCCACGAGGTCGGTGCCGGCGAGGCGGGGGAGGGCGCAGCCGGAGAGGGTGCGGCAGGCTTCGCGCCAGGCGGCGGGGATCGAGTCGCCGCCGCCGAGGACGCCGGTCAGCGCGCCGGCCAGGGCGGGGGCGGAGTCCGCGACGCGGGACAGGCAGGCGGCGGCCGGGACGGCCTCGGTCATCCTGCCGCGGGCGGCCGTGGCGAGGGCGAGGGCCACGGGGACGGTCTCGGCGGCGGCGATCCCGTAGCTGTAGACGTGGTCGACGATCTCGTGTTCGAGGGTGGGGACGATGCCGAAGGCGCCGCCGTCCTTGTGGGTACGGGCGAGGCGGACGGCGTGCCGGGCGTTGCGGCCGATCTCGGTGGCCGCGGGGAGCTGGGCGAGGGCGGCGTCCACGGCGGCGTCCACGGCGTCGGCGGCGTCGGCGGCGTCGGCGGCGGAGGGGGTGGTGAGGGCGGTGGCGATGGCGGCGGCCATGGCGCGGGCGCCGTGCACCCCGTCGCCGTCCTGGGTGTAGCGGGCGTCGAACTCGGCGAGGTCGGCGGCGGCGCGGGCGTCGCCGGGATGCACGACGGCGAGGACGCAGGCGCGGACGCAGGCGGCGTCGTCGAAGTAGTGCGGGTTGTCGTGGCCGGTGGCGGGCGGGCGCAGGCCGGTGGCGAGGTTGCCGAGGCCGGCGCGGACGGAGATCCGGGCGCGGAGGGGGAGGACGGCGGACTCGACCTCGGGCGCGCGTTCCGCTGCCGCGGCGACTTCGGAGGCCAGGGCGTTCCACGCGAGGTCGATGGCGGCGCGCATGCGACGGGACCGGGAGAGGTCACTGAGGAGGACGCCGGCGGCGGTGAGCACGGACTCGGCGACGAACGCAGCCCATTCGGCGTCGTCGGAGGGCCCGAGGCGAAGGGGTTCGGGGGGCTGGTTGAGGGCGATGGGGACGGGGAGGGTGGTGGTGGCGTTCTGCTCGGCGAAGGTGTCGAGTTCGCGGGTCAGGCGGCGGGTCCACTCGGGCATCCGGCTGGCGCGGTGGCGGGCGGCGGGCCACCCGGCCGCGTCGCCGGCGGCGAGCCCGAGGAGGAGCCCCTCGATCGGCCGCACCCCTGCCGGTTCCCCTGCGGGGGGCTCGGCGGGTCGTTCCGGGGTCCGGACCCCGGTCCCGGCCGGGGCCCTCTGCCCGGCCCGGACCACGATCCGGGACCCCGTCCCGGGGTGGGGTGCGAGGACGCTCCCCACCCCGCCGCCCTCCGCACCCGGGGGCAGCACCCCGGGCCGCTGCTCGGCCGGAGCCGGCCCGGCCCCCGTGACCAGCCGCATCGCGGGCAGCACCCGAGCCGACGCTCCGACCGGGGCCCGATCGTTCGGGGGCCGGCCTACCGGCTCGGCCGGGGCCGGGGCCGTACCGGGGGGCAGGTGCTCCAGCTCCCGGTCGGTCGGGGCCGTACCCGGGGCCGGGCAGCCGGGCTCCGGCGCGCGTGGGGCCGCACCCGGGGGCGGGCTCTCGGGGCCCCGGTCCGCCGGGGGTGGCGCCAGCGTTTGGTCGTCCGGCGAGGGGGTCATCGGACGGCCTCGCATTCCGGGGTGAGGAGGTCCGCGATGTCCAGGACGTGGTAGCCCCGCATCGAGGGGAGGCAGCTGCCGCGTACCGGGCCGATGGCCGAGGACCAGGCGGCGGGGATCGCACCGGCGCCCGACAGCGCGCCGGCCAGGGCGCCCGCCACCGCCGCGGTGGTGTCGGCGTCGCGGCCCATGTTCACGGCGGTGAGGACGGAGGACGGGAAGTCGCCCCGGCAGGCGGCGAAGGCCCCGAAGGCCAGGCCCACCGCCTCCGGGGCCAGGTCGGTCCACGGGTAGCCGCCGATGACCACCGCCGAGCGCACCGCCCGTTCGCCGCGCGGGGCGGCGGTGACCGCCCGGCGCAGGGAGCGGGCCGTCCAGGAGTCGGACGGGATGACGGACAGGGCCGCGGAGATCGCCGAGGCGGGGGAGCCGCCGGCCATGGCGGCGGCCACGCCCGCCGCGACCGCCTGGCCGCCGTAGATGCCCTCCCCGTCGTGGCTGACCGAGCCGTCGACGGCGACGAGCCGGGCCGCTTCCGCGGGCCGGCCCGCGGCGAAGACGCCGAACGGCGCGGCCCGCATGGCCAGGCCGTCCGACCACGCGTGCCGGTGTTGGGCGGAGATGGGTGCGGCCAGGCCCCGCCGGAGGTTCTCCAAGGTGCCGCGCTCGGAGAACCCGGCGCCCCGGAAGGGGCCTTCGTCGAGGTCGGCGATCCAGTGGTGCCAGGCCCGCTCCACGTGGGAGACGGTGAGCGCCGAGCCGTGCCGGGCCAGCAACAGCCCCGAGAAGATCGCGTACTCGGTGTCGTCCGTGCCCGCCGGGTCCTCCGACACGAAACCTTCGATGCGGCCCCATTTCGCCCGGATCTGCGAAGGCTTCATGTTCTCCGCGGGGGCGCCCAGCGCGTCACCCACGGCGAGTCCGAGAAGAGCGCCCCTGGCCCGTTCGAGGAGGACCTGCGGATTGCATGCAATCAGCTTCATCGGCTCCATGGCGCGCCTCTCCCACATCGGATGGGGCTCATCATGAGCCCTTGGGGGATTTGTGCCATGGCATGTGGTTTGTCGCCCACCGCGAAACACCCCGCGAACACCCCCGTCACCCGGTCGCCGACCCGCAAAAGCCCAGGTAAGTACGGCCTTCCTTGCTGGCGGGCGGCAGAAATCGTGCGTAGTTTCGAGGTGTTCAGGGGGAGCGGGGCGCGTTGTGGCGTCCGTTCGCAGATTTGGGGAGATTCCACGCATGTCCATCATCGACATCGAAGCACCGCTGCACACCGCGCACCGCGACAACCACACCCACCGCGACGTCAACGGTGGATGGCTGAGGCCGGCCGTCTTCGGCGCCATGGACGGACTCGTCTCGAACCTCGCCCTGATGACCGGTGTGGCCGGCGGCGCCGTCGCCCCGCAGACCGTCGTCATCACCGGGCTGGCGGGTCTCGCGGCCGGCGCCTTCTCGATGGCGGCCGGCGAATACACCTCCGTCGCCTCGCAGCGCGAACTGGTCCTCGCCGAACTGGACGTGGAGCGCCAGCAGTTGCGCAGGCACCCGGTCGACGAGATGGAGGAGCTCGCCGAGCTCTACGTCTCCCGCGGCGTCGAGCCGCCGCTCGCCCGCGAGGTCGCCATGCAGCTGTCGCGCGATCCCGAGCAGGCGCTGGAGATCCACGCCCGCGAGGAGCTCGGGATCGACCCCGACGACCTGCCCTCGCCGCTGGTCGCGGCGGTCTCGTCGTTCGGTTCCTTCGCGCTGGGCGCGCTGCTCCCCGTCCTGCCGTACCTGCTCGGCGCCACGACCCTGTGGCCCGCGGTGCTGCTCGCGCTGGTCGGTCTCTTCGCCTGCGGCGCGGTCGTCTCCCGGGTCACCGCCCGGTCCTGGTGGTACAGCGGCGTCCGTCAGCTGGCCCTGGGTGGCGCGGCCGCGGGTGTGACGTACATCCTGGGAACCTGGATCGGTGGAGCCGTAGGCTGACCGCGGCTGGAGTGAGACACTATGCAGTACCCAACATAAGTAGTTCATTACCCGGCGGTTTCAATTCCGTGTCCGCCGGGAATCAGACCAGGACTCCGGGCAACGATGCCCGTCCTGCATCCGGACCTCCGCCCCGCGAAGAACCCTTGGCGCGCCGCGGAAGTCCGCTCTTTCTGCCTCGTGCAGTGTCCGCATGCTGGAATGACGTATCCGCTTCTCGGGATTGTCGTCATCATGTAATCTGCACGAAATTTCGCAGAGGGCCAACGTCGTCCCTCGGCTATGCACATATGCCACGACGACGACGGGAGAGCCGATGCGTTCCGCATCCACGCACTCCGCGACCGGCTCCAGCACCACCGCCTGGTCGCCCATGGACGGTCGCCCCGCCCAGCAGGGCATGTACGACCCGCGCAACGAGAAGGACGCCTGTGGCGTCGGATTCGTGGCGAACCTCACCGGCGAGGCCACCCACACGCTCGTTGAGCAGG
The DNA here is from genome assembly GCF_044756625.1 of Streptomyces sp. NPDC091682. Classification (NCBI taxonomy): domain Bacteria; kingdom Bacillati; phylum Actinomycetota; class Actinomycetes; order Kitasatosporales; family Streptomycetaceae; genus Streptomyces; species Streptomyces sp. NPDC091682. The sequence goes on along the minus strand of NZ_JBIVTH010000005.1, from coordinate 272,625 downwards.
CCCTGACCGTATTGCGGAACCTCGAGCACCGTGGCGCGACCGGCTCCGAGCCGGACTCGGGCGACGGCGCCGGAATCCTCAGCCAGGTCCCCGACGCGTTCCTGCGCGAGGTGGCCGGCTTCGAGCTCCCCGAGGCCGGTGGCTACGCCGTCGGCATCGCCTTCCTCCCCGCCGACGGCACCGCACAGGCCGCCGCCGTGGAGCAGATCGAGGCCATCGCCGCCGAGGAGAACCTCACGGTCCTCGGCTGGCGCGGGGTCCCGGTCACCCCGGACCTGCTCGGCAACGGCGCCCGCGCCACCATGCCGGCCTTCCGCCAGCTCTTCGTCAGCAACGGGACGACCGGCATCGAGCTGGACCGCAAGGCGTTCGTGCTGCGCAAGCGCGCCGAGCGCGAGGCCGGCGTCTACTTCCCGTCGCTGTCCGCCCGCACCATCGTCTACAAGGGCATGCTGACCACCGGCCAGCTGGAGCCCTTCTTCCCGGACCTCTCCGACCGCCGCTTCGCCTCGGCCGTCGCCCTGGTCCACTCGCGCTTCTCCACGAACACCTTCCCGTCGTGGCCGCTCGCCCACCCGTACCGCTTCGTCGCGCACAACGGCGAGATCAACACGGTCAAGGGCAACCGCAACTGGATGAAGGCCCGCGAGTCCCAGCTGGCCTCCGAGGCCTTCGGCGACGGCGTGCTCGACCGGATCTTCCCGATCTGCACCCCGGACGCCTCCGACTCGGCCTCCTTCGACGAGGTCCTGGAGCTGCTCCACCTCGGCGGCCGTTCCCTCCCGCACAGCGTGCTGATGATGATCCCGGAGGCGTGGGAGAACCACACCTCCATGGACCCGGCCCGCCGCGCGTTCTACCAGTACCACTCCACGATGATGGAGCCCTGGGACGGCCCGGCCTGCGTCACCTTCACCGACGGCACCCAGGTCGGCGCGGTCCTCGACCGCAACGGTCTGCGCCCCGGCCGCTACTGGGTCACCGACGACGGCCTCGTCGTCCTCGGCTCCGAGGTCGGCGTGCTCGACATCGACCCGGCCAAGGTCGTCCGCAAGGGCCGCCTGCAGCCCGGCAAGATGTTCCTCGTCGACACCGCCCAGAAGCGGATCATCGAGGACGACGAGATCAAGAACGAGCTGGCCGCCGCCGCCCCCTACGCGGAGTGGCTGGAGACCGGCGAGATCGAACTGTCGGACCTGCCCGAGCGCGAGCACATCGTGCACACCCACGCCTCGGTCACCCGCCGCCAGCAGACCTTCGGCTACACCGAGGAAGAGCTGCGCGTCATCCTCGCGCCCATGGCCCGCACCGGCGGCGAGCCGCTCGGCTCCATGGGCACGGACTCCCCGATCGCGGCCCTGTCCGAGCGCCCGCGGCTGCTCTTCGACTACTTCACCCAGCTGTTCGCGCAGGTCACCAACCCGCCGCTGGACGCCATCCGCGAGGAGCTCGTCACCTCGCTGCTGTCCTCGATCGGCCCGCAGTCCAACCTGCTGGAGCCGACCGCCGCGTCCTGCCGCAGCGTCACCCTGACGTTCCCGGTGATCGACAACGACGAGCTGGCCAAGCTCATCCACATCAACGCCGACGGCGACATGCCCGGCATGAAGGCCGCCACGCTCTCCGGCCTCTACCGGGTCTCCGGCGGCGGCGAGGCCCTGGCCGCCCGCATCGAGGAGATCCGCGCCGAGGCCGACGCGGCCATCGCCAACGGCGCCCGCCTCATCGTCCTCTCGGACCGCCACTCGGACGCCGAGCACGCGCCGATCCCGTCGCTGCTGCTCACCTCCGCCGTGCACCACCACCTCATCGCCACCAAGCAGCGCACCCAGGTGGGTCTGCTGGTCGAGGCCGGTGACGTCCGCGAGGTCCACCACGTCGCCCTGCTCATCGGCTACGGCGCCGCCGCCGTCAACCCGTACCTGGCCATGGAGTCCGTCGAGGACCTGCTGCGCGCCGGTACCTTCCTGTCCGGCCTGGAGCCGGAGCTGGCCATCAAGAACCTGATCTACGCGCTCGGCAAGGGCGTCCTGAAGGTCATGTCCAAGATGGGCATCTCCACCGTCGCCTCCTACCGCGGCGCCCAGGTCTTCGAGGCCGTCGGCCTGAACGACGCCTTCGTCGAGACCTACTTCAACGGCACCGCCACCAAGATCGGCGGCGCCGGCCTGGACGTCATCGCCAAGGAGGTGGCCGCGCGCCACGCCAAGGCGTACCCCGCCTCCGGCATCGCGGCCACGCACCGCGCGCTGGAGATCGGCGGCGAGTACCAGTGGCGCCGCGAGGGCGAGCCGCACCTGTTCGACCCGGAGACGGTCTTCCGCCTCCAGCACGCCACCCGCAACCGCCGGTACGACATCTTCAAGCAGTACACGGCACGGGTGAACGAGCAGTCCGAGCGCCTGATGACGCTCCGCGGCCTGTTCGGCTTCACCTCCGAGCGCGAAGCCATCTCCATCGACGAGGTCGAGTCGGTCGAGGACATCGTCAAGCGCTTCTCCACCGGCGCCATGTCGTACGGCTCCATCTCCAAGGAGGCGCACGAGACCCTCGCCATCGCCATGAACCAGCTGGGCGCCAAGTCCAACACCGGTGAGGGCGGCGAGGACCCGGACCGCCTGTACGACCCGGCGCGCCGCTCGTCCATCAAGCAGGTCGCCTCCGGCCGCTTCGGTGTCACGAGCGAGTACCTGGTCAACGCGGACGACATCCAGATCAAGATGGCGCAGGGCGCCAAGCCCGGCGAGGGCGGCCAGCTGCCCGGCCACAAGGTGTACCCGTGGGTCGCCAAGACCCGCCACTCCACCCCGGGCGTCGGCCTGATCTCCCCGCCGCCGCACCACGACATCTACTCCATCGAGGACCTGGCCCAGCTGATCCACGACCTCAAGAACGCCAACCCGGTCGCCCGCATCCACGTGAAGCTGGTCTCCGAGGTCGGCGTGGGCACGGTCGCCGCCGGTGTCTCCAAGGCCCACGCGGACGTCGTCCTCATCTCCGGCCACGACGGCGGAACGGGCGCCTCCCCGCTCACCTCGCTCAAGCACGCGGGCGGCCCCTGGGAGCTCGGCCTCGCCGAGACCCAGCAGACCCTGCTGCTCAACGGGCTGCGCGACCGGATCGTCGTCCAGACCGACGGCCAGCTCAAGACCGGCCGCGACGTGGTCATCGCCGCGCTGCTCGGCGCCGAGGAGTTCGGTTTCGCGACCGCGCCGCTCGTCGTCTCCGGCTGCGTCATGATGCGCGTCTGCCACCTGGACACCTGCCCGGTCGGCATCGCCACCCAGAACCCGGTCCTGCGCGACCGCTTCTCCGGCAAGCCCGAGTTCGTCGTCAACTTCTTCGAGTACATCGCGGAGGAGGTGCGCGAGATCCTCGCCGAGCTGGGCTTCCGCACGATCGAGGAGGCCGTCGGCCACGCCGAGGTCCTCGACACCACCCAGGCCGTCACGCACTGGAAGGCGCAGGGTCTCGACCTGGAGCCGCTCTTCTACGTGCCGGAGCTGCCCGAGGGCGCGGTCCGCCACGCCCTGATCGAGCAGGACCACGGTCTGGAGAAGGCCCTCGACAACGAGCTGATCGAGCTCGCCGCCGACGCGCTGAACGCCGAGACCGCCGAGGCGGCCCAGCCGGTCCGCGCCCGGGTCGCGATCCGCAACATCAACCGGACCGTCGGCACCATGCTCGGCCACCACGTCACCAAGAAGTTCGGTGGCGCGGGCCTGCCCGACAACACCATCGACCTGACGTTCACCGGCAGCGCCGGCCAGTCCTTCGGCGCCTTCGTGCCGAAGGGCGTGACCCTCCGCCTGGAGGGCGACGCCAACGACTACGTCGGCAAGGGCCTCTCCGGCGGCCGCATCGTGGTCCGCCCGGACCGCGGCGCCGACCACCTCGCCGAGTACTCCACGATCGCGGGCAACACGATCGGCTACGGAGCCACCGGCGGCGAGATGTTCCTGCGCGGCCGCACCGGCGAGCGCTTCTGCGTCCGCAACTCCGGCGCGCTGGTCGTCTCGGAGGGCGTGGGCGACCACGGCTGCGAGTACATGACCGGCGGCCGGGCGGTCGTCCTGGGCGAGACGGGCCGCAACTTCGCGGCCGGCATGTCGGGCGGCGTCGCGTACGTCATCGACCTCGACCCGCACAACGTCAACGTCGGCAACGCGGGCGCGGTCGAGACCGTCCTGTCCGACACCGACAAGCAGTGGCTGCACGATGTGGTGCGCCGCCACGAGGAGGAGACCGGCTCGACCGTGGCCGCGAAGCTCCTGGCTGACTGGTCCGTCGCGGTGGACCGCTTCAGCAAGATCATCCCCACCACGTACAAGGCAGTGCTCGCCGCCAAGGACGCCGCTGAGCTCGCCGGACTCTCGGAATCCGAGACCACGGAGAAGATGATGGAGGCGGCGACCCATGGCTGACCCGAAGGGCTTCCTCACCACCCCGCGCGAGACCGCCTGTACCCGTCCCGTCGCCGATCGGCTGAAGGACTGGAACGAGGTCTACGTCCCGGGCTCGCTGCTGCCGATCATCAGCAAGCAGGCCGGCCGCTGCATGGACTGCGGCATCCCGTTCTGCCACAACGGGTGCCCGCTCGGGAACCTGATCCCGGAGTGGAACGACTTCTCGTACCGCGAGGACTGGACCGCCGCCTCCGAGCGCCTGCACGCGACGAACAACTTCCCGGAGTTCACCGGGCGGCTGTGCCCGGCCCCCTGCGAGTCGGCGTGCGTGCTCGGCATCAACCAGCCCGCCGTGACCATCAAGAACGTCGAAGTCTCGATCATCGACAAGGCGTGGGACAACGGCGACGTCACCCCGCAGGCGCCGGACCGGCTGTCCGGCAAGACGGCCGCCGTCATCGGCTCGGGCCCGGCCGGTCTCGCCGCCGCCCAGCAGCTGACCCGGGCCGGCCACACCGTGGTCGTGTACGAGCGCGCGGACCGCATCGGCGGCCTGCTGCGCTACGGCATCCCCGAGTTCAAGATGGAGAAGGTGCACATCAACCGCCGCATCGAGCAGATGCGCGCGGAGGGCACCAAGTTCCGCACCGGCATCGAGGTCGGCCGCGACATCACCGCCACCGACCTGCGCAAGCGGTTCGACGCGGTGGTCATCGCGGCGGGCGCGACCGTCTCCCGCGACCTGCCGGTCCCGGGCCGCGAGCTGAACGGCATCCACTTCGCGATGGAGTACCTGCCGCTCGCCAACAAGGTCCAGGAGGGCGACTTCATGGCGCCCCCCATCACGGCCGAGGGCAAGCACGTGATCGTCATCGGCGGCGGCGACACCGGCGCGGACTGCGTGGGCACCGCCCACCGCCAGGGCGCGGCCTCGGTCACGCAGCTGGAGATCATGCCCAAGCCGGGCGAGGACCGCAACGCGAACCAGCCCTGGCCGACCTTCCCGATGCTCTACAAGGTCACCTCGGCCCACGAGGAGGGCGGCGAGCGGGTCTACTCCGTCTCCACCACCCACTTCGAGGGCGACGAGGACGGCAACGTCCAGGCCCTCCACCTGGTCGAGGTCGCCTTCGAGGACGGCAAGCTCGTCCAGAAGCCCGGCACCGAGCGCGTTCTCCCCGCGCAGCTGGTCACCCTGGCGATGGGCTTCACGGGCACCGACCAGGCGAACGGCCTCACCCAGCAGTTCGGCCTGGAGATGGACGCCCGCGGCAACATCGACCGCGACGCCTCCTACGCGACCAACGTGGACGGCGTCTTCGTCGCCGGCGACGCGGGCCGCGGCCAGTCGCTCATCGTCTGGGCCATCGCGGAGGGCCGCTCGGCCGCCCGCGGCGTGGACCGCTTCCTGACCGGCAGCAGCGCCCTCCCGTACCCGGTCAAGCCGACGGACCGCTCGCTGACCGTCTGACCGCAGCAGTCCCCCTCCCCTTCGGGGGAGGGACCCCTCATACGGTCCGCACAATGACGTGCGGAACTCCCGACACCGCGCCCGCCACGTCCCCGACCAGGGGTGGCGGGCGCTGTGGCGTGTTCGGGGTCAGGTTTCGTGTGTGAACTCGTACCGAAGCTCATAGAGGTGGCCGGCCTTGACCATGACAGTGACTTCGACAGGCCGGTCGCCTTCGCCGTAGACGGTGCGGAGGGTACGCAGCACCGGCAGCTCACCGGGGAGGCGCAGGGCCGTGTACTGCTCCTGCGTCGCCACGCGGGCGGAGACCCGGTCCACGCTGTGGCGCGGCGGGAAGCCGAGTGCGGTCAGCAGGGTCGGTGTGCCACCCCGGATCCGACGCGGCTCGGCAAGTGCCGTGGCGCGCGCGATGCCCAGGGGGTAGTACGAGGCGACCAGCTCGGCCGGTTCACCGTCGATGGTGATCAGCTGTCGGCGGCGGACGGCCGTCTCCCCGCTCGGCAGGCCGAGGGCTTCGGCCACGTCGCCGGTGACCGGCACTTCCTCGACGGACAGCAGGACACTGCGCACGGAGGAGCGACGGTTCGTGACGTTCGCGAGCCACGGGTACGCCTCCCCGGAGCCCGCCGGAGTGAGGGATTCGGCCGGGCGGACGGTCCGCTGCCGGTTCGCCCGTACCGTCACTGCGGCTCCAGCCCGCCCGACCGCCAGTCCCTCGTCCTTGAGCAGCTGCACGGCCTTCTGGATGGTGGCATTGGAGGCGTCGAAGCGCTCCTTCAGCCGCGCGGTCGAGGGGAGCTTGGCACCCGCCGCCAGCTCGCCGCTCAGGATCTCCTCACGAAGATCGGCGGCGATGCGAGCATGCAGCGGCCGTGGGTCGGGTCCGTCGGCTTCGTGGCTGGGCAAGGTCATCCGATCGTGATCTCGTACCGAAGGCGCTGGCGGCCGGCGGGCATGATCATGATGTCCGCCTGGATGGCCCGATCCGTCGAGTCGTAAGTGGTACGGGCGAGTTGCAGAACCGGCTCCGTAGGGGCGAGGTCGAGCTGTGCGCACTCATGGGCGTCCGGCAGTCGTGCCGTCACGTCTTCGACGACGCGTACGCCGACGTGCCCCAGCGCGGCCAGCAGGGTGACGGCACCGCCGCGGATCTTTGCCGTGCCGGCGAGAGCGGTACCGGTGGCGATGTCCGGAGGGTAGTAGGTGTCCGTCAGCTCGGTTGCTTCGCCGTCGAGTTCGATGACCCTTCGACGCGTCACCACCGTGCTCCCGGCGGACAGGCCGAGCATCAGGGCTACGGCGTCGGGAGACGTCACCTCTCCCGCGTGCAGGACGCGCTGACCGCCCCGTCGGTCGGCTTCCCCGGCCTCGCCCGTCCAGGCGTCCGTCGCGCCGGTCGGGCGGGCCGTCAGGTACGGCATCGACCTGCTGGTCCACTTGCTGCCGCTCACAGTGCCTCCCACGCCTGAAGTCCGCTCCGTCGCTTCCACGTTATGCGACGGAGCCCGGAGCCCCCACAGTTTCCAATCTTGCTGGCTTTCGCGGAAAGCGATACGTTCTGTGCCGCCTTGGAAGCACAGAGTGAGGTGGCGGGTCCGTGTCCTCCTTCAGGGAACAGCGATTCCCGCGAGTTCGTGTTTCGGCACGTGCGGTCCGGCAGTTCGTCGGCGACACGCTTGCCGGGTGGTGCGTGTCGGAACGGCGGGACGACATACGCCTGTGCGCCTCCGAGTTGGCGGCGAACGCCGTGCTGCACGGGGCTCCGCCCGGACGTGAGTTCTCGGTGAGGCTGACGCGGGAGCGGGACGTGCTGTGGATCGAGGTGCGCGATAGCGGACCGGGATGCCCGGTGCTACGGCAGCCCGGTTCCGAGGCGGAGGGAGGGCGTGGCCTCTGGCTGGTCGGCGTGCTCGCTGACGAGCTGGAGGTCCGCGAGGAGGTGGTGGGCAAGACGGTCAGGGCCGGGTTCAGGTCGGTGCCCGCCTGACAGGAGGGCGACGCAGCACCCGCCACGTCCCCGACCAGGGGTGGCGGGCGCTGTGGCGCTTGCGGGTTACTCGGGCTGGACGACCGTGGCGCCCCAGCGGGTGGACGGGCCCGAGGCCGTCACCCAGGCCTGGAAGCCGCCCCGCAGGCCGGTGCCGAGGGGGACGGTGACGCGCGCCGGGTCGCTCTCGGGGCAGTCGACCGTGAAGGGCGCCGGGTCGCGGTCCGGGTGGTTCTCGAGGTGGAAGGCCACCTCTATGGTGCCGCCGCCCGCGCAGCCGAAGGTGATGAACGTGTCCAGCCGGGGCGAAAGGCCGCCCGAGACGAAGCCGCTGGAACCGGCCTGCTCGGGGATCCAGATCAGCCCGTCGGGTCCCGGGTAGCCGATGATCTCGTCCCCCGACGAGGCCCGGGCCGTACCGGCCGCGAGTGCCAGCGTGAGTGCGGCGGTCAGTGCGGTGACGGCGGCGGCCCGGCCGCGCCCGTGTGCCTGCTTCATGTGATCCCCCATGGTGACTTCGCTTCGGCAGAACACCGTTCACGCTAGCCAGCGGCACTGACAACGGTGCGCGAGAAATCCGTTGCGCAGACCGCCCTGGCCGCTGCTACGTTTCCGGTGGGCCGTGCGACAGCAGGAGGAGGTGGTACCCGTGAACGCAGTATCGACATGGGTGCTCCCCTTCGGGGTCACGGTCGGGCGGTAGACAGGTCGTCCGGGAGCGCCGTCAACGCGCATTCCCGAAAGGCACGACCATGCACGTCACCTCCGAACGCCGCCTCGACGACGGCGTCCTCGCCCGCGAATTCACCCTCGGCGAGATCCCCGGCACCCTGTGGACGCCCGAGTCCGCCGCCCCTGTCCCACTGATCCTGATGGCCCACAACAACGGCCTGCCCAAGAGTGCGGACCGGCTAGTGGCCCGGGCCCGGCACTGTGCGGCGGCCGGCTACGCGGTGGCGAGCATCGACGCCGCCGGGTGCGGCGACCGGCCCCGTTCCGCCGCCGACGAGCAGGTGCGCGCCGAGCTCCGCCGCGCGGTGCAGGCCGGCGAGCCGGTCGACGGGATCTTCGAGTCCCTGATCGGCCCGCTGGTCGAGAACGCGGTCCCGGAATGGCGGACCACCCTGGACGCCCTCCTCGAACTGCCCCAGATCGGCGGCCCGGTCGGGTACTCGGGGTGGACCGCCCTCGGCATCCGCCTCGCCGTGGCCGAGCCGCGCATCGCCGCCGCAGGCCTCTTCGCCGGGGGCTACGCGCCCCGCGCCCAGCGCGAGGAGGCCCGGCAGGTCACCGTACCGCTGCTGTTCCTGCTGCAGTGGGACGACGAAGGGAACCCCCGGCAACGGGCCCTGGACCTCTTCGACGCCTTCGGCACCGAGGAGAAGACGCTCCACGCGAACCTGGGCGGACACACGGGCACCCCGTGGTTCGAGGTGGAGGACGGGAACCGGTTCTTCGACCGCCACCTGAAGTAGGCGGCTTGCGCCGTCGGCCCCTGCCGGACTCCCGGCGGGGGCCGACGTGCCTTCCGTGACCGGTCACCCGGCGTTCGGGCCGCCGCGAAGCTCGGATCGCAGGGCGAGGGCCATCCGGTCCGCCTGCTCGGCCGTCACCCGTTCCCGCTCCGGTCGCCGGAGCAGCTCGAAAACGCCCGGTCCGCGATGTTCCGGGGGCAGATCGGCCATGCGCGGCACGATGTGGAAGTGGACGTGTGCGAAGCCCTTGGCTTCGGCGAACTGGACGACGTAGGTCTTGGCGCAACCCGTCACGCTCTGCAGGGCCCGGGAGAGCCGGACCTGCCACACGCCCAGGGTTGACGCCTCGGCATCGGTGAGTTCGTGAACGGCGGTGACGTGGCGCCGTGGCAGCAGCACCAGCCAGCCGGGCAACGCGGTGTTGAAGTCATGAGCCACTCGCCAATGCCGGTCCTGCACCACGCACTCGCGCGGCGGGAGGCCGTTCGACTCGGCTTCGGCTTCCTTGCCGCAGGAGTAGCAGTCGGGTGTCGTCATGAACCAAAAGCCTAGGGGCAGGTGTTGATGCTTCGAACCTCCAATTGGGCCTCGCCGTTGCGGTGTTGCGGCCCGGCTGCTTGACCTGTTGCACACCCATAGTCCTATAGTGCTAGGAAGCTAGATGAATAGAGGAGGACAGTGATCGAGTTCCACCTCGATGCCCGGTCCGGCGTCGCTCCGTACATGCAGCTCGTCCACCAGGTGCGTCAGGCCCTGCGGCTCGGGCTGCTGTCCGAGGGCGACCGGCTGCCGACCGTCAAGGACGTCGCGGCCGGCGTGGCGATCAACCCGAACACCGTGCTCAAGGCCTACCGGGAGCTGGAGTACGAGGGCCTGGTCGCGAAGAAGCCCGGGGTCGGCACCTTCATCTCCGGCACGCTCAGCGACGACTCGCTCGCCGAGCACGAGCCGCTGCGCCGGGAGCTGCAGCTGTGGCTCGACAGGGCGCGGGCCGCCGGGCTGGGCGAGGAGAGCATCGAGGCCCTGTTCCTGAGCACCTTCCGCGCCCGCACCGGCACGGACACGGATCCGCACACCGAAGAGGAGAAATGACCGCAACCGCAATATTGGAAGCCCGCGCGCTGGGCAAGCGGTACGGCCGCAAAGAGGCGCTGAGCGACTGCACCCTGAGCGTGCCGTCCGGGCGGGTCGTCGGACTGGTCGGGCCCAACGGGGCCGGCAAGTCAACCCTGCTGCAGCTGGCCTGCGGGCTGATCGGCCCGACCTCCGGCACCATCGAGGTACTCGGCGGCCGGCCCGCGTCCGGGCCCGAGCAGCTCGCCAAGGTCGGGTTCGTCGCCCAGGACACCCCCACCTACGCGGGGCTGTCCATCGCCGACCACCTGAAGCTGGGCAAGCGGCTCAACCCGGGCTGGGACGCACAGCTGGCCGAGGACCGGATCCGGCAGCTCGGCCTGGACCCCGCCCAGAAGGCGGGCAAGCTCTCCGGCGGCCAGCGCGCCCAGGTGGCCCTGACCCTCGCCGTCGCCAAACGGCCCGAGCTGCTGATCCTCGACGAGCCCGTCGCCGCCCTGGACCCGCTGGCCCGGCGGGAGTTCCTGCAGAGCCTGATGGAGGTCGTGGCAGAACACGGAACCACCGTCGTGCTCTCCTCGCACCTGGTCTCCGACCTGGAACGGGTCTGCGACCACCTGATCTCGCTGGTCGCCTCCCGGGTCCAGGTCGCGGGCGACGTCGACGACCTGCTCGCCACCCACTTCCGGCTCACCACCGCCCGCCGCGACGCGGCCACCCTGCCCCAGGGCATGCAGGTCATCCAGGAGACCCACACCGAGCGGCAGAGCACCTTCATCGTGCGCTCCGACAAGGCCGTCCAGGACACCTCCTGGGTCCTGGAGCCGCTCAACCTGGAGGACCTCGTCCTCACCTAAATGAGCCAGGCCACGGCCGGGACCGGCCCCCGACCCACCCGGGAGGACCAGCGATGATCTGGCTGACCTGGCGCCAGTACCGCGTCCAGACCCTCGCCGCGTTCGCCGTCCTGGCCGCGCTCGCAATATTCCTCGTGGTCACCGGCCTCCAGATGCGCGAGGCCTACGACACCACCGTCGCCGGCTGCGGCAGCGACTGCGAATCGGCGAAGAACGCCCTGGTCGTCGAGTACCAGACCCTGACCTACTACGTCACGAGCCTGCTGCTCGCCGCACCCGGCATCATCGGGATCTTCTGGGGCGCCCCGCTGATCGCCCGGGAACTGGAGACCGGCACCCACCGGCTCGTTTGGAACCAGAGCATCTCCCGCGGCCGCTGGCTCCTGGTCAAGCTCGGGGCCGTCGGCCTGATCGCCGTCGCCGTCACCGGCGTGCTCAGCCTCCTGGTGACCTGGTGGGCGAGTCCCATCGACCGGGTCAACCTGGACCGGTTCACCGCCCTGATGTTCAGCGGCCGCGGGGTCGTCCCCCTCGGCTACGCGGCGTTCGCCTTCACCCTCGGCGCCTCGGCCGGACTCCTGATCCGGCGCACCGTGCCCGCGATGGCCGCGACCCTCGCCGCCTTCCTCGCGGTGCAGGTCTTCGTGCCCTTCGTGATCCGCCCGCACTTCGTGGCGCCGGAGCACACCGATGTCGCGCTCAGCTCCCTCGTCATGGCGCCGGTCGGTGGCGGCGAGGAGTCCGGCGCGATGAAGGACGGCTGGAACGGGAACCACATCCAGCTGAAGGGTTCCGGAAACGACGCCCACCTGCGGATCGGGGTGCTCAAGCCCGGCGTTTGGGTCGTGTCCGACCTCGGTGCGGTGCTCGACGCCTCCGGCAAGGAGGTCCGCGGCGCCGCGGGCTGCGCGCAGCGCGAGAAGGAGCCCTTCGAGTGCTTCGCCACCTCGAAGCACCACGTAGCGGTCGACTACCAGCCCGCCGACCGCTACTGGACCTTCCAGTGGATCGAGACCGGGATCTTCCTCGCGCTCTCCGGACTGCTGGCCGGGTTCTGCTCCTGGTGGCTGCGCCGCCGGGCGGCCTGACCGGGACGAGGAGGAACGGGACGAGGAGGAAGGGGCGGCCGAAGCCAACGCAACTGGCTTCGGCCGCCCCCCTCGACCCTACTCGCCCCCGCGCGCCGGGCCCGACCCCGTCAGTCGGTGTCCTCGCGCGGCGGTTCGTCGTCGTCGCCCCTGCGCAGGGTGCGCAGGCCGTGCTCCGGGGTCCACGACCGGACCACCAGCTCCTCGCCCTGCACGCGGACGTGGACCACCTCCGTCAGATCGGCGTGGAAGAGGTGGAACGGGTGCGGGGTCTCGGTCTCTTCCGCGTACCGGTGCAGTTCGGGCGGGTCCACGAGCTCCACCGCGCGCCCGGAGATCCGTACGTCCCCGTAGGGCATCTCCTCGCCCGCGCCCGGGTTGGTGTGGAGGGCGAAGCGCGGGTCGTGCTGGAGGTCCCTGGCCTTCATCGAGCCGAACATCATGCCGAGCCACAGTTCCCCGCCCCGGATGTCGACGTTCAGCCCGGTCGCCCGGGGCGAGCCGTCCTTGCGGAGGGTGGCCAGGACGTGGTGGGGGTACTGCGCGAAGCGGGCCTGGACGGCCGCAGCGAACTCCGGTTCCGCCTTCTCGAAGACTGCCCAGCTGGTATGCGTCATGCGTCCATCAAAGCGTGGGCACCGGCGGGCGCAGGTCAGGCGCGCACGATGCCCGCACCGCGCGCCGCCGCCAGCCAGGCCGGGAACTCGCCGACAAGGCGGTCGTACAGTTCGTCGTCCGGTACCGCGCGCGGGTCCGCTCCCGCGTGGAAGTAGCCCGCGTTGTCCACGGCCCGCTGCGCCGGGACGGGCAGCTCGTCCAGCCGGCGCAGGAAGTCGAACTGCGTGCTGCGGGTGTTGCCGAAGCCGACGAACTGCCAGAAGAGCGGCAGCCGGGCCGCCTTGCACAGGTACCGCTCGGCCGCGAGCTTGTTGATCGGCCCGCCGTCGGTCTGGAAGACGACCAGGGCGGGGGCCGTCGACCCCGAGTCCAGGTAGTGGTCGATGACCGCGTCCATCGCCGCGTGGTAGGCCGTCTTGCCCATGTGGCCCAGCCGGGAGGCGATCTCGGTGACCCGGCCCTCGTGCCCGGCCAGGGAGATCTCCTCCACCGCGTCGACCTCGGTGGAGAAGAAGACCACCGGCACGCGGGCGTCGTCGTCCAGGTGCGCGGAGAGGCCCAGCACCCGGTCGGCGAGGGCCTGCACGCTGCCGTCCGCGTAGTACGGCTTCATCGACCCGGAGTAGTCCAGGACCAGGTAGACCGCGGCGCGCCCGCCCTCCATGCCGTACTTGCGCAGGGAGACCCCGGCGCTCTTGTAGAGGCTCACCAGTGCCGGAGCCGTCTCCTCCATCTTGCGGAGGCTGATCGCACTGCCCGTCATGGGGCGAGCGTACGGCAGCGCGCGGGCCCGTCGGCCCGCCGCGGTGAAACCGAGGTCGGCCGCCAGTCGCGCCCGGTGCGCGGTCGGCGCGCCGAGCGGTCGAAGTAGGCCGGCCGTTCCCGGTCCCCTTCCGACGCTCCTACGGCAGCTTGCCGCGCCCTTCGAGCTCGTTGATGTCTTCGAGCATGCGCGCCGCGAGGTCGCGCTCGGAGGCGTAGTAGCGTTCGGCCCACTTGAGGGTGAGCGTCGGGTACGCCCAGGCGCTCTCGTCCTTCGAGCCCTCCGCGTCGGCCATCGCGCGACGGCGCATGCCCTCCGCGAACTCCTGCTGCTGGACGAGGACTTCGCGCATCTGCTCCGGCTCCAGCAGGTGACCCAACCACAGGCGCAGCATCGGCCCGTGCTTGAGGACGGGCGGGTCGACTGGGGCCTCGCGGACCCATTCCCGTACGGCCGTCATGCCCTCGTCCGTGATCCGGTAGACCCGCTTGTCGCGCGTCCCGGTGTCCTGCGCGACCATCCGCGAGGACGCGTAGCCCGCCCTCTCCAGGCGCTTGAGCTCGCTGTAGATCTGACTGAACGACGGGCTCCAGTAGAAGAACCGCAGCGACCGGTCCGACCACTTCTTCAGGTCGTAACCGGAGAGCTCCTCTCCGAAGGAGAGCAGTCCGAGCACTGCCCAACTGGTCGCGGGGAGAGCGCGCTTGTTCGTCTCGTCTGCCACGCAGCGCAGTCTACGACCGGTCCGTACGGCACCCTTCCCCCTGCAAGACATGACTGCTAGAAGTATTCCTATTCGAAATGGCGATGCGAAATGCCGGGCGGACGGAGCGTGCTGAGCCGTGGGGGAGCAGCTCGACGGAAAGGTCGTCGTGATCACCGGCGCCGGGCGCGGCCAGGGCGCCGCCGAGGCCCGGCTGTGCGCGCGGGCGGGGGCCCGGGTCGTCGTCACCGATGTACGGGAGGACGAGGGCCGGGCGGTGGCCGCCGAACTCGGCGACCAAGGGCTGTACGTCCGCCACGACGTGGCCGACGCGGCGAGCTGGGCGAGCGTGATGCAGCGGTCGGTCCGCGCCTTCGGGACGGTCTCGGCGCTGGTCAACAACGCGGCCCTGTGGCGCACCGCCCACGTGGAACGGCAACGGCTGGAGGACTTCGAAGCGCTCCTGCGGGTCAACCTGCTCGGCCCGTTCCTCGGCATCCAGGCGGTCGCGCCGGTGCTGCGGGCGGGCGGGGGCGGTTCGATCGTCAACATCTCCTCCACCGCCGGACTGGTCGGAATACCGGGCCACGCCGCCTACGGATCAACCAAGTTCGGGCTGCGCGGACTGACCCGGTCGGCGGCGCTCGACCTCGCCGGGGACCGGATCCGGGTCAACTCGGTGCACCCGGGCGCCGTCGACACCCCGATGGTGGTCGGGGCGGTGGCGGGCCGGGACTGGTCGCACGTACCGCTGGGGCGCATCGGCCGCCCGGAGGAGGTCGGGGAGCTGGTCCTCTTCCTCTGCTCGGACGCGTCCTCGTACGTGACGGGCAGCGAGTTCACCGTGGACGGGGGGATGACGACGGCGTGAGCGACCACCTCCGTACACCCGATCCCCTCTCACCCCAGGCCAGGCGGCTGTGCGACGCGATGACCGCCGGCTTCCCGGGACCGGGCGACCTCCGCGCCCTCCGTGCGGCCGCGGCGTCCGGGGCGTCCGGGGCGTCCGGGGCCGGGTCCGGACGTACGGGCCCGGCCGTGGCCTCGGTGTCCGACACGCACGCGGGCGGGGTCCCGGTCCGCGTCTACGACCCCGCGCCCGGCCGCTCCGACCGCCCCCTGGTTGTCTTCCTGCACGGCGGCGGCTGGGTGATGTGCGGCCTGGACAGCCACGACGCGACGTGCCGCGCCCTGGCCGCGGCCGCGGGCGCGGTGGCCGTCTCGGCGGACTACCGGCTGGCCCCGGAACACCCCTGGCCGGCGGCGCCGGACGATGCGCTGACCGTCCTGCTCTGGGCGCGGGCGCGGGCCCGCGCGCTCGGCTGCGACCCCGGCCGGGTGGTGCTGGCGGGGGACTCCAGCGGCGGCAACCTCGCGGCCGTGACGGCCCTGCGCGCGCCCGAACTCGTAGCCGGACAGGTGCTGTTCTACCCACCGCTCGATGCCCGGATGGACTCCGCCTCCGTGGAGACGTACGCGGAGGGCTACTTCCACACCGCCGCCCACATGGCCTGGTACTGGGACAGCTACGGCGGCGACCCGGAGCACCCGCACGTCTCGCCGTTGCGCGCCCCCGACCTGTCGGGCCTGCCGCCCGCCCTGATCGTCCTCGCCGACTGCGACGTGCTGCGCGACGAGGGCCTCGCGTACGCCCGCCGGCTGGCGGCGGCCGGCGTCGACTGCACGCTCCAGCTCCACCCGGGGGTCTTCCACGGCTTCCTGGGCCTGCCGCTGCCGGCGGGCGCCACCGCGCTGCGGGCGGCCGCGGCCTGGGTGGCGGGGGCGGGAAGGGCGGGGTCGACCCCCCAGGCATGATGTGTCCATGGCTGAACTGATACGGAGACTGCCGGGCGCGACCTTGCGCAACTGCCTCCTTCTGGCAGTGGAGTTGGGTGCGATCTGGCTGCTCCGCGGACCCGGGGGAGCCTGGATCCCGGTCCTGCTGGCCGTCTTCGTCGTCGGCGCGGCGGTTCCGCACGGCACCGGCGCGGAGTTCGTCGCCCGCACCTCGGTCGCACTCCTCGCCGTCGGCATCGCCGTGGCCGGCGGGACCACCTGGGACCGGCACGCCCTCCACGAACGCGGCCGCGAGGAACGGGCGGTCGTCGCCGAACGGACCGCGGCAGGGGACGGCTCGACCTCGGTCCCCGCGCTACGGCTGCGCACGGAGGCCGGCCGGGACCTGCCCGGCCAGGTGGAGCAGGACCTCCCGGTCGGCGCCCGGCTCACCGTGACGGTGGACCCCGACGGCCCGGCCTGGGCCGTGGGCACCCGCCCGGACCGCCCCCTGTGGCCGGCGGCCGCCACCGGGGCCCTGCTCCTCCTCCAGACGATCCTCGTCGGCCGGCTCTCCCTGCGTCCCCGCACCTAGTGCCGTGCCCGCGGCTCCGGTGATCAGCGGTACCAATCCTCGCCGGGGTGGGAAAGCGCACGGTGGAGGTATCCCTCCAGATTGGCTGCCACCCAGGTGCGACTGTCGTTCTCGTGGTCCCAGACGAAGACATCGGAGCGCTGAGGGGTACGCACGAACGCGAACTGGTCCCCTCCGCCGTTGTCGCCGAAGAACATCAGCGCACCGAAGGGCATGTACAGAGCTCCGAAGTCTTCCCTGGTCCGGAATTCCGTGTTGCTCAGGCCGATGCGCGCAGCGCTCCAGACGACGTCCGTTCCGTCCTCGTCGAGGATCCCGTCGCATTCCAGGAGCAGTCCTCGCAGGGGCATCGGAAGCGGCTGCCCCAACCGGATCTCCAGGTCGCGCAGCTCCCGCTCGGACGCGGGGCTTCCCAGCCCGACATCTCCGTACTGTTCCACGAGCTCACGCCACATTCGTCCTCCAAGGCCGCATCGGTTCCGCGCCTACTTGATCGTGTAGGAGCAGCCCTTCGCGCCCCCGCGGCCGGTGAGCAGTACCGCCGCCGCGCACGCGGTCACGGCGGTCACGGCGGTCATGCAGGTCGTCGTCCTTCCCATGGTGCAAGTACCTCGATCTTGTTACCGATTGTGTGATCGAAAACAATGGACGCATGACCACACGTGCCCGTTCCTTCGACGCGGCGGCCGCTTCGTACGCGGCCCACCGCCCCAGCTACCCACCGGCCCTCTTGGACGCCGTCGAGTCCCTCACCGGGCGGCCGCTCGCCGGTGCCCGGGTGGCCGACGTGGGGGCCGGGACCGGGATCGCCACCGCGCTCCTGCACGAGCGCGGGGCCGAGGTCCTCGCCGTGGAGCCCGGGGACGGAATGGCCGCCGAGTTCCGCCGCACGCACCCCGGGATCCCGATCGTGCGCGGCGACGGGGACCGGCTGCCGCTGGCCACCGGCGCGTTCGACCTGCTCACCTACGCCCAGGCCTGGCACTGGACCGACCCGGCCCGCTCCGTGCCCGAGGCCCGCCGGGTGCTGCGGCCCGGCGGCGCGCTCGCGATCTGGTGGAACGACGCGGACGCCACCGTCCCGTGGATCGCCGAACAGGAGGAGCGGCTCCGGGTCTTCTTCGAGGTCAAGGGGGAGACCCACCGCACCCTGCCCGAAGGGCTCGGCGATTTCACCAGCCGGTCGGTGACGTGGACCCGCCGCATCACGCTGGACGACCACCTCGCCAACCTCGCCAGCCACTCCGCCTTCCTGGTCCTCGGCGAGGCCCGCACCCGCGAGTACTTCGAGGGGGAGCGCAAGCTGCTGGCCCCGCTCTTCCCGGACGGCACCGTCGAGGAGCAGTACGTCGTGAAACTCAGCGTCGCGGTGGTGTGAGGGACCGCAGGACCTCGGCCCGGCAGGCCGACGGCGTTCCCCAGGCGTCCCGCAAGGGGCGGGCCTTGCGCAGCCACAGGGACAGGTCCAGCTCCTCGGTGTAGCCCACCGCACCGTGGAACTGGAGGGCCGTCATGGCCGCCCGGTAGGACGCCTCGCCGGCCGCCAGCTTCGCCGCCGCCACCTCGCCCGGGCCCGGCGACAGCGCCGCCGCCCACACCAGCGGGCGGGCGAACTCCAGGTCGAGCAGCGTGTCCGCCAGCCGGTGCTTCACCGCCTGGAAGGCGCCTATCGGCGCCTTGAACTGCGTGCGCTGCTTCGCGTACTCCACTGTCCTGGCCAGCAGTGCCTCGCCGACGCCCAGGCACTGGGCGGCCGTCAGCAGCCGGGCCCAGCGCCCCGCCGCCCCGGCCGCCCGGACCACCGCCGGGCCCGCCGCCAGCAGTTCGCCCCCGCCGCCCGGGCCGGCCGGCGGGAGGGACAGCCGGCGTGCGGGGTCCGTCGACCGGACCGGTTCGCGCGCACCGCCCAGCAACCGAAGTTCGCCCGCCCGCGACACCGTGAAGCAGTACGTCGCCGCGTCCGCGTCCAGCGCGTAGGGGCTCCCGCCCGGCAGGGTCAGCGTGGCCGAGGTCTCGCCCCGGGCCAGCCCCGGCAGGAACCGCTCGGCGAGCGCCCCGTCCGCCAGCTCCGCCAGCAGCACCGACACCGCGGCGCTCTCCACCACCGGCCCCGGCACCCCGGCCCGGCCCAGCTCCACGAAACCGAGGGACAGCTCCAGCGGGAGCAGGCCCGCCCCCTCGTACGCCTCCGGGACGGCCAGCGCGAACAGACCCGTCCCCGCGAGCCGCGACCACAGGGCCCGACCGGGCACGGCATCGCCCGCCGCCCAGGCCCGTACCGCCGCCGGGACCTCGGCCGCGCCCAGCAGGGAGCGCAGCGTACGGGCGAAGTCCGACTGCTCGTCGGTCGGCAGGAAGCGCATCAGCGGCGGCCCTTCGGAAGACCGAGCAGCCGCTCGGCGATGATGTCGCGCTGGATCTCGTTCGTCCCGGCGTAGATCGGCCCGGCCAGGGAGAAGACCCACGGCTCGGCCCACTCGCCGTCCGCGAGCTCCGCGTCCGCGCCCAACAGGTCCAGCGCCGTCTCGTGCAGGGCGATGTCGTACTGCGACCAGAACACCTTGTTCAGGCTGGACTCGGCGCCGATCGCGGCGCCCGCAGCGAAGCGCGAGGCGTTCGCCCAGGTGAACAGCTCGTACGCGCGCGCCCCCACCACCGCGTCCGCGACCCGGTCGCGCAGCGCGGTGTCGGACGGGTCCCCGTGCGCGCGCCACAGCCCGACCAGCCGGTCCGCCGCGGCCAGGAAACGGCCGGGGGAGCGCAGGGTCAGCCCGCGCTCGTTGCCGGTCGTCGACATGGCGATCCGCCAGCCCTGCCCCGGCTCCCCGATCACGTCCTCGTCCGGTACGAAGACCCGGTCCAGGAAGAGCTCCGCGAAGGCGGGCTTGCCGTCGAGCCGGCCGATGGGCCGCACCGTCACCCCCGGCGCCCGCAGGTCGAACATCAGGTACGTCAGCCCCTGGTGGGGTTTGGGGGCGTCCGGGTCGGTGCGGAAGATCCCGAAGGCGCGGTCCGCGAAGGCCGCCCGCGAGGACCAGGTCTTCTGCCCGGTCAGCAGCCAGCCGCCCTCCGTGCGGACCGCCCGCGACGTCAGCGAGGCCAGGTCGGACCCCGACTCGGGTTCCGACCAGGCCTGCGCCCAGATCACCTCGCCGCTCGCCATCGACGGCAGCACCCGCGCCCGCTGCTGCGGGCTCGCGTGGTCGAAGAGGGTGGGGGCGAGGAGGTTGATGCCGTTCTGCGAGACCCGGCCGGGCGCGCCCGCGGCCCAGTACTCCTCCTCGAAGACCAGCCACTTGACGATGTCCACGCCCCGGCCCCCGTACTCCTCGGGCCACGAGACCACCGACCAGCGGTCCGCGTGCAGGAGCGCCTCCCACTCCCGGTGCGCCGCGAAGCCCTCGGCCGTCTCCAGGGAGGGCAGGGGCCGGGCCGGGACACGGGCGCGGAGCCAGGCGCGGGCCTCGGCCCGGAAGGCCTCCACGTCCGCCGTGTGCGCGAGTTCCATCAGGTGTTCGCCTCCTTCGGGGCGGCTGTGTCCACGCCGCCGAGCGGGTCCGCCGCCGTCTCCGCGTGGTGCGCGTGCGCCAGGTGGTGCAGGCCGAACGCCGAGTCCACGCCGGCGTGCGGGCCCTGGAGGTCCTCGGCCCGGTTGACGGCCCGCCGGTCGTCGGGCATGCGGCGCCCATCCTTCACGAGCGACGCTTCCCTAACAAGTGTTTGGTAGGTTAACGTACGGCCATGAGCAGCGTCGAGGAGTTCAACACCGAGGTCCGGGGACGGCTACGGGTCCACCTCACCGGCGAGCTCTCCCGCGCCGACACCGGCTGCGCGGGCTCGGACCAGATCCAGCGCACCCCCATCGCCGAGCGGATCCTCGGCCTTCCCAGGGAGGTACGGGCGTGACCACCCCCGACTACGTCGCCGGGCACGGACTGTTGAAGGACCGCACCGCCGTCGTCACCGCCGCCGCCGGGGCCGGGATCGGCGGAGCCACCGCCCGCCGCCTCCTGGAGGAGGGCGCCCGCATCGTCATCGGCGACGCCCACGCGCGCCGCCTGAAGGAGACCGAGGAGGCGCTCGCGGCCGAGTTCGGCGCGGACCGCGTCACCTCCCTGCCCTGCGACGTGACCGACGAGGGCCAGGTCCAGGCCCTCTTCGCGCTCGCCGAGCACACGCACGGCCGCCTCGACATCGTGGTGAACAACGCCGGCCTCGGCGGCACCGCCGCCCTCGTCGACATGACCGACACCCAGTGGTCCCGCGTCCTCGACGTCACCCTGAACGGAACCTTCCGCTGCACCCGCGCCGCCCTGCGCGCACTCAAGTCCTCCGGCGGCGGCGGAGTGATCGTCAACAACGCCTCCGTCATCGGCTGGCGCGCCCAGACCGGCCAGGCCCACTACGCCGCCGCCAAGGCGGGGGTGATGGCCCTGACCCGCTGTGCGGCCCTGGAGGCCGCGGAGTTCGGCGTGCGCGTCAACGCGGTCGCCCCGAGCCTGGCCATGCACCCGCACCTGGTGAAGGTCACCAGCGAGGAACTCCTGGCCGAACTCACCGCCCGCGAGGCCTTCGGCCGGTACGCCGAACCCTGGGAGGTCGCCAACGTCATCGTCTTCCTGGCCAGCGCCTACTCGTCCTACATGACCGGCGAGACGGTCTCCGTCAGCAGCCAGCACGCCTAAGGGGTGTCTTGGCCGAGAATGGGCGCGTGCCAACGAACAAGCCGACAGTGCCGACGACCAAGAAGAAGCCGCAGGTGACGGCCTCCCCCGAACGGCGTCGTGAACTCCTCGACACCGCCGCCGAGGTCTTCGCCGCGCAGGGCTACAACGCCACCACCGTACGCAAGATCGCCGACGCCGCCGGCATGCTCGCCGGCAGCCTCTACTACCACTTCGATTCCAAGGAATCGATGCTCGACGAGATCCTCTCGGCCTTCCTGACCGAGCTGTGGGACGGCTACGACACCGTCCTCGCCGCAGGTCTCGACCCCAGGCAGACCATCGAGGCCCTCGTCACCGAGTCCTTCCGGGAGATCGACCGGCACCGCGCCGCCGTCGCCATCTACCAGAAGGAGTCCCGCACCCTCTCCGCACAGCCCCGCTTCCACTACCTCTCCGACTCGCAGCAGAAGTTCGAGAAGGCCTGGCTCGGCACCCTGGAGCGAGGGGTCGCGGCCAAGGTCTTCCGCGCCGACCTCGACATCCGCCTCACCTACCGCTTCGTGCGCGACACGGTGTGGGTGGCGGCCTCCTGGTACCGGCCGGGCGGCCAGCACAGCCCCGAGGAGATCGCCCGCCAGTACCTGTCGATGGTGCTGGACGGGATCGCACTGCGCCCCACCTGAACCGACCCGACCGTCTGAGGAGACCCGATGCCCGAGGCCTACGTAGTCGATGCGGTACGCACCCCCGTGGGACGGCGGAACGGCGGCCTGTCCACCGTCCACCCGGCCGACCTCGGCGCACACGTCCTGAAGGCACTGATCGAGCGGTCCGGGGTGGACCCGGCCGCCGTGGAGGACGTGGTGTTCGGCTGCCTCGACACGGTGGGGCCGCAGGCCGGGGACATCGCCCGGACGGCCTGGCTGGCGGCCGGCCTGCCCGAGGAGGTGCCCGGGGTCACCGTCGACCGCCAGTGCGGGTCCTCGCAGCAGGCCGTGCACTTCGCGGCGCAGGGCGTCCTGTCCGGCACCCAGGACCTGGTGGTCGCGGGCGGCACCCAGAACATGTCGATGATCCCGATCGCCTTCGCCTCGCGGCAGGCGGCGGAGCCGCTCGGCCTCACCGAGGGGCCCTACGCGGGCTCGGCGGGCTGGCGGGCCCGGTACGGGGACGCCCCGGTGAACCAGTTCCACGGCGCCCAGCTGATCGCGCAGAAGTGGGGGATCTCCCGGCAGGACATGGAGGAGTTCGCCCTGCGCTCCCACCGGCGGGCGGTCCGGGCCATCGACGAGGGCCGCTTCGCGCGCGAGACGGTGGCGTACGGGGAGGTGCGCGTGGACGAGGGCCCGCGCCGGGACACCACCCTGGAGAAGATGGCCACCCTGAAGCCGGTGGTCGAGGGCGGCACCATCACGGCGGCCGTCTCCTCCCAGGTCTCGGACGGGGCGGCGGCCATGCTGATCGCCTCCGAGCGGGCGGTACGGGAACACGGCCTGCGGCCGCGCGCCCGCATCCACCACCTCTCCGTACGGGGCGAGGACCCCATCCGCATGCTGTCCGCGCCGATCCCCGCCACGGCGTACGCGTTGAAGAAGACCGGCATGTCGCTGGCCGACATCGACCTCGTGGAGATCAACGAGGCGTTCGCCCCGGTGGTGTTGGCCTGGCTGAAGGAGACCGGGGCCGACCCGGAGCGGGTCAACGTCAACGGCGGCGCGATCGCGCTCGGCCACCCGCTGGGGGCGACCGGGGTGAAGCTGATGACCACCCTCCTGCACGAACTGGAACGCACCGGCGGCCGCTTCGGCCTCCAGACGATGTGCGAGGGCGGCGGCCAGGCCAACGTGACGATCATCGAGCGGCTGTAGCCGCCCGGCGCCGGGCCTCGTCCCGCATGGCGGGCTTGCCCTCCACCTCGAACCGCACGGCGTCCACGCGGTTCGCGCCGGCTGTGACCGCGCCCTCACCCGCCGGCTCGGCCCGACCCGTAGGGGTGAATCTTTTCGCCGAGGGCGGAGACGGCCCGGCGGGCCGGGGCGGGTGTACGGAGGGCCCGGGAGCGGCCACGACCCAAGGGGGACGGGGGCTCCGGCCCGCTGACCGTCCCGTCGGGCCCGTCGGTACACCGCAGGTCGGCGGGGTGGAGGGCGCAGGTCACACTCCTCGCCCCGGGACTCCCCGCAGCGAGGTGTGCTAGCTTAGAGCTCGTTGCAGTTGTGGTACCCATGAACTTTATGTGCGCCTGACGGGAATGCTCCGCAGGCGCTTTTATTGTTTTGCCGGAATCTCCGGATGGGGCCCTTTGCCGCCTATTCAGGAGATTTAAAATGGCACTTGGCACCGTGAAGTGGTTCAACTCGGAAAAGGGCTTCGGCTTCATCGAGCAGGACGGTGGCGGCCCGGACGTCTTCGCCCACTACTCGAACATCGCCACCCAGGGCTTCCGTGAGCTCCAGGAGGGCCAGCGCGTGTCCTTCGACGTCACCCAGGGCCAGAAGGGCCCCCAGGCGGAGAACATCATCCCCGCCTAAGTTCTTCAGCATGCCGGGGTCCGCACCGCGAGGTGCGGGCCCCGGCTTGTCTGCTGTTTCGACCTTTGTTTTACCTGCCGGTTTCAGGAGGGCTTTCTCGCATGACCAGCTCCAGCTCCGCACGACCCAGCCGCCGCCCCACCGGGGGTCGAGGTGCGGCCCAGGGGCGTCCGAAGTCTGGCGCGGGACGGCAGAAGT
This sequence comes from Streptomyces sp. NPDC091682, assembly GCF_044756625.1. NCBI lineage: Bacteria > Bacillati > Actinomycetota > Actinomycetes > Kitasatosporales > Streptomycetaceae > Streptomyces > Streptomyces sp. NPDC091682. Next base: position 248,416 of record NZ_JBIVTH010000005.1, on the reverse strand, counting down.
CCGCGCCCGTCGCCCGGCCCCAGGAATTCACCATGCCCGAGCCGATCGCCCCGGCGCTGCCGCCGGTCGAGTCGTTCGGCGACATGGACATGCCCGAGGCGCTGCTGAAGACCCTCGCCGCCCAGGGTGTCACGGAGCCGTTCCCGATCCAGGCGGCGACGCTCCCGAACTCCCTCGCCGGCCGTGACCTGCTCGGCCGCGGCCGCACCGGCTCCGGCAAGACGCTGGCCTTCGGCCTGGCCCTGCTGGCCCGTACCGCCGGCCGCCGCGCGCAGCCGAAGGCACCGCTCGCGCTGGTCCTCGTACCGACCCGTGAGCTCGCGCAGCAGGTCACCGACGCCCTGGCCCCGTACGCCACGGCCGTCAACCTGCGCATCGCGACCGTCGTCGGTGGCATGTCGATCAACCGGCAGTCGGGCGCCCTGCGCCGCGGCGCCGAGGTGCTCGTCGCCACCCCCGGCCGCCTGAAGGACCTCATCGACCGCGGTGACGCCGACCTCTCGCAGGTCTCCATCACCGTCCTCGACGAGGCCGACCAAATGACCGACATGGGCTTCATGCCGCAGGTCACGGCGCTGCTCAAGCAGGTCGAGCCCGGCGGCCAGCGGATGCTGTTCTCGGCGACGCTGGACAAGAACATCGACAAGCTCGTCAAGATGTTCCTGACCGACCCGGTCGGCCACTCCGTCGACCCGTCGGCCGGTGCGGTTACCACCATGGAGCACCACGTCCTGTACGTCATGGACGAGACCGACAAGAAGGCCGTGGCGACGCGCATAGCCGCTCGCGACGGCCGGGTGATCATGTTCGTCGACACCAAGCGCGGGGTCGACCGCATGGTCAAGAAGCTCCTCGCCGACGGCGTGCGCGCCTCCGGCCTGCACGGCGGCCGCTCCCAGCCGCAGCGCAATCGCACCCTCGACTGGTTCAAGACGGGCGAGGTCACCGCGCTGGTCGCCACGAACGTCGCGGCGCGCGGCATCCACATCGACGACCTCGACCTCGTCGTCAACGTGGACCCGCCCACCGACCACAAGGACTACCTGCACCGCGGCGGCCGTACCGCCCGTGCCGGCGAGTCCGGCAGCGTGGTCACCCTGGTCCTCCCCGACCAGAAGCGGGACATGAGCCGTCTGATGTCGGACGCCGGTATCTCCCCGCGCACCGCGCAGATCAAGTCCTCCGACGAGGAACTGGCCCGGCTGACCGGCGCCAAGGAGCCCTCGGGCATCCCGGTCGTGCTGGAGGTTCCGCAGCCGACCGCGCCCAAGCCGCGCACCGGCTCCGGTTCGGGCTCCGGCTCGCGCCGCCGCTCGGGCGGCGGTCCGCGCACCGGTTCCGCCACGGGCGGCGCTCCGGCGGCCGGCGGTCGCGGCCGTCGTTCCGGTGGGGGCGCCTCCGGGCAGGCCCCGGCGGCCTCCGGTTCGGGCCAGGCCCGGCGCGGCGGCCAGGGCGGCGCGGCGGCCGGTGGCTCCGGCGAGCGCAGCCGGCGCACCGGTGGCGGTGCCCCCTCCGGCGGTGCGGCCGCGGCCTCGGCGCGCAGCCGCGTCGGAACGGGCGGCCAGGGCCGCCGCCGGTCGGTCTGACCGCACACGGTGACCACTACGCCGGGCAGTGCTTCACGCACTGCCCGGCGCAGTGCTGTCCGCCCCGCCTCCGTCAGCGGACCATCTTGTCCTGGAGCTTCGCCAGCGTCCGCAGATCCAGGCCGAGGCCCTGGGTCAGGTAGCCGTAGAAGCTCCCGTAGTCCGCTTCCAGTTGCGCCGTGGCCGAGTCCAGGTAGTCCTGGCGGACCTCCTGGAGCGGGATCAGCAGGTCCGGGTTCTGCATCCGGCCCGACTGCTTGAGGCCCGCCCGCACCCGGGCGTCGTAGGCGGCGCGGAAGGCGTTCGAAGCCAGGTAGTCGCGCTCCGCGGTGTCCTCGGGGACGGCGAGGGCGCGCAGCAGGACGTAACTCATCCAGCCGGTCCGGTCCTTGCCGGACGTGCAGTGGTACAGGACCGGGCCCTGCCGGCCGTCGGCGATCTCCCGCAGGGTCGCCGCGAACTGCGCCCGGTTCTCGGGGCTGCTCACGAAGGTGCGGTAGATGTCGCGCATGTAGGCCTCGGCTCGGCCACCGCCGAGCATCTGCTCCTGGACGACGGGATCGCCGCTGCCGATCGCGCCGACGAGGGTTCCGTAGAGGCCGAGGTCACTGACGGGGCGCGAAGTGGGGGAGAGCCCGGTGGGCAGCCGGTCGGCGCCGTCGTACTGGAGCTCCATCGGGATGCGGAAATCGACGACCTTCGTGAGGCCGAGACCGGAGACGGTGGTGACGTCGGCGTCGGTCAGCTTGCTCAGTGCGTCGGAGCGGTAGACCAGTCCCTGGCGGACCTGGCCGCCGGTCCACGAGCGGTAGCCGCCGATGTCCCGGAGGTTGACGGCGCCCTGGAGGGGGATCTGGCGAATCGTTTCGGCCTGCTGCTGCAGGTGGTGCTGGTGGTGCCGGGCACTGACCCCGGCTCCGGGCGCCGCCGACGCGTACGCGGCGGCGGGCAGGGTTCCGACGGCGAGGGCGGCGGCGGTCGCCGCGGTCACCAGGCGGATGCGGGCACGGCTCATGGGGGCGACTCCTGTGACGGAGAAGGGGGATCACCCTGGTGGTGGCAGGGTGCGGAGCGAGTGCAGTGCTTCGAGTGATTCCAGTGCCTGTTGTGCTTCGGCCATGACGCGGGAGACGAGCTCCGCACAGGACGGAAGATCGTCGATCACCCCCGCGACCTGGCCCGATGCCATGACGCCGAGGTCCGTACGGCCCTCGACCATGGACGCCTTGAGGAGCATCGGGGTGTTCGCGGCGAGCAGGACCTGGCTCCAGGACAGGTCCTTGCCGTGTTTCATCGCGAGGCCGTCGCGGACCATCTGCGGCCAGCTCAGCCCGGACAGCTTCCGGAAGGCGGCCGCGTGCCGCACCGCCCGGACCAGCGCCCGGGTACGGCCCGCCCGTTCCAGGGCATCGACCAGCTCCGTACGGAGCATGCGGTGCGGCAACCCGTCGACGGCCGTGGTGACGGTGACGTCCTTGACCGTGGCCTTCAGGTACTCGGCCTTCACGACGTCCGGAACGGTGGAGTCGGAGGTCAGCAGGAACCGGGTGCCCATGGCGATGCCCGCGGCCCCGTACGACAGCGCCGCGACCAGGCCGCGCCCGTCGCTGAAGCCGCCGGCCGCGATCACCGGGATGTCCACGGCGTCCACGACCTGCGGCAACAGCACCGTCGTGGCCACGTCACCCGTGTGACCGCCGCCCTCGCCGCCCTGCACGATCACCGCGTCGGCGCCCCACGCGGCCACCTTCTCGGCGTGCCGCCGGGCCCCGATCGACGGGATGACGACCACGCCCGCGTCCTTGAGCCGCCCGATCAGCTCCTTGGAGGGCGCCAACGCGAACGAGGCGACCCGCACCCCCTCGTCGATGATCAGTTGGGCGCGCTCGGCCGCGTCTGTGGCGTCGGCCCGCAGATTGACCCCGAAGGGGGTCCCGTCCGGGATGCGGGACGTGACCTCGCGGACCGCCGAACGCAGCTGGTCCAGCGTCATCGTGGCCGAGGCCAGGATGCCCAGTGCCCCCGCGTTGGCCGCGCCCGACACCAGGCGGGGTCCGGCGACCCAGCCCATGCCCGTCTGCACGACGGGGTGTTCGACGCCGACCAGCGCGGTGAAGGCCGTCTCCATCGGATCAGCCCCGCACTTCGCGGTCGCGCAGCCCCGCGGGGTCGATCACCTCGCGGATCAGCCGCAGCTCGTCGGGGGTCGGCTCCCGCGTGTACGGGACCTCCTCGGCGACGGTCAGCTCGAACCCGGTGGCCGCCCGGACCTCCCCGACGGTGACCCCGGGGTGCACGGAGACCAGCCGCATCGCGTGGCAGGGGCCGCCGAAGTCGAAGACGCCGAGATCACTGACCACCCGGGGAAGGTGGTGGAAGCGGGTCACTCCCGCCGCCTCCGCGCGGTCGTAACCGACGCCGCTGACCATGTCCACGCGCTCGACGAAGACCCGGGTGGAGTGCTTGGGGATCCAATAGCTCACCGGATTGTTCAGGGTGTTGACGGGAGCACCGCGCACCCCGAGGAGCTGGCGCGCCGGCCGCTCCCAGTCGCCGATGCAGGAGATGTTCTGGTTGCCGAAGCGGTCGATCTGGCTGGCGCCCATCATCACGTGCCGCCGGCCGCCGGTGACCATGGTCAGGTGGCGCCGGTACGGGAGCCAACCCTCGGCCGTGCCGTCCAGCCCGACGAGCAGCGCCTCGCCGTCGGTCAGCAGCAGGTCGGGGGAGAAGGTCCGCTTCGCGAGCCGGGCCCCGAAGGAAGGGATCAGGCCCATCGGGCTGGCGAGCACCTCGCCGTTGTCGCGCCAGGCCTCGGCGCAGGCGATCACGCAGTACTCGGCGCGCGTGACGGTCGCGGTGGTCGGTGTGCTGGCCGGTGTCGTGGTCACGGCTGCTGCTCCTCGTGCCAGGTCCGTACGGCGGACTGGTAGTCGTGCTCGCCCGCTCCGGAGAGGAAGCGCGCCGAGAACTCGGGCCAGGGGGTGGTCGCGTAGAGCTTCTGGAAGGGCTCGTCGCGGTCGTAGTCGGGGACGCAGGAGGTGAAGTGCGCGCCGTTCGGGGTCTCCACGACCCCGGTCACGGAGTGCCGGCTGACGAGGAGGGATTGCGGGGGGCCGGCCTTGGTGAGCTCGGCGGTCTCGACGAGGTGCTCGCAGGAGACGTAGGCGGCGTCGGCGGCCTCGCAGAAGAGGTCGTCGAAGTACGGGTCGGGCCCCAGGTACTGGGCGTTGCCGAGGCGGTCGGCGCGGTTGAGGTGCACCAGGGCCGCGTCCATGCGCAGGGCGGGGACGGCGACGAGCTCCTCGCCGTCGTCGTAGGGGGAGGTGACCGTGCGCAGCTCCGGGTTGACCCGCATGACGTCGGAGCCGAGGCCCGCGCGGACGGGGAGGAAGGGGAGCCGGTTGGCGGCGGCGTGCAGGCCCCACATGAACATGGCCTCGTCGAGCTCGGTGAGGGTGAAGGCGGCGCGCTCGCGGGCGGCCCGGAAGTGGGGCTCCAGCGGGACGGAGTCGAGGGTGACGAAGGGGGCGACCAGCTTGCGGATCCGGCCGGCGGCGGCCAGCAGGCCGACGTCGGGGCCACCGTACGAGATCACGGTGAGATCGGTGATCTCGGACCGGAGCAGTGCCCGCACCAGGGCCATGGGTTTGCGCCGGGACCCCCAGCCGCCGATGCCGATGGTCATCCCGCTGTGCAGCTGCCCGACCACCTCCTCGGGCGACAGGGTCTTGTCCGTCCTGTCCGTCCTGCCGGTCATGCGCGTTCTCCCTTCCCGAAGGTGTCGCGGACCCGGTCGGCCACCCCGCTGAGGTTGGCCTCGAAGGTGAAGCCCTGCTCGAAGCGGTAGCTGCGGCGCACGTCCACGGGGTCGATCCCGTTGATGGCCGCCTTGGCGAGCCGGATCAGATGGCCGTCCTTCTTCGCGATCTCGGCGGCCAGCTCCAGGGCGGCGGCGCGCAGCTCCGCGCGCGGGACCACCTTCCAAACCGAGCCGTGGGCGTGCAGTTCGGCGGCGGTCGCGGTGCGCGAGGTGTAGTACAGCGCGCGCATCAGGTGCTGCGGGACCAGCCGCGCCAGGTGGGTGGCGGCGCCGAGCGCACCCCGGTCCAGTTCGGGCAGCCCGAAGGTGGCGTCCTCGGAGGCGACGATCGCGTCGGCGTTGCCGACGAGCCCGATGCCGCCGCCCAGGCAGAACCCGTGCACGGCCGCGACGACCGGCACCTCGCACTCGTACACGGCGGCGAAGGCCTCGTAGCAGCCCCGGTTGGCGCCGACGAGCGCGGCGTGTCCGCTGTCGCGCTGCATCTCCTTGATGTCGACGCCGGCGTTGAAGCCGCGGCCCTCGGCGGCGAGGACGACGCACCGGACCTCGGGGTCGCGGCCGGCCGCCCGCAGGGCGTCGGCGAGTTCGTACCAGCCCTGCACCGGGAGCGCGTTGACGGGTGGGAAGTCGACTGTGACGAGTGCGATGCCCTTGTCGGGGCTTGAGGTGGAGACACCCATGAGCGGATCAGCTACCTTTCCACCAAACATTTGTTAGGTGAGGAAGGTAGCAGCCCATGGAGCTCGACGGGAGGGTGGTCGTCGTCACCGGAGGAACCCGGGGCGTCGGCGCCGGGATCGCCCGGTCGTTCCTCGCGGCCGGCGCGGACGTGGTCGTCTGCGCCCGGCGGCCACCGGAGCAGGAGGTGGTGGCGGACGGTCGGACGGCCGCGTTCACCCCGGTCGACCTGCGCGATCCCGCCGCCGTGCACGCGTTCTTCGGCGCGGTCGCGGCCCGGTACGGGCGACTCGACTGCCTGGTCAACAACGCGGGCGGCACCCCGTACCGGCTGCTGAGCGAGGGCGAGGCGCAGCGCCACGCGCGCGTCGTCGAGCTCAACCTGATCGCGCCGATGGCCGCCTCGCTCGCGGCGTATCCCTGGCTGCGGGAAGCGCGGGGCTCGGTGGTCATGATCGGCAGCGTCAGCGGGACCCGTCCCTCGCCGGGGACGGCCGCGTACGGCGCAGCCAAGGCGGGGCTGGAGAACCTGGCCCGGTCCATGGCCGTCGAATGGGCCCCCGAAGTGCGGGTCAACTCCCTGGTCCTCGGCATGGTGCGGACCGAACTGGCCCACCTGCACTACGGCGACGAGACCGGCATCGCCGCGGTCGGCGCCACCGTCCCGTTGGGGCGCCTCGCGGACCCCTCGGACGTGGGGGCGGCGGCGGTGTTCCTGGCCTCGGACCGGGCGGCGTACGTGAGCGGGGCGAGCCTGCTGGTGCACGGGGGCGGCGAGCGCCCGGCGTTCTTGGATGCGGCAACTGTCAACAAGGAGGACCGAGATGGCGGGACTGTGTGAAGGTCGGGTCGTGATCGTGACGGGCGCGGGGCGGGGGTTGGGGCGCGCCCATGCGCTGGCCTTCGCGGCGGAAGGGGCGAAGGTCGTCGTCAACGACCTCGGGGTCGGCCTCGACGGGTTGCCGGGGCCGGACGGCCCGGCGGCCCGGGTGGTCGCCGAGATCGAGGCGCTGGGCGGCGAGGCGGTCGCGCACGGCGGGGACGTCGCCACGTCGAAGGGCGCGGCCTCGCTGGTGGCGGCGGCCGTGGACGCCTTCGGGCGCCTGGACACCCTCGTCAACAACGCGGGCTTCCTGCGGGACCGGATGCTGGTCAACCTGGACGAGGACGACTGGGACGCGGTCATGCGGGTCCACCTCAAGGGCCACTTCCTGCCGCTGCGGTCGGCGGCCGCGTGGTGGCGGGCGGAGGCGAAGGCGGGCCGGCCGGTGGTCGCCCGGGTGGTCAACACCTCCTCCGGGGCCGGCCTGCTGGGCTCGGTCGGCCAGGGCAACTACAGTGCGGCCAAGGCCGGGATCCTCGCCCTCACGGCGGTCGCGGCGCAGGAGATGGGCCCCTACGGGGTCCAGGTCAACGCGATCGCCCCGGCGGCACGGACCCGGATGACGGAGCGGACCTTCGCCGAGACCATGGCCGCTCCCGCGGCGGGCGACTTCGACGCGATGGCCCCCGAGAACGTCTCCCCGCTGGTGGTGTGGCTGGGGGCGGAGGCTTCGGCGGGGGTCACGGGCCGGGTCTTCGAGACGGAGGGCGGCCGGATCACGGTGATGGAGGGCTGGCGGCCGGGCCCCACGGCGGACCGGGGCGCGCGCCGGACCCCGGCGGAGGCGGGGGAGGCGGCCCGGGAACTCCTCGCGGCGGCGCAGGCTCCGCTGCCGGTGTACGGCGCGCGGTAGCGGGCCCCGGTCCGGCCCCGGCGGCGGGGTCGGAGGCTAAGGTTCCTGGTCCGGGACAAGAGCCGAAGGGACACGAACCGATGATGGCCGTCACGCCGACCCCGCAGAAGATCACCACGTTCCTGATGTTCGAGGGGCGGGCGGAGGAGGCGATGACCTTCTACCTCTCGCTGTTCGACGACGCGGAGGTGGTCGCCATCAGCCGCTACGGCCCCGACGAGACCGGACCCGGAGCCGGACCCGAGGGGACCGTGCGCCACGCGACCTTCTCCCTGGCCGGACAGCAGTTCATGTGCATCGACAGCCCGGCCCAGCACGCGTTCGGCTTCACGCCCGCCGTGTCGCTGTACGTCCAGTGCGAGGACGAGGCCGAGATCGAACGCCTCTACGGAGCCCTCGCCGAGCAGGGCACCGAGCTGATGCCCCTGGGCTCGTACGGGTTCAGCCATCGGTTCGGCTGGGTGAACGACCGCTTCGGCGTCTCCTGGCAGCTGAACGTCGCGGCCCCGCCCAGCGCGGGCGGGTGACGCGCCGGCCCGGACCGGATTGTCCCGGACCGGATTGTCCCGGACCGGATTGGCCCGGCCCGGGCCGGTTCCTTTCGTGCCCTCCCCGTGGGGGCCGGGTGCAGGGGACGGGAGCGGGCTCAGGCCGCGGCGGGCGCTCGCTCGGGGGCGGCCGTGGCGCTGCCGCCGTCCTTCTCGGCCCGCAGGTCCGGCAGGAGGGTGAACAGGCCGAGGAAGGCCATGACCACGCCGAGGACGAGCGGGGCCCGGAGCCCGTATGCGTTGATGCCGACGCCGCCGAGCCAGGAGCCGATGACGATGCCGAGCGTGATGAAGGAGGAGTGCACGGTGTTGACCAGCGGGCGGGCGTTCGCGGTGCGCTGGACCCGGGTGATCATGCAGGGGTTCATCGTGACGCCGACCAGACCGATGCCCATCATGAAGATCAGCGCGGGTGCGGTGACCTCGGCGAAGACGGCGAAGCCGGCGAGGAAGACCATGTTGAGCCCGAGCCCGACGAGCTGGGTCACGATCGTGTGCCGGTCGGCGAAGCGGCCCACGACGTGGTTGCCGACGACGGTCGCTGCTCCGTAGGCGACCAGCAGCCACGGCACCGAGCCCTCGCTGAAGCCGGTGAGCTCGGTGAGGATCGGCGTGAAGTAGCTGAAGGCGGAGAAGGTGGCGCCGATGATCAGCGTGGAGGTGGAGAACACCAGCCACAGCCGCGGGTTCTCGAAGACGCGCACCTCCTCCTTGACGGAGGGTCCGCCCTCCCCCTCGGCGCCGGTCACGGAAGGGACGCCGACGATCGTGGCGAGGGCCGCGAGCACGGTCAGCCCCGAGATCGCCCAGAAGGCGGCCCGCCAGCCGAACTGGCCGCCGACGAAGGTGGAGAGGGGCAGCCCGAGCAGGGTGCCGAGCATCAGCCCGTTCATGGCGGCGCCGATCGCCTTGCCGCGCACCTCCGGCTCGGTGATCTCGGCGACGACCGAGAGCGAGACGCCGAAGAAGGCGGAGGAGGCGACACCCGTGACGACGCGCCCGATGGCCATCGTCACGTAGTCGGTGGACAGCGCGGCCACGACGTTGCCGCCGAGGAAGACCGCGAAGAGCACCATCAGGGCGCTCTTGTGCGGGAGTTTGAGCACGGCGGTGGCCAGGAAGGGCCCGCCGAGAGCCATGGCGACGGCGAACGCGGTGATCAGGTAGCCGACTCGGGGGACGGTGACCCCGAGCCCTTCGGAGATCTGGGGCATCAGGCCGGCCACCACGAATTCACTGGTGACCATGGCGAAGATGCCGAGGGCGAGGACGTACACGGCCTTGGGCACGGCCGTCACCACCTTTCTATAAGAAAACGATCGTTCCAGAATGCGGGTGGGCGGGACCCCGCCCCGGGTCAAGGGGATTGAGGGTCGGTCAGTGGGCCCGAGGGGTCGGAGCCGGACGTCGAGCGGGCGTCAGCCGGTACGCGACAGGCCCGTGAGGGCCTGGTCGACGACCTGGGTCAGGTAGTCCCGGTCCGCCGTCCGCTCCATGACGCGCAGCCCCTGGGTGAGGGTGACGAGGAACCGGGCGGTGATGCGCACGTCGACGCCGGGCGCCAGCTCCCCGGCCACCTCCGCGCGCAGCAGGAGGTAGGCGAAGGCCTCCTCCAGGGACCCCAGTGCCCCGCCGAGCCGTTCGGCGGCCTTCGCGTCCCCCGGTAGCCGCTCCAGCACGCCGTGGGTGACCATGCACCCGCCGCGGAGCGGATCGGCCAGCGCTGATTCGACGTAGGAGAGGAGGAAGGCGCGCAGGACCGGCAGGGTGGGGCCCTCGTCGGAAGGGGCGAGGGCCGTCCGGGCGCGGTCCGCCTCGACGGCGCAGTACAGGTCCAGCGCCTTGAGGTAGAGGTCGTGCTTGGAGCCGTAGGCGGCGTACATGCTGGAGCGGTTGATGCCCAGCGCGTCCACGAGGTCCTGGATCGAGGTGGCCTCGTACCCCTGGTGGCGGAACAGCTCCATGGCCTTCACCAGGGCGGACTGCGGGTCGAACTCCTTGGGCCTCGCCATGGACCTGAGGCTACCCCATTTCCAACCGATCGTTTCAGAAAGGAGGTGCAGTGGTCCGGCGTTCGCCGAAATTCGGCGGGAACCGTCCCGCACCCACACCTCCCGGCGTGCGGACCAGCAGCGGCTTCGCCATGTGCGGATCACCTGCGAGGGCTGAAACGGAAGCGGGCCCGGCCCCCTGGCGAGGGGTCGGGTCCGAGTCTTCAGCGGTGCGTTGTCCTATGACTACCCGCTACATCCACTCGCTGAACCGCAACCGGCCCATCATGTTGCCCATTTCCTGTTCCGAGACCTTCGGCCGCGGATCCCGCGGGTCCCGGGGGGCCTTGCGGTCCCGGCGGGCCTGGCACGCCGTTCGCGCCGGCCGTGGCCGCGCCACCGACGACCCCGAGCGGACGCCGGTCCCTTTCGGCCAGGGTGCGATCGGCCTCGACATGCAGGCCACGATGTTGTGATGATCACTTACGAGAGCACCTCGCGCACGGCCAAGGCTGGAAACCTCAACCTCCACTTCCACGAGGCAGGACCGGACCGCACCGACGCCCCCGTCCTCGTCCTCCTCCACGGCGGCGGACCCGGCGCCTCGGCCTGGTCCAACTTCGGGCCCAACATGCCCTTCCTCGCCGAGCGGTTCCGCACCCTGCTCATCGACCAGCCCTGCTACGGCCGCTCCGACAAGCCCGAACCCGACCGCGACTACTTCAGCTTCAGCGCCGCTGCGACCGCCGCCCTCATGAACGAACTCGGCATCGAGAAGGCCCACTTCATCGGCAACTCCCTCGGCGGCGGCACCGCCGTCCGGATGTCGCTGAACCACCCGGACAAGGTGGGCAAGCTGCTGCTCATGAGCCCCGGTGGAATTTCGGTCAATCTCTTCTCGGCCGACCCCACCGAAGGCATCCGGCGGCTCTTCGCGTTCGCCGCGGCCGCCGAGCCCACCCGCGAGCAGATGCGCGCCTTCCTCACGACGCTCGTCCACGACCCCTCGCTCATCACCGACGAACTCGTCGAAGAGCGCTACGCCCGGGCCATGGACCCGGACGCGCGGATCGGAAGCGCCCGCATGGGCGCCTCCTTCGCCAACCCCGCCTGGCAGCAGGACACCCTGCTCTGGCGCGAGGCCCACCGCATCAGCCACCCCACCCTGCTCACCTGGGGGCGCGAGGACCGGGTCAACCCGCTCGACGGCGCGCTGTTCGCCCTCAAGGCCGTCCCCGACGCTCGCCTGCACGTCTTCCCGCGCTGCGGCCACTGGGCGCAGACCGAGGCCTTCGACGACTTCAACCGCCTCGCCGCGGACTTCTTCGCACATTGACGCCGAACCTCGCACCGGTCGGCGAGGGCTGCTCGGCGGCGGTGACGGGGGAGGCCTACCCCGGACCGGGCGCGACGATCGGCCCGGCCGCGGCCTTCGGCCGGGCGGCCAGGGGCGCCATCGCCGCGGGGCTCGGCTGACGGAGGCGGGGCCCCGGCGGTGCGGTGGGGCGGCGGGCTCGCACTGCCCGCCGCCCCGGGGCAGATCGGGTCGGGTCAGGTCGGGTCAGGTCGGATCGGCTCGGCTCGGTTCAGGAGAGCTTGCCGTTGTAGTCCGGCAGCTTGACGGTGCGCTCCGCGTGACCGCCGACGAGGTCGGTCGGGCTGTTGCCGATGTTGGCGATGATCGTGTAGCCGCGCGCCTCGATCTCCGCCCGCTTGCCCGTCTTGTAGGCGCTGACCTCATCGAACAGGTCGGGCAGGTCGCGGACGTAGAGCCCCGAGATCGGGTAGCCCACGGCCTTGAGGTTGCGCTCGGTGAGGGAGTGGATGATCCCGGGGCGGGCGGTGACGAAGAAGATCGCGACGCCGCGCTCGTGCGCGTACTGGGTCAGCGCGCGGACCTTGGCGATCGCGGGGGTCGGGAAGGTCCAGAACCAGTGGAAGTCCGTCTCCAACGAGGTGTTGTCGATGTCCAGGACGAGGGCGGGCTTCTCGCCGGCGGGCGAGGCGGCGATGCGGGCCTCGATGGCGGGCCGGGCCGCGTCGATCACGGCGGCGACGTCCCGCTGCCAGGTGGCGTAGTCGATGCCGAGGATCGCGGCGTTGCCGCCGGGCGCGGAGGCGGCCGGAGCCGCGGCCGCGGCCACGGGTGCGGGAGCCGGTGCCGGGACGGGCGCGGCCTGGGCCGCGGTGGCCGGAACCAGCGTCAGGACGGCGGCGGCCGCGGCCACGCCGATGGCGGCGGTACGGGGCGTACGGGTGCGGCGGGTGCTGCGCATGGGGGGCGCTCCCTCGGTCACGGAGTTGGCATGTACGTGACCAGAGTTGGCGAGAACCGACCCTATGTCTACTGGCCGGTAGGAAACTTTTTGTGGCCGCGTGATGAATGATCTACGTGGTGCAGTCGAGCACGGTGCGGCACAGCCCGCAACGGGCCCGCAGCCGCCCGCGCACCGGCACCCGCAGTCGCTGCGCGCACACCGGACACGGGAAGCTCACCCGCAACCCGGCGCCGGTCCCCTCCGGTTCGAAGCGGTAGGCGGAGCCGTCGGCGGGACCCGCACCGGCGGGACCCGCACCGGCGGGACCCGCACCGGCGCGGCGCGCCTTCGCGTACCGCCGCCGCGCCAGTGGCCCGGCGGCCGTCAGTGGGGCCCTGCGGTGGTCGCGCTCGGCCAGCGCGCGCCCGTGCACGTAGGCCTCGTACGCCTGCGGGCTGGTGAACCAGGGGGCGGGGTCCTCGCCGAACAGGGCGCCGCGCTTGGCGAGGACGTAACCGAACTCCTCCGGCGTGAGGTAGCCGAACCTCTGGTGGGTCAGGGCGTCCTCGCGGTACGCGTTCAGGAGCAGCCAGCCCGCCCCCAGGTAGGCGGCGGTGGTGTCGGTCAGGATCTCGTTCTCCGCGGTGCCGGGGAAGCGCAGGTCCAGCCGGTGCAGGAGGACGTGGGCCACCTCGTGCGCGAGGGCGGCCGCCAGGTCGCGGCGGTGGGTGCGGAAGCGGTCGTTGACCTCGACGAAGTACTCGGGGCCCGCGACCAGTTCCACGGTGGCGGCCTGCTCCATCGCCCGGAAGGAGACCACCATGCGCGCGTCGGGCAGTCGGAGCGTGCGCACCGTCGCGGCGGCCACCCGTTGTGCGCCCAGGTGGAGGTCATCGGCGTCGTCGAAAGCGGCGTCGACGGGGGCGAAGCTCGTGTCTTAGGCCCGGATCCCGTCGGCCGACAGTCGGCGGAAGAGCGCGGTGATCGAGGCGCGGACGGTCGCCAGATGCGGAAATCCGTGCTCGACGGGGCTGCGCGACCCCCTGTTCTCCGTCATCGGGCCCTCCTTACCGCAATCTCTGCCGCCGCGGCGGGAGTTGGCCGAAATTGCCTTCTTGATGTCCACCACACGCCTGTTGTGTCATGGACCCGTCATTCACCCGATGACGCGCACGCACAGCCCAACCCCCCACGAAAGGCAGTGTGTTGACTGTGACCACCCTTGTGCAGTTGATGAAGCGCACCCTCGCCGTCGGCGCGGTCGCCCTCGCCGCCGTCAGCCTCCAGCCCGGCACCGCCACCGCCGGCCCGGCACCCGTCGTCGGCGGCACCCGCGCCGCCCAGGGCGAGTTCCCCTTCATGGTGCGCCTCTCCATGGGCTGCGGCGGAGCCCTCTACACCCAGCAGATCGTCCTTACCGCCGCCCACTGCGTGAGCGGCTCCGGCAACAACACCTCCATCACCGCCACCGCCGGGGTCGTCGACCTCAACAGCTCCAGCGCCATCAAGGTCAAGTCCACCAAGGTCCTCCAGGCCCCCGGCTACAACGGCAAGGGCAAGGACTGGGCCCTCATCAAGCTCGCCAAGCCCATCAACCTGCCCACCCTCAAGATCGCCGACACCAAGGCCTACGACAGCGGCACCTTCACCGTCGCAGGCTGGGGAGCCGCCCGCGAGGGCGGCGGCCAGCAGCGCTACCTCCTGAAGGCCAACGTCCCCTTCGTCTCCGACGCCAGCTGCCAGAGCTCGTACGGCAGCGACCTCGTCCCCGGCGAGGAGATCTGCGCCGGCCTGCCGCAGGGCGGCGTCGACACCTGTCAGGGCGACTCCGGCGGCCCCATGTTCCGCCGCGACAACAACAACGCCTGGATCCAGGTCGGCATCGTCAGCTGGGGCGAGGGCTGCGCCCGACCGAACTACCCCGGCGTCTACACCGAGGTCTCCACCTTCGCCGCCGCGATCAAGAGCGCCGCGGCCGGCATGTAGCTCGCCCTGCTCCGCCCGCTCCTCCCGCCCACCCTTCCGGCCGGTCACGCACCGGCCGGAAGGGCGGTCTCCGGTTCCACGGCGGGCGACGGGTGGCGGCAGCGGGCGAGCGGTCACCGCTGGCGACCGTGGCACGGCCGGAACCTGCTTCCGGACGACCCTCGAAAGCCGGCCGGACACCGAGGTCGTCACCGCCGCCGCCTTCACCGCCACCGCCGCCGGACACCGGCCGGACCTCCTGCTCCTCGACGTCCGCATGCCGGGACTCGACGGCCTCGAAGTCACCCGCCGCCTCTCCGGCAACCCGGCCACGACCGACACACCGCACATCGTCATCGGCATCGTCACCACCTTCGACCTCGACGAGTACGCCCATGCGGCGCTCCGCGGCGGAGCGCCCGCCTTCCTCCTGAAGGACACCGGCCCCGCCGTGCTGGTTGAAGCGGTCCGGGCGGCAGTCGCCGGAGCCCCCTCGTCCCGCCCGCCGCCCGCCGCCCGCCGCCCGCCGCCCGCCGCCCGGTGATCGTGCCGGGCCCGGGCGATCCAGCGCTGCCGGGGGCGCCACCCAGTGGTAGCCGGAGGAGTTCGAGGCGCGGGGTCGGGGTCGGGATCGGGCCGGCTGCCCCGGGAGGTCCCGGCGCAGCCGGCCCGATCCCGATCCCGATCCCGATCCCGAGCTCGAGCCCGATTCCGCGCCCGGGCGCCCTCGCCCGCCAGCGCCGGCGGCCAGAGGTCACCGGGGCCACCCGCCGGCCCCTGGGCGTCCTAGCCCAGCGCGATGGCCCGCAGTGCGGCCAGGTGTCGCTCGTAGACCGCCCGCCCCTCGGCGGTCAGCGAGACCCAGGTGCGCGGACGCCGCCCGACCCGGCCCTTCTGGACCTGCACCCAGCCCGCCTCCTCCAGCGCCGCCACCTGTTTCGACAGTACCGAGTCCGAGACCTCGACCAGGTCCCGTACGAAAGCGAACTCGGCCTTGTCCAGCGGAGCCAGCGCCGCCACCACCGAAAGCCGTACGGGGGCGTTCAGCAGCGGCGCGAGGTCGTGCCGCGGATGCCCGCCCCGCTTCACGTCCGCCCCGGTGTCCGCGTCCGCCCCGGTGTCCGGGGTCGGCCCGTCCGTCATGCCGTCCTCCGCATCTCGGTCCAGGCGCCGACGGCCAGGGGCAGCGCACACACCGCCGCGGCCACCGCCGCGAACGGCACGCCGTGCCCGAACAGCGCGGTGCCGAGGGTGACCGTCAGGGCGAACAACGTCGCCCAGGACGCCACCAGCAGCACGTGCTTCTTCCCGAACCCCCGCCGCATCGCGCGCTGCCGCGCCGCGTACACGCTCAGCCCGGCCACCAGCAGCCCATTGGTCACCGAGAACGTCACCGCCGAGATCGGCCCGTGCCACAGCACGGCCATCGGTACGAGCACCAGCTGCCCGGCCGCGAACACCCACAGGTAGCGCGCGTACCAGCCGCTGCGCTGCCGCGCCGCCCGCTCCAGACCGGCCGCCCGACCCAACGCCCCGACCGCCTTCGCCGTCTCCTCCATGGTTCCCCCTCGCTCGCACACGGATGATCGCTCCTAGTCGATTTCCACTATGGCGAGTACTTTCCACTCTGGCAAGTGTCTGGCGGCCGTCTCACAGGCCGATTGCCCGAGGAACCGACGGCCGCCGCCACGTATTCTCGGGAACCATGAACATCAGCGACCTCGACAACGGCACCGGCACGGGCGCGGCCGACGACTCCGCAGGCATCGACGAGAGCGTCACCGCCGAACTCGCCCGCCTGCGCGACAGCATCGACAACATCGACGCCGCCGTCGTCCACATGCTCGCCGAACGCTTCAAGTGCACCCAGCAGGTCGGCCACCTCAAGGCCAGGCACCAGCTGCCCCCCGCCGACCCGGGCCGCGAAGCCAGCCAGATCGCCCGCCTGCGCCAGCTCGCCGAGAACGCCAAACTCGACCCCGCCTTCGCCGAGAAGCTCCTCAACTTCATCATCGCCGAGGTCATCCGCCACCACGAGACGATCGCTGCGGGCGAAGAGTAGAAGGGAGAAGCCGGGGGTCCGGCCGCCCACTGGGGCAGCATGGGCCCCATGTCCGCACTGACGCGCAACGAAGCGCAGCTCCGAGCCCAGCTCCTCGACGTCCAGCACTACGCCGTCACCCTCGACCTCACCGGCGACGACGAGACCTTCGACTCCGCCACCGTCGTCCGGTTCACCGCACGCACCGCCGCAGACACCTTCATCGAGCTGAAGCCCGCCGAATTGCGCTCGGCCACCCTCGACGGCATCCCCCTCGACCTGGCCACCCTCGCCGACGACCGGCTGCCGCTCACCGGCCTCACCGAAGGCCCCCACGAGCTGCACCTCGACACCCGCATGCGCTACTCGCGCACCGGCGAGGGCCTGCACCGCTTCACCGACCCGGCCGACAACCAGACGTACGTCTACAGCCAGATGTTCCTGGACGACGTCCAGCGGGTCTTCCCGGCCTTCGACCAGCCCGACCTCAAGGCCGTCTTCGAATTCACCGTCACCGCCCCCGCCCACTGGACCGTCCTCGCCAACGGCATCACCACCCGCACCGGCGCCGCCCCCGACAACAGCGGCGCAGCCATCTGGCAGTCCGCCCCCACCCCCCTCATCTCCACCTACCTCGCCGCCGTCGCCGCCGGCCCCTGGCACAGCATCCGCACCGAACACGCCGGACTGCCCTTCGGCATCCACTGCCGCCAGTCCCTCGCACCCCACATGGACGTCGACGCCGAAGAAATCCTTTCCATCACCAAGGCCTGCTTCGACCGGTACCAGGAGAAGTTCACCGAGCCCTACCCCTTCGACTCCTACGACCAGGCCTTCGTGCCCGAGTTCAACGCCGGCGCCATGGAGAACCCCGGACTCGTCACCTTCCGCGACGAGTTCATCTTCCGATCCGCCGTCACCGACACCGAACGCCAGTCCCGCGCCATGGTCATCGCCCACGAGATGGCCCACATGTGGTTCGGCGACCTCGTCACCCTCGCCTGGTTCGACGACATCTGGCTCAACGAATCCTTCGCCGAATACATGGGCTACCAGACCCTCACCGAAGCCACCCGCTTCACCGACACCTGGACCGACTTCGGCGTCACCCGCAAGCCCTGGGGCTACGACGCCGACCAGCGCCCCTCCACCCACCCCGTCGCCCCCGCCCCCGAAGACGTCCCCGACACCGCCTCCGCCCTCCTCAACTTCGACGGCATCTCCTACGCCAAGGGCGCCTCCGCCCTGCGCCAGCTCGTCGCCTGGCTCGGCGAGAAGGACTTCCTGGCCGGCATCAACACCCACTTCGCCCGCCACAAGTTCGCCAACGCCTCCCTCGCCGACTTCATCGACTCCCTCGCCGCCCACACCGAACGCGACATCCGCGCCTGGGCCGACATCTGGCTGCGCACCACCGGCATCGACACCCTCACCTCCCGCATCGAGGAATCCGAGGGCCGCCCCGACACCGCCACCGGCTGGACCCTCGCCGTCGACCGCCGCGGCAGCCGCCCCCACCACATCGCCGTCGGCGTCTACGACCGCGACCCCGCCGACGACCGCTTCCTCGAACTGCGCGAACTCCTCGACCTCGACGTCCCCTCCGACGAGATCATCTCCGTGACCGGAGCCCGCCCGGCCCTCCTCGTCCTCAACGACGTCGACCTCACCTACGCCAAGGTCCGGCTCGACGAAACCTCCGTCGAAACGGTCCTGCGCAGCCTCTCCGGCATCCCCGAGGCACTCACCCGCGCCGTCGTCTGGAACGCCCTGCGCGACATGGTCCGCGACGGCGAACTCGACCCCCACGCCTACCTGGCCACCGCCGCCGCGCACCTGCCCGAAGAGGACGACCTCGCCATCGTCCAAGGCGTCCTCGCCTTCGCCCGCACCCAGGTTGCCGTGCGCTACCTCGCCCCCGAAGAGCAGACCGCGGCCCTCGCCACCCTCACCACCATCGCCCGCGACCTGCTCCGGCGCACCGAGGACGGCTCCGAGCCCGGCATGCGGCTGACCGCCGTACGCACCCTCGTCGACAGCGCCACCCAGCCCGACACCATCGCCGCCTGGCTCACCGACGACACCGTCCCCGGCGGCCCCGCACTCGACCCCGAACTGCGCTGGCGCATCCTCGGCCGCCTCGCCGTCCTCGGCGCCGTCGGGGAAGCCGAGATCGACGCCGCCCTCGCCGCAGACACCAGCGCCACCGGCCAGGAAGGCGCCGCCCGCTGCCGCGCCGCCCTCCCCACCATCGAGGCCAAGGCCGCCGCCTGGGACCGCCTCTTCCACGACGACAGCCTGTCCAACTACCTCTTCAGCGCCACCGCCCAGGGCTTCTGGCAGCCCGAACAGGCCGAACTGCTCACGCCGTACGTCACCCGCTACTACCCGGAGGCCGTCGCCCTCGGCGCCCGCCGCGGCCCGGCCATCGGCGAAGCCGCTGGCCGCTGGGCGTTCCCCGCGTACGCCGTCGACGAGTCCAACCTCCAGGCCGGCCACACCTGCCTCACGAACCCGGACGTCATCCCCCTCCTGCGCCGCAAACTGGTCGACCAACTCGACGACCTCGCCCGCGCCCTCAAGGTCCGCCGAGCCTCTGCCGAGAGCTAGCCGGAAGCCGGCGAACGGGGCCCGAGCCAGGCCCGGGCCCCCGACCGGCCCCTTGGCCCAGGCCGGCCCCGCAGCCCCCGACCCGGCCCCGGGCCCCGGCTGTGGTTCCCGACCCGGGCCCCGGGCTCGGGCCCCCGACCCGGTCCCTGGCCCGGTCACGGGCTCGGCCCCCGAGCCGGCCCCGGGCTCGGCCCCTGGTCCCGGCTGTGGCCGCCGGCCTGGCCTCTGGTCCCGTTCCAGCCTCTGGTCCCTGCCCAGCTCCTGGTTCCGTTCCGGCCCGTGGCCCCGCCCCCGGCTGAACCCGGGCTCGGCCCCTGGTCCCGGCTGTGGCCCCCAGCCTGGCCTCCGGTCCCGTTCCGGCTCCCGGTCCCGGCACTCCCTCCGGCTGTGCCCGGGCTCCGGCCCTTGGTCTCGGGCTCTGGCCCCGGGCCCGGCCCCTGTCCGGCTCCTGGTCCCGTCCCGGCGCCTGGCCCGACCTCTGGCCCCTGGACCCGTTCCGGCCCATAACGCCGGCCCCCGCCACCGGGCCCCGGCTTCCGGGGCTGGGCCCCCGGGCTCCGGCCCGGGTCCGGTCCCCGGCTTGGCCTCTGGTCCCGTTCCGGCTCCCGGTCCCGGCACCCCCGGCTGCGCCCGGGCTCCGGCCCCCCCCGGGCCCCGCCCCTGCCCCCGCTCCGGCCGGCCCTCGGCCGGGGCTTGGTCGGGGCTTGGTCGGTCGGTTTCTCGACTCCGGACAAACCCCGGCGGTTACCCCATTCGGGTCTGATCGTTGTACCGGCCGGGTGCGGTGCCCGCCCCGCCCGCCCCGCACCCGGCCAGCCCCGGAGGACCCCGATGACCGCGCCGCCCGGCCCACGCGCAACACCCCCGCTCGCCGGAGGCCCCGACGGGCCCACCGCCCTGCGCCCCCTCCTCGACACCGTCCTCGACGCCCTCACCACCGGCGCCCACGACCGCGGCGGCCCCCTCCCCGCCGGCGGCCCGACCACCGTCACCGCCCGCGTCCACGCCGCCCTCGGCGACGCCGGCGTACTCCCCGCCCACGGCACCGGCGCCCACGAAGCCCTCCGCACCCTCGTCCACACCCTGGCCGCCGGCGCCGCCGACCCCGCCGACCCCCTCTGCGCAGCCCACCTGCACTGCCCCCCGCTCGCCGTCGCGGCCGCCGCCGACCTCGCCGCCTCCGCCCTGAACCCCTCCCTCGACTCCTGGGACCAGGCCCCCGCCGCCTCCGCCGTCGAAGCCCTCCTCACCCGCACGCTCGCCGCCGAGTTCTACGACACCCCCCACGCCGACGCCCTCGTCACCACCGGCGGCACCGAAGCCAACCAACTCGCCGTCCTCCTCGCCCGCGAACGCCACGGCCCCGCCCTCACCGTCCTCCACGGAGCCAACGCCCACCACTCCGTACCCCGCGCCGCCTGGCTCCTCGGCCTGCCCCCGGCCACCGAACTCCCCACCCCCGCCGGCACCCTCGACCCCGCCCGCCTCGCCGAAGCCCTCGCCGCCACCCCCGGCCCCACCCTCGTCACCGCCACCGCCGGCACCACCGACGCAGGCCTCATCGACCCGCTCCACCGCATCGCCGACCTCTGCGACCGCTACGGCGCCGACCTCCACATCGACGCCGCCTACGGCGGCCTCCTCGCCCTCAGCCCCCGTCACCGCGACCAACTCGCCGGACTCGGCCGCGCCCACTCCCTCACCATCGACCTGCACAAACTCGGCTGGCAGCCCGTCGCCGCAGGCCTCCTCGCCGTCCCCGACACCGCCCTCCTGGCCCCCCTCGCCCACCAGGCCGACTACCTCAACGCCACCGACGACACCGAAGCGGGCCTGCCCGACCTCCTCGGCCGCTCCCTGCGCACCACCCGCCGCCCCGACGCCCTCAAGATCGCCACCACCCTCCGCGCCCTCGGCCGCGACGGCCTCACCGCGCTCATCGACCGCACCGTCGACACCGCACACCACCTCGCCCGACTCCTCGACGCCCACCCCGGCTTCGAACTCCACGCACCCCCCACCCTCACCACCGTCCTCTTCCGGCCCACCCACGCCGACGACGACCACCTCGCCACCCTGCGCCGCACCCTCCTGCACCAAGGCCGCGCCGTCCTCGGCCGCACCCACGCCGACGGCCGCCTCTGGCTCAAAGCCACCCTGCTCAACCCGCACACCACAGCGGGGGACCTGGACCAGCTCATTTCCCTCCTGGAAGGCAGCACCCACCGATGACCGCCCAGCTCGACGCCCCCCACGACCTCGTCGGAATCGGGATCGGCCCCTTCAACCTGTCCCTCGCAGCGCTCGCCCACGGCCTGCCCCAACAAGGAGCCGGCGAACTCGCCACCGCCTTCTACGACCAGCGCCGCGACTTCCGCTGGCACCCCGGACTCCTCATCGAAGGAGCCACCCTCCAGGTCCCCTTCCTCGCCGACCTGGTCACCCTCGCCGACCCGGCCAGCCCCTGGAGCTTCCTCAGCTACCTCAGGCACAAGGAACGGCTCTTCCCCTTCTACTTCGCCGAGCAGTTCCACATCCACCGCGCCGAATACGACGCCTACTGCCGCTGGGTCGCCGGCCGCGTCCCCGGACTCCACTTCGGCCACCAGGTCGACGCCGTCCGCTGGAACCCCGAACGCGACCTCTTCGAAGTCGACTTCACCCAACTCGACGCCACCGGCGAAGCCGAAGCCCTCGGCCGCACCCACGCCCGTAACCTCGCCCTCGGCATCGGCACCGCCCCCTACGTCCCCGAACCCCTGCGCCCCCTCGCCGACGCCCCCACCGTCCCCGTCATCCACTCCGCCGACTACCTCGACAACCGCCAACGCATCCTCGGCGCCGAACACGTCACCGTCATCGGATCGGGCCAGTCCGGCGCCGAAGTCTTCCTCGACCTCCTGCGCGCCCGCCCCGCCGGCCGCGAACGCCTCACCTGGCTCGCCCGCACCCCCTCCTTCGCCCCCATGGAGTACTCCAAGCTCGGCCTCGAACACTTCACCCCCGACTACACCCGCTACTTCCACTCCCTCCCCGAACCCGTACGCGACCAACTCGTCCCCACCCAATGGCAACTCCACAAGGGCATCGACACCGACACCATCGCCGCCATCCACTCCGAGCTCTACCGCCGCACCCTCCACGGAGGCTGGCCCGACGCCGTCCTCACCCCCGGAGTCAGCGTCCGCACCGCCGGTCGCGTCGCCACCACCAAGGTCGAACTCCACCTCGAACACGTCGAGCAGGGCACCCGCTCCCGCCTCACCACCGACGCCGTCGTCCTCGCCACCGGATACCGGGAGCGACCGCTGGGCAGCCTCCTCGCCGGCCTCGACCCGTACCTGCGCAAGGACTCCTCCGGCCGCCCCCGCATCGACGACCGCTACCGGATGATCCTCGACCCCACCGTCACCGGCAGCGTCTTCGTCCAGAACGGCGAACGCCACTCCCACGGTGTCGGCGCCCCCGACCTCGGCCTCGCCGCCTGGCGCAGCGCCGCCATCCTCAACACCCTCACCGGCAAGGAGCCCTACCCCCAGCCGGCCCGCACCGCCTTCACGACCTTCGGCCTCGACCAGCGCGAACACAGCCGACCCCGCCCCGCCGGCGAACTCCGCCCCCTCGTCGACCACCCCTGAGAGGTCCGCGTCCGGTGATCGAGATCCCGCCCCCACCGCCCCGGGCCGCCACGAGGGGCGGGAACGTGACCGGATACAACTATCTGCGCAGACCGAACGTCCCTTCTGTCGAAGAAACGTTTCCAGGGGGTTTTGTCTGTGAAGTTTTCCCGGATCGCCGCAGCGGTGACCACCGCTGCCCTTGCTCCGGCCGTCCTCATCGCGTCACCGGCCTTCGCCGCCGGCCACGACGCCCCGGCCACCGGCAACCAGCCGGCACCGACCACGCCGGACCAGGCCGTGCCCGACCAGGCCGCGCCCGACCGGGCCGAAGAGGACCGCAAGACCATCCTCGCGATCATCGCCCACCCGATGGCCAGCGAGTTCATGAAGGAAGCCGGCCGCAAGGCCATCGCCGACGGCCCCAAGGCCATGCGCAAGTTCATCGAAGTCGACCAGCACAACATCCGCATGGACGACTACCGCATCGCGATCCTGCGCCTCCTCCCGGGCGCCGGCCCCGGCCTGAAGGAAGGCGTCAACAAGGTCCTCAGCAGCAACCCGACCATCGACCAGCTCCGCCACTTCTACGACGCCACCCAGCACGAGCTGCGCGACGACGACAACAAGGTCGAGATCTCCCGGCTCATCAGCACCGGCGGCACCGGCGTGAAGGAAGCCGGCAAGAAGGCCCTGAAGGGCACCCCCGCCGACCGCGCGGAGTTCCTCAAGACCGGCCGCCACCACGCCCAGGCCCAGGACGATCTGGTCGAACTGGCCCGCATCGACGAGGGCTGGGACGGCCCGATCCTCACCGAGGCGATCGGCAAGCTCATGAACGGATCGCCGACCCCGGCCGAGTTGCGCCACTTCCTGGAAGTGACCCAGTACCAGCTCCGCGACCAGGACAACCGCGTCGCCATCGCGAAGACCATCGACGGCGGCGGCCCGGAACTCGTCAAGGCCGGCCGCGCCGCCCTCGCCGGCACCCCCGCCGACCGGACCGAGTTCCTCAAGACGGGCCAGCACGAGGCCCGCGCCAAGGACCAGGCCGCCAAGGACAAGGAAAAGCCCGCCCCCGACAAGGACGGTCAGGAACAGGGCAACGGCGCCGGCACGGGCTCCGGTACCGACAACACGAACACCGGCACCGGCACCGGCAACATCGCCGTCACCGCCCAGGGCCACAACGGATCCCCCCTCGCCACCACCGGCGCGGGCGACCACACCACCCTGATCGCCGGCGGCGCGGGCACCGCGATCGCCGCGGGCGCCGGACTGCTCCTCGCCGCCCGCATGCGCCGCGCCGGCGCCGGCGCCGCACGCTGACCGAACCCGCACCACCAGGGGTGGCCGACCGCAGCACACCACGGCCGGCCACCCCACCGGGCCCCGCCTAGAACACCGCGACCCCGGCCCGCGTCAGCCGCCAGTCCACCGAAGCGAACTGCGCCGGATCCACCGTCCCCTTCGCCTTCACCCACTGGATGATCGTGTTGCGGATCTCGTCCGAGTTCGCCCACACCTGCTTCGCCTGCGGAACGTGCGGGAAGTTACCGCCACCCGAAGCCCGGTAGTTGTTCACCGCCAACACGAACTGCCCGGCCGGATCCACCGGCTTCCCCTGGAACGACAACCCCGTGATCCGCGAACCCACCGGCTGCGCGATGTCGATGTCGTACACCAACCCGTACACCGCGTCGTAGTTGTAGTCCGGCACGCCCTCCGCGTTCGTCAGCTTCGCCGGATCCACCGGAGCACCCGGAGCCGTCTGCACGTAGTACCGCGCCGAGTACTCCAGGTAGTCCTTCACCTGCGCACCCGTCAGCAGCCGCGCCTCCATCGTGTTCTCGAACGGATACAGACCCGCCGCATCCCTGATCGTCACCTGACCCGACGGGATCGCCGCCGTCCGCGAGAAGCACGACGCCTGCGACAACACCGGCAGCGCCGCCCACTCCGAACCGGCCAACGCCCCCTTCACCGTCTCCGCCTGCACATGGTTGATCAGATCGATGATCGCGACGTCCTTGACCGGCCCCTCCGCCGACGACATCGCCTGCGTCGACGTACCGATCACCTGGTTCACGTACGCCACGACCTTGCGGTGCTCGTCCGACAACAACCCCGTGATCTTCGGGTCCTCCGCTACCGTGTTCGAGTTCAGCACCTTCGCCGCGACCTTCGCCACCGACCAACGGCCCTTCACCCACGCCAGCTCGAAGTCGAACAGCGTCAGCCGCTGCCCCCACTTCAGCGGCTCCGACAGCACCACGTCCTTGCCGGTCGCCTTGTTCTTCACCCGGTACTCCGGGATCTCCGTGTGCGCGTGCCCCACCAGGATCGCGTCGATCCCCGGCACCTGCTCCGCCACCAGCGCCGCCGCGTTCTCGACGTACGGCAACTGGTCACCGTACGACGACGTACCGCTCGACCCCGAGTGCGCCGACACGATCACCACGTCCGCACCCATCGACCGCAGCTTCGGCACGTACTTCGCCGCCTGCTCCTCCAACCCCGGGAACGTCATCTTCCCCTGCACGTTCGCCTTGTCCCACAACGCGATCCCCGGGTTCGTCAGCCCCAGCACCGCCACCTTCACGTCCCGCCCGCAGGGCGTGCGCAACTTGTGCATGCTGTACGGCGCGAACGCCGGCCGCAGCGTCCGCGCATCCAGCGCGTTCGCCCCCAACAGCGGGAAACGACACTGCTCCTCGAACTTCCGCAGCACCGGTATCCCGTAATTGAACTCGTGGTTCCCCAGCGCCGCCGCGTCATAACCGATCGCGTTCATCGCCTGCGCCATCGGGTGCACCGGACCCCGCCGCGCAGTGATCGGATCCACCTTCGCGTAGTAGTACGACAACTGCGTGCCCTGGATCGTGTCACCCGCGTCTATCAGCAGCGTGTTGCGCCGCCCCTTCTCCGCCCGCACCTGCTCCACCAACGTCGAAATCTTCGCCAGACCGACGTCGTTGTGCGCCTTGTCGTCGAACTCCTTGTCCGTGAAGTAGTCCCAGTTGAAGACGTTCCCGTGCAAGTCGGTCGTACCCATCACCGTGAACGCGTACGTCCGCGCCCCGGAACCGGACCCGGACCCGGCCCCCTTCACCTCCTGCACGGCCGCCGCGGCCGGGGAGCCCGCGGCCCCCGCCAACGCCACGGCCGCACCCGTCGCCGCCGTGCTACCCAGGAAAGTCCTACGGTCGAACGCCATGCCATCTCCCTTTTGAGGCCTGAACAACGCGCGTAGATTCTGACCCACCAGTAACAAGCCGCAACACCCCCACCAGGTTTCGATCCGATGACCGCACCCGAACGAGCGACAGTGCGACAGTGAAACCATGACCCAGGACGCAGCGCACGCATCCCACCAGCCCTACGGAACCCCCGAAGTACCCCGCGTAGCAGTCCGCGGCGAAGCCCGCATCGAAGTCGACCCCGAGATCGCCCGCATCGGAATCACCGTCAGCGCCCGCGGCACCGACCGCCGCGCCGCACTCGAAGACCTCACCCGGCGCAACAACACCGCCCTCGACCTCATCAAGAGCTACGGCGACCCCGTCGAAAAGCTCGAAACCGGCGCCTTCTCCATCACCCCCGAACTCACCCGCCACGGCCGCGCCGAACGCATCCGCGCCTACCACGGCCGCGTCCACATCACCGCCGAACTCAGCGACTTCACCACCCTCGGCGAACTCACCACCCGCCTCGCCGACCTCGAACTCACCCAGATCGACGGCCCCTGGTGGGCCCTGCGCCCCACCTCACCCGCCCACGGTCAAGCCCGCCGCCAAGCCGTGCTCGAAGCCGTCCAACGCGCCCGCGAATACGCCGAAGCCCTCGGCGCGAACCTCGCGGCCCTCGTCGAACTCGCCGACCTCGGCGCCGAGAACGCCGCCCCCTTCACCGCCGCCCCCGGCGCCGGCATGCGCACCATGGCCTTCAGCGCCAACGAAGACGCCGGCCCCCCGCCCCTCGACCTCGAACCCCAGCGCCAGACCGTCTACGCACAGGTGAACGCCCGCTTCACCATGACCCCTCCACAACTCTGAAGAACCCACAAATGCCGCCCCGGGGGTGCTCATCAGAGCACCCCCGTGCACATTCAACAGTTGTCAACAACCTTTTGCCCAACGGTTGTTGATTGGACATCCGGAAGCGATTACCTACCCGCAGGTAGGGGAATACGCTCGCCTCATGCGCCGAGCGAAAATCGTATGTACCCTGGGCCCCGCCACCGACTCATACGACCAGATCAAAGCACTGGTCGAAGCCGGAATGGACATCGCCCGCCTCAACCTCAGCCACGGCACCACCGCCGAACACGAGGAGCGCTACCAACGCGTACGCAAGGCCTCCGACGAGACCGGCCGCAGCGTCGGCATCCTCGCCGACCTTCAAGGCCCGAAGATCCGACTCGGCCGATTCCACGAAGGCCCCGTACTCCTTGAACGCGGCGACGAATTCACCATCACCGTCGAAGACCACCAAGGCGACCGCCACACCTGCGGCACCACCTACAAAGGCCTCGCCACCGACGTCACCACCGGCGAACTCATCCTCGTCGACGACGGCCGCGTCACCCTCGAAGTCACCGCAGTCGACGGCCCCCGCGTCCACACCCGCGTCATCGAAGGCGGCATGGTCTCCGACCACAAAGGCCTCAACCTCCCCGGCGTAGCCGTCTCCGTCCCCGCCCTCTCCGAAAAGGACATCGAAGACCTCCGCTGGGCCCTGCGCACCGGCGCCGACGTCATCGCCCTCTCCTTCGTCCGCAGCGGCCGCGACATCGAAGACGTCCACCGCATCATGGACGAAGAAGGCCGACGCCTCCCCGTCATCGCCAAGATCGAAAAGCCCCAAGCCGTCGAAAACATCGACGACATCGTCGCCGCCTTCGACGGCATCATGGTCGCCCGCGGCGACCTCGGCGTCGAAATGCCCCTCGAACAAGTCCCCATCGTCCAAAAGCGCGCCATCAAACTCGCCAAGCGCAACGCCAAACCCGTCATCGTCGCCACCCAAATGCTCGACTCGATGATCGACAACTCCCGCCCCACCCGAGCCGAAGCCAGCGACGTCGCCAACGCCATCATCGACGGCACCGACGCCGTCATGCTCTCCGGCGAAACCAGCGTCGGCAAATACCCCATCGAAACCGTCCGCACCATGTCACGCATCGTCGAAGCAGCCGAAGAAGACATCCTCGCCAAGGGCCTCCCCCCACTCACCGACCGCAACAAACCCCGCACCCAAGGCGGAGCCGTCGCCCGCGCAGCCGCCGAAATGGGCGACTTCCTCGACGCCAAATTCCTCGTCGCCTTCACCCAGAGCGGCGACACCGTCCGCCGACTCTCCCGCTACCGCTCACCCATCCCCCTCCTCGCCTTCACCCCCGACCCCGCCACCCGCTCCCAACTCAACCTCACCTGGGGCGTCGAAACCTTCCTCGGCCCCCACGTCGGCTCCACCGACGCCATGATCGCCCAAGTCGAAGAAGAACTCCTGCGCATCGGCCGCTGCGTACCCGGCGACACCGTCGTCATCACCGCCGGCTCACCCCCCGGCGTCACCGGCTCCACCAACCTCGTCCGCATCCACCACATCGGCGACGCGGTCCACTGACCCACACACCACACCGCGTCGGGCGCCGCGCCCGACGCGGCCACCCGCACTACCAGCCGAACCGCCGATCCACCACGGCCGCGAACTCCTCGAACGTCAACACCGCATCCCCGGCCGCATCAGCCTCATCGAACAACGCCGACGACGCCTCCGCATCCCCCACACCCCAGAACGGCAGATCCCCCCGCGCCGCCAAGGTCGGCCCCTTCGACCGCAGGGCCGAGATCACCTCCGCCCGCGTCAGCTCCCCGTCCTCATCCAGGTCGAGCGCACCGAACAACTGCCGGGCCTTCTCACTCATCGCGCACTCCCTCGTCGAACCAGCACAACCAGCGCTTGACCTCAACCTAACCTGAGGTCATACGGTCACCACATGACCACCGAGGAATACACACAGCAGCAGCTCGCCGCCCAGCCCATCGGCTACTGGACCCGCGAAGCCGCACACCTCGTCATCGGCGGCCTCCGCACCGCCCTCGCCGAGGAACACCTCACCCAGCCCCACTGGTGGACCCTGAACCACATAGCCGGCGCCCCCGGCACGTGGACCCGCGAGGCCCTCACCGCGAAGCTCGCCCCCTTCGACGACCAGCACACCGACTTCGAGGCCCTCTACGCCGACCTCACCACCCGCGGCTGGCTCACCGAAGCCGACGACCACCTCACCCTCACCCTCACCGAAGCCGGAGAGGCCGGCCGCCTCCGCGCCCACGACCGCAACGCGAAGGTCCACACCCGGATGCGCGAGGGCATCGACGACGCCACCTACGCCGCCACGATCGACACCCTCCGCCGCCTGGTCGCCAACCTCGGCGGCAACGGCGACCTCCCCGCCTAGGACACGCACCTCACCCGTCGAAGCGGGACCAGCGGAACCCGTGCGCCAGCAGCGGTGTGAGGGTCGCACGGTGCAGAGCGCCGAAGCACGCGGTCGCCTCGTCCTCATCAGCACTGATCATGGCCAGCAATCCCGGAGCCACGAAGAACCTGTTGGCCGAGTAGGTCGGGAGGAACGGACTCAAGGGCACCGGACGCAACACGCTCCACAAGCCGTCGAGGCTCGCGACCGGCATGCAGAAGGTCGCCGCCTTGTAGGGAGAGGCGAGCAAGGCTCCGTGCAGCGTGAACTGCAGGAGGAAACGGCTCAGCGGCTCACGCTCGACGATCGTCTCCGGGGCCTCGCGGGGGTCCTCGGTGTGCCACACGAGAGGATCCGCCGCACCCCCACCCCCCGGCGGCCACGGGACGGACCAGTCCATGGAGCCCTCGTTCCACTCGGCGAAGACCAGCCGGTCGCCGAGCGGCCCGGCAGCACGCTCGGGCCGCCGCAACACGGGATCGTGGAACCGGTGGATCGCCGGACGGCGGCGGGCCAGACGGTGGAAGGAAGCCAACGCCTCCGGCAGATCACCCGGTTCCTCCGCCGACCCCGCCGCCTCGTCCTCGCCATCGCCCTCGGCAGGGAACCAGCCGAGGACGAACGACTCCAGGGCCCGGACCGGGTCCCCCTCCACGCCGTCCACCCAGTCCACCCCCGGCACCGGCCCGGGCGCCGGAACCGGCCGTACGGCATCCAGCATCACGCGGCTCATCGGACGGTCCAGCTCCAACTTGGCGTGGTCGAAGTGGGCCGCGGCCCAGCTCCTCCCCCTGCACCACGCCCTCCCGAGCGGCAGGTGGCCCTGCTCCAAACGGGCGAACACATGGATGGGCGGGGAATCATGGAAGTCGAACCGCGAGTGGAGCTCCGGAATCCTGTCCCCGCGGAGCAGCACCTGGGTGGAATCCTGCACCCCGCTGCCCCCGGGATCGTCCCCGGGCACGACCACGACCACGGTCGCCTCCGACCCCACCCCGATCAGCGCCGGACCCATCTCGTACCGCCGAACCAGAGCCCCCGCGACGGACAGCGCCGCCGCCTCGGTGACCAGGGGCGGAAGCATGTGCGACATGCGGCCACCCTATCCAGCAGGCACCCAGGGCCAGTCCGGCCCGCTCCGGCTCTAGTCGCCGGTCGTGCCGTCGAGCATCTCGCGCAGGATGTCCAAGTGACCGTTGTGGCGCGCCGTCTCCTCCGTGAGGTGAAGGAGGATCCAGCGCAGGTCGACGTGCAGGCCGTCGCGGACCGCCCGCTTCGCCCGGTCGCCCAGGCCGCTCCCGGCGACCAGCTCGCGGTACCCGGCACTCTGCTCGGCGTACTCGTCGAGCAACTGCGCGAGCGGGAAGTCGACGGCCACGCGCATCTCGCGGTCGGGGTCCTCCTCCGTCCAGGGTCCCCGGTCCTCCTCACCGAGGAAGACCACCTGGAACCAGTAGTACTCGACCCAGCGGAGGTGGTTGATCAAACCGCTCATCGTCATCAGCGGTGAGCCCGGCAGGAGCGCCTTGCGGGCGTTCTCCGCGGAGACGCCGTCGCACTTGGCGCGGGCGGTGTCACGGGCATAGTCGAGGAACGTGGTGAGCTGCGTGCGCTCGTCCCACGCGGGCGGTGTGTCGTCGATTCTGGTCATCACGCGAAGCGTCCCCGATGAACACGACCGCTGTCGAGGCGTTTTACCGTCCGGCGGGGTCCGCCGGACGGGCCCTAGTACTTCGGCCCGATGTGGGCGTCCATGAGGGCGACGGAGTCCTTCCGCGCGACGGAGACGTTTAACGGATCGCTGCCCCGGGCCAACACGGTCCACCGGACCCCGACCTTGGTGAGGGTGTCGGTACAGAGCCTGCGGATGTCGTCGGACTTGTTGGTGAAGAAGTACCGCGGGTACTCGTAGCGCTTGCCGTTGCGGACCGTCCAGTTGGTGATCCGACACCCGTCGGAGTGGATCAGCCCCCGCAGGAAGTCCCACGGATGGGCGTCCACGATCTCCTGCTGCCAGCCCTCAAGGATGATCCGCCGCTCGTGTTTCCGTCCGGGCCCGTGCTGCGGAAACAGGCATGTCCAGTGCCGCCCGTAGCTGGTGACGGCCACGCAGCCCTGGCGCTGCAGGACGTAGACCTTGTCCCCTGGGCGGACGGCCAGGATCGCTGCACGGCACAGCTCGATGAGGCCGGGCCATGCGTCCGCACACGCGATGCGGAGGTACTGGCCGCCACGCGGGTGGGGGCTGATGCAGCCGTCGCCGAGATAGAGGCCGAGGAGGTACGCGTACGAGGCGGTGTCGGCGGGTCCTGCGCAGGGTGCGGCCTGATTAAGCAAGCGGGGTAGTGGCTCCACCCGGGAACGCCACGCACGGATGGCGGACCGGGATATCCCGGTTTCCTTGCTGACGGAGTTCACGCTGCGCCCGTTGGCGAGCAGGTCCAGGGCGCGCATGCGCGTGTCCACGTCGTACATGTGGCCGATGCTGCCGGGCGAAATCGGCGCACGTAGTGCAATTCGCTGGGCTTCGCCGAAACGAGTCATGGTCACGCGAAGATCGCGTGACCATGGAATCCAAGATATGTGCCCCAGGTGGGATTCGAACCCACACTGTCCGCTGTTTGAGAGCGGCCTCTCTGACCAGTTGGAGTACTGGGGCCTAAGAAACGAAGGCCCGGAGGAGCCCTACGCGAGACCACCATACCGTAGCTAGGTAGGCTCAGGGGAGCTTGTTATGCCCCGTAAAGAGGAGCCTTCGTGACCGCCGAGCACGAGTCGACGCCCACGCCCGACGCCGACCAGTCGCACGTTCCGCCGCTGACGACCCGGGTCGTCATCGCCGAGGACGAGGCGCTCATCCGTCTCGATCTCAAAGAGATGCTCGAAGAAGAGGGCTATTCCGTCGTCGGCGAGGCCGGCGACGGCCAGACGGCGGTCGAGCTCGCGCGCGAGCACCGTCCCGACCTGGTGATCCTCGACGTGAAGATGCCCGTCCTGGACGGGATCTCCGCGGCCGAGAAGATCGCGGAGGAGTCCATCGCCCCCGTCCTGATGCTCACCGCGTTCTCGCAGCGCGACCTCGTCGAGCGGGCCCGGGACGCCGGGGCCATGGCCTACCTCGTGAAGCCGTTCAGCAAGAGCGACGTGGTGCCGGCCATCGAGATGGCCGTCTCCCGCTTCGCGGAGCTGCGCGCCCTGGAGCAGGAGGTCGCCGACCTCTCGCAGCGGCTGGAGACCCGCAAGCTGGTGGACCGGGCGAAGAGCATCCTGCAGACGCAGTACGGGCTGACCGAGCCCGCCGCCTTCCGCTGGATCCAGAAGTCGTCCATGGACCGCCGGATGTCCATGCAGCAGGTCGCCGAGGTGGTCATCGAGGACGCCGAGGCGAAGAAGAAGGAGAGCGGCAAGTAGCCGCCCCCGGACATGCGTGAGGCCCGCCTCCCCCCGAGGGGAGGCGGGCCTCACACGTTGTGTCAGTCCTCGCCGAGGTAGGCCTTGCGGACGTCCTCGTTGTGGAGGAGGTCGCGGCCGGTGCCCGAGAGAACGATCTTGCCGATCTCCATCACGTGCGCGCTGTCGGAGAGCGAGAGCGCCGCCTGGGCGTTCTGCTCGACGAGCAGGATGGTCATGCCCGAAGCCTTGAGCTCCTTGATGGTCGCCATGATCTTCTGCATCATCAGCGGGGACAGGCCCATGGAGGGCTCGTCCAGCATCAGGAGCTTGGGGCGGGACATGAGCGCGCGGCCCATGGCGAGCATCTGCTGCTCACCGCCCGAGAGGGTGCCGGCGGCCTGCTTGCGACGCTCGCCCAGGATGGGGAACATCTCGTAGGCGCGCTGGACGTCCTGCTCGATGCCCTCCTTGTCGGTGCGCAGGAAGGCGCCGAGCTGGAGGTTTTCGGCGATCGTCAGCCGGGGGAAGATGTGGCGCCCCTCGGGGGAGTGGGCGAGGCCCAGGGAGACGATCTTGTGGGCGGGGACGGTGCCGAGGGGCTGGCCGTCGAAGGTGACGCTGCCGCTCTTGGGCTTGATGAGCCCGGAGAGGGTGCGCAGGGTGGTCGTCTTGCCGGCGCCGTTGGTGCCGACGAGGCAGACGATTTCGCCTTCGTTGACTTCGAAGGAGATTCCCTTGACGGCTTCGATCTTGCCGTAGGCGACCTTGAGGTCTTCGACCTTGAGCAGTGCGGTCACTTGGCCTCTCCTTCCGTGCTGGTGGTGCTGGTGGTGCTGTCCGAGTCGGTGTCGGCCGGGGCGTCGGTGTCGCCGTCGGCGTCCGCCTCCGCGTCGGGCGCGGCGTCGGCCTCGGTGGCTTCGGCTTCGACGGCCTCCGTCTCGGCTTCGGCCTCAGCCTCGGCCTCGGCCGGTGCTGCGGCTTCGGCGGCGGCTTCGGCAGCCTCGACCGCGGCGTCGTCGGCGGCGCCCGGGTCGCCCTCGAAGGGCTCGCCGAGGTAGGCGGCGATGACGCGCTCGTCGCCCTGGACCTCGGACGCGGTGCCTTCGATGAGCTTTTCGCCCTGGACGAGGCAGGCGACGCGGTCGCAGAGGTTGAAGATGAAGCGCATGTCGTGCTCGATGACGAGGACGGCGATGCCCATGTCGCGGATGGCGAAGATGAGTTCTTCGGCAGCGCGGGTTTCCTGCGGGTTCATGCCGGCGGTGGGCTCGTCCAGGAGGATGAGGCCGGGGTCGCTGGCGAGGGCGCGGGCGATTTCCAGCTTGCGCTGTTCGCCGTAGGGGAGGTTCTTGGCCAGGTGCTGGGCCTTGTTCTCCAGGCCGATGAACTCGAGGAGTTCCATGGCGCGCGCTTCGCTGGCGGCTTCGGCCTTCTTGAAGCCGGGGCCGCGCAGCAGTGCGGACCAGAGGCCTTCCTTGGTGCGGGTGTGGCGTCCGACGAGGACGTTCTCCAGCACGGTCATGTTGTGGAAGAGCCGGATGTTCTGGAAGGTGCGGGCGATGCCGGCCTCGGTGACCTTGTGGGGCTTGGGAGGCAGGACGGTGCCCTTGTAGCTGACGGATCCCTCGGTGGGGACGTACAGCCCGGTGAGGCAGTTGAAGAAGGTGGTCTTGCCGGCGCCGTTGGGGCCGATGAGTCCGACGATCTCGCCCGAGTTGACCTGGAGGTCGACGTTCTTGACGGCGGTGAGGCCGCCGAAGCGCATCGTGACGCCCTTGGCTTCGAGAACCGTGGTCTTGGTGGTGGTGTCCGTGGTGGTCGTCATGTTGTTCACGCCCCCGCCTTGGCGGTGGCCAGGTCCGCGGGGGCCTGGTCAGCGGTGTCGTCGTGGAACTCGAGCTGCGCGCGCTTGTTGGCGATGAGGCCTTCGGGGCGGAAGCGCATGAGCAGGATGAGGGCGATGCCGAACGCGAGGAGCTGGTAGTCCTGGAGGAAGGCCAGCTTCGCGGGGATCAGGAAGAGCAGTGCGGCGCCGAGGATGGGGCCGCGGATGGTGCCCATGCCGCCGAGGATGACGGCGGCGAGGAGGAACGCGGAGTTCGGCGGGACGGGCCCGGCGAAGACGTAGTTCTCGGGGACCACCGTGCTGTTGACGTGTGCCTGGACGGTGCCGGCGAGGCCGGCGAGGGTGGCACCGAGGGCGAAGGCGATGAGCTTGACCTTGAAGCCGTTGATGCCCATGGCTTCGGCGGCGGTCTCGTCCTCGCGGATGGCGACCCAGGCGCGGCCGATGCGGCTGCTGCCGGCGCGGGCGAAGACCACGACGACGAGGGCCATGACGAGCAGCATCAGGAAGTAGTAGTTGGCGTAGGCGCCGAGGGTGATGCCGCCGACCACGTGGGATTCCCCGAAGTTCCACCCGAAGAGTTCGAGGTGGGGGATGTTGGGGATGCCGTTGGGGCCGTTGGTGATGTCGGGGCCGGAGGTGCCGTCGAGGTTGCCCATGGCGATGCGGAAGATTTCTCCGAAGCCGAGGGTGACGATGGCGAGGTAGTCGCCGCGCAGGCGCAGGGTCGGGGCTCCGATGACCACGCCGAAGATGAGTGAGGCGAGGGCGCCGACGATGACCGCTGCCCAGAAGGGCAGGTGGATGCCGAAGGCGGATGCGGTGCTTCCGGAGACCAGGGCGGCGGCGTAGGCGCCGACGCCGAGGAAGGCGACGTAGCCGAGGTCGAGGAGGCCGGCGAGGCCGACGACGACGTTGAGGCCGAGGGCGACGGTCGCGAAGATCAGGATGTTGACCGCGATCAGCGTGTAGGTGTCGCCGCTCTGCTGGATGAACGGGAAGGCGATGGCGGCGGCCGCGGTGCCGATCAGGGTGACCTGGCGGTACTTGGCGGTGAGGCCGCCGAGGCGGGCGAAGAGGCCGGACTTGTTCAGCGCGAAGGCCGCGAGGCCGACGGTGATCAGGTAGGCGACGAAGAGCTGCGGTTCCTTGTCATCGGTGTCGATGCCGTAGGTGATGACGAAGAGGCCGATGGCGAAGACGGCGGTGATGATGAGGATTTCGGCCCAGGAGGGCAGCTGCTTGGCGGGGGCCGCCTTGCGGGTGTCGTCGGGGAGCTTGTTCACGGCGAGGGCCGGGATGAGCGAGCCGACGAGGGCGACGTAGGCGCCGGGTTCCAGGTTGACGACTCCGCCGAGGACGACGGTGATGGCGATGACCGTGAACCAGGTGGCGGCGAGGTTGCCGAGGGTGAGGAAGAAGAGGGCCTTGCGGGAGCCGTTGGGGGTGAGCCAGCCGAGGCCCTTGACGCCGAGTGCGGAGAGCGCGTGGGCGAGGGTGAGGGCGGCTCCGGCGAGGGTGACGTACTGGAGGCCCGCGGGGCTGCCGTAGTAGGTCAGGTCGCCGGGGAAGTCGGCGGTCCAGGTCCACGCGAGGAAGGCGCTGACGATGGTCAGGAGGCTGCCTGCGATGACCGCGTAGAGGAGGGTGGTGGGCGCGGGGCCCTGCTTCACCGTGTCTGCGGTCTGCGGGGTGGTGTTGGTGGTCATGGTTCTCACGCCCGATCCGCGACGCGCTCGCCGAGCAGGCCTTGTGGCCGCACGAGGAGGACGACGATGAGGAGTACGAAGGCCCAGACGTTGGACCAGGCGCCACCGCCGAGCTGCGACATGCCGGGGATGTCTTCGATGTAGGCGATCGAGAGGGCTTCGGCGAGTCCGAGGACGACGCCGCCGACCATGGCTCCGTAGATGTTGCCGATGCCGCCGAGGACGGCTGCGGTGAAGGCCTTGAGGCCGAGGATGAAGCCCATCTCGAAGTTGATCTGGCCCTTGTCGAGGCCGTAGGCGACGGCGGCAACGGCGGCGAACGCGGCACCGATGGCGAAGGCCATGACGATGATGCGGTCGGTGTTGATGCCCATCAGCTTCGCGGTGTCGGGGTCCTGCGCGGTGGCCTGCATGGCGCGGCCGCTGCGGCTCTTCTGGACGAAGACGCCGAGGGCGAGCATGCAGAGCGGGGCGAGGATGAGGACGAAGAGGTCCGCGCGCTGGATGGAGAGGCTGTCGGTGAGCTTGAAGGCGGCGCCCTTGAACTCAGGGAAGCTGACGGCCTTCTTGGCGTCCGGGTAGAACTGCCAGACGAGCTGCTGGAGCGCGATCGAGAGGCCGATTGCGGTGATGAGGGGTGCGAGCCGGGGGGCGCTGCGCAGTGGGCGGTAGGCGAAGCGTTCGGCTGCGCAGGCCACGGCGACGGAGGTGGCGGCACCTCCGATGATCATGACGGGTATCGCGATCAGCAGGGAGGTGCCGGTCGGGAGGATGGCGTAGGCGCTGAGCGCGCCGAAGCCGCCGATCATGAAGATCTCGCCGTGGGCGAAGTTGATGAGCTGGACGATGCCGTAGACCATGGTGTACCCGATGGCGATGAGACCATAGAGAGCACCGAGGGCCAGGCCGTTGGCCAGCTGTTGCGGCAGTTCGTGCACCGCAGGGCCTCCGATGAGCGTGTCGGATAAGACTCCGCGCGAGGGCGCTGTTTGCGCCCTCGCGCGGCGTTGGTTCAGGTGGTACGGGTGTTGCTGGGGACTACGGGCTTACTGGTTGAAGGTGTCGCTCTTGACGTCGACCCACTTGCCGCCCTCGACCTTGTAGACGGTGAGCTGCTTGTTGGTGGTGTCGCCGTACTCGTCGAAGGCGACCTTGCCGGTCACGCCCTCGAAGGAGACCTTGCCGAGTGCCTCGACGACCTTGGCGCGGGCGTCGGTGGGCAGCTTGCCGTTGTTGGCGGCGGCGACGGCCTTGACGGCCTGGATGACGGCCCAGCCGGCGTCGTAGGAGTAGCCACCGTAGGCGGCGTACGGGTCCTTGTAGCCCTCGGTCTTGTAGTCCTCGATGAACTTCTTGGCGGTGTCCAGCTTCTCGACCGGGTAGCCGATGGAGGTGGCGAGGTCGCCCTCGTTGGCCTCACCGGAGGCGCTGATGAAGGCCGGGTCCTGGATGCCGTCGCCGCCCATGAGGGGGACGACCGCGCCGGTCTTCTTGATCTGGTCGGCGAGCAGGCCGCCCTCGGGGTACTGGCCGCCGAAGTAGACGGAGTCGGCGCCGGAGGACTTGACCTTGTCGGCGGTGGAGGAGAAGTCGGTCTCCTTCACGGTGACGTGGTCGGTGCCGACGACCTCGCCGCCGAGCTTCTTGAACTCGTCGGCGAAGATGGCGGCGAGGCCGGCGCCGTAGGTCTGCTTGTCGTCGACGATGAAGACCTTCTTCTTGCCGGCGTCGCGGAAGAGGTACTGGGCGGCGAACTTGCCCTGGACCACGTCGGTGGCGGCGGTGCGGAAGTAGGTCTTGAAGCCGCGCTTGAACTCGCCCTTGCCCCAGTTGTCGCCCTGGCTGAGCGCGGGGTTGGTGTTGGCGGGGGAGACCTGCGCCAGGTTGGCGGAGTTGAAGACGCCCTGCATCTGCTGGGCGACGCCGGAGTTCAGCGGGCCGACGACGCCGAGGACGTCCTTGTTGCCGACGAGCTTGGTGGCGTTGGCCTGGCCGGAGGCGGGGACGGCCTGGTCGTCGAGGGCCTCGACCTTGAACTCGATGCCCGGGACCTCGTTGTTCTTGTTGGCCGTCTTGGCCGCGAGGTCGACGGAGTTCTTGATGCCCTGACCGAGCGCGGAGAGCGAGCCGGTGAGCGGGGCGTCCACACCGATGACGACGGTGGTCTTCTTGCCGCCGCCGTTGTCCTTGGAGTCTCCGCCGTCGCGCGATCCGCAAGCGGTGAGGGTCAGTGCTCCCGTGGTGATCACGGTGGTGAGGACGAGCAAAGAACGGTGTCGCACGATTCTTCCTTTCCCTGGCGCGGCTCTCTCGTGGAGAGGTGCCGTTAGGTCGCCGGGCCGCACTGGGAGGTCCACGGCCGTGCTGATTGCGCCCTGCGGCGCGGTGACTGGCCGTGACTCTAGGCCCGAGGTGGCGAGCACGGGGAGCAGGGAAAGGAGGATGTGACGCTCTTGTTATGCCAAGGCCAAGAATGTGTAGCGGGAGTGTGGACAAATCGGACGTTTTCTTACCTTAGGGGGTGTCCGCATCCTGAGAATTGCCTGCTCTCCTAAGGGGCTTGAGGCCTTCATGCTCCTGTCTTAGATCATTTTCGGCCGAATGTGGCTGCGCGTGCCCAAAGGAACCCTCCGAGTGGTCTTTCTTAAGGGAAAAGGCGGATTCCAACCCTTGCGTGCATTACGCAGGGTGACCGTCAAGAGGGCACTTTCGAATCCGGATGGATCTTGTTCGGATGGCGGCACGGCCTTTCACCTGCGCTTCGGTCCTACGGGGGGATGTGCCCGGAAGCCGGACAGTGCGCTCGGGAATGCGGTGACCTCGGTCACGTCGGCGGGCGCCAGTTCTCCTAACTGCGCATCGCGCCGCCCTCGTCGGCGCAGCGCTGGGCCACGAACCGGTCGATCAACTCAAGTACCTTGTCCCGCCCGGCAGTTCGCTCCTCGGTGCGCCCTGCGGCCACGGCGTCCTCGTGGATCGCGTACTGGTCGTTGGACAGGCCCTTCTGCTCCCAGTCGAGACCGGACCACTTCGTGCCCATGAGGGTCTCCTTCGCCCAGTAGGACACGAGGCTCGTGCACACCTGTACGGGCGAGGGGGGAGCGGTGGTGGAAGGGCTCGCGGAGCCCGCCGCGGGGGGTGGCGCGGAGGATGAGCATCCGGTCAGGGCGAGCGCCGCGAGGAGGATGTGGGCGGCGTACCGGGCCGTGCGCGGCATGGTCCCCATGGGGGGACGGTAGGCCGTGACCATCGGTGACACAACAGATGTCACCGCCAAGCGTGCGGACTGGCGGATTCCGGGCGGTTGGCGGGCGCGGTGCCGTCCGGGAACGCGCGCAGACCCGGGTCCGCCGCCGCAGCGCAGGACGACGCGGTATGGGTCGTCGAGCGCCTCGTCGCGGTCGCGGTCGCGCTCTCGGTCGAGGGGTACGAGCTGCGGGAGTCCGCGCTGCACGCCATCTGCACGGCCGCCGCGTCCTACGAGCTCCCCCATCGGGTGGTCGCGCCGCTCGCTGCCGCGGACGGCATGGAACCCGTCCTGCTGGAGTACGTCCTGGGCGTCCTCGGTGCCACGGGCGACCGGGCGGCGCTCCCGGCCGTCGGGCGCTTCCTGCGCCACCACGATTCGGGGGTGCGCCGGGAGGCGGCGGACGCGGTGAAGGAGCTGCGCTGGCGCCTGCATCCCGCCCGGGAAGGGACCGCCTGAGCCCCGGGGCCCGGGCGGTCCTGCGTCACGGCACCCAAACCGGTCGGGGGTCAGGCCCCCGCGGCCACCTGGTCGGCGTCGCGCAGCAGGCAGGTCAGGCGGGCGGTGCAGATCCGCTTGTCCTGCTCGTCGGTGATGACGATCTCGAAGGTGGTGGTCGAGCGGCCGCGGTGCACCGGGGTGGCGACGCCGGTGACGATGCCGGAGCGGGCGCCCCGGTGGTGGGTGCAGTTCAGGTCCACGCCGACGGCGATCTTGGTGATGCCGCCGTGCATCATGGCGCCGACCGAGCCGAGGGTTTCCGCCAGCACGGCCGAGGCCCCGCCGTGCAGCAGCCCGTACGGCTGGGTGTTGCCCTCGACGGGCATGGTGCCGACGACGCGGTCGGCCGAGGCCTCCAGGATGCGGATGTCCATCCGCTCGCCCAGGTGTCCCGCCGAGAACAGCGAGGGCAGGTCGATGCCCAGGGCCGCGTACTCGTCGAGCACCTCCTGCGGGAACTTCACTGCGTGCCGCTCGCCCATGGTCAGGCTCCGTTCGTCAACGATCGTTAACCATCTTGTCCTGAGGTCGTTCTATCAGGCCGGTTCGAAGCGCACGACGACGGACTTGCTGGCCGGGGTGTTGCTGATGTCGGCGGTCGAGTCAAGCGGGACCAGCACGTTGGTCTCCGGGTAGTACGCG
The DNA here is from genome assembly GCF_044756625.1 of Streptomyces sp. NPDC091682. Lineage (NCBI taxonomy): Bacteria > Bacillati > Actinomycetota > Actinomycetes > Kitasatosporales > Streptomycetaceae > Streptomyces > Streptomyces sp. NPDC091682. Next base: position 207,735 of record NZ_JBIVTH010000005.1, on the reverse strand, counting down.
GCCGCACAGCCGCGGGCGGTCGGGTAGTGCACGACGCGGAAGCCGGGCGCGCGCCGTTCCACGCCGTCCTTCCACTCGCTCACCAGGTCCGTGTACGAACCGTCGGCCAGACCCAGCTCGGCCGCGTCGGCCGGGTTCACCATGACCACGCGGCGGCCGCCGGTGATGCCGCGGTAGCGGTCGTCGAGGCCGTAGATCGTGGTGTTGTACTGGTCGTGGCTGCGCAGGGTCTGCAGGAGCAGCCGGCCCGCCGGGACCCGCGGGTACTCGACGGGCGCGGCGGTGAAATTGGCCTTGCCGGTCTTCGTCGGGAAGCGGCGCTCGTCGCGCGGGGCGTGCGGGAGCTGGAAGCCGCCGGGGTGGGCGACGCGGGCGTTGAAGTCCTCGAAGCCGGGGATCACGCGGGAGATCCGCTCGCGGATCGAGGCGTAGTCGCGCTCGAACTCCTCCCACGGGGTGGCGGAGGCCGCTCCGAGGACCGCGCGGGCCATGCGGGCCACGATGGCGGGCTCGGACAGCAGGTGCGGGGAGGCGGGGGCGAGGTTGCCGCGGGAGGCGTGGACCATGCCCATGGAGTCCTCGACGGTCACGAACTGCTTGCCGCTCGCCTGTACGTCCTTGTCGGTACGGCCGAGGGTGGGCAGGATCAGGGCCCGCCGGCCGGTGACCGCGTGGGAGCGGTTGAGTTTGGTGGAGACGTGCACGGTCAGGGAGGCCCTCCGGATGGCGGCCTCGGTGACCTCGGTGTCGGGGGTGGCGCCGACGAAGTTGCCGCCCATCGCGAAGAGGACCTTGGCCTTGCCGTCGCGCAGGGCCTGGATGGAGCGGACCACGTCGTAGCCGTGCCCGCGCGGCGAGGTGATCTGGAATTCGCGGTCGAGTGCGTCGAGGAAGGCGGGCGCGGGACGTTCGAAGATGCCCATGGTGCGGTCGCCCTGGACGTTGGAGTGGCCGCGGACGGGGCAGACACCGGCGCCGGGGCGGCCGATGTTGCCGCGCAGCAGGAGGAGGTTGACGACCTCGCGGATGGTGGCGACGGCGTGCTTGTGCTGGGTGAGGCCCATGGCCCAGCAGACGATGGTGCGCTGGGAGGCCAGGACCATGGCCAGGGCCTGCTCGATCTCGGGGCGGGTCAGGCCCGTCGCGGTGAGGGTCTCGTCCCAGTCGGCTTCCTTCGCGGCGGCCGCGAGTTCCTCGTAGCCGTGGGTGTGCTCGCGTATGAAGGCCTCGTCGGTGGCGCCCTCCGTCTCGATGACGAGCTTGTTGAGGAGCCGGAAGAGGGCCTGGTCGCCGCCGATGCGGATCTGTAGGAAGAGGTCGGTGAGGGCGGTGCCCTTGAACATGCCGATGGGGGTCTGCGGGTTCTTGAACCGTTCCGTGCCGGCCTCGGGCAGCGGGTTCACCGAGATGATCTTCGCGCCGGACGTCTTGGCCTTCTCCAGGGCGGAGAGCATGCGCGGGTGGTTGGTGCCCGGGTTCTGTCCGGCGACGATGATCAGGTCGGCCTGGTGGAGGTCTTCGAGGGAGACGCTGCCCTTGCCGATGCCGATGGTCTCGGTCAGTGCGGAGCCCGAGGACTCGTGGCACATGTTGGAGCAGTCGGGCAGGTTGTTGGTGCCGAACTCGCGGGCGAAGAGCTGGAAGAGGAACGCGGCCTCGTTGCTGGTGCGGCCCGAGGTGTAGAAGAGGGCCTCGTCGGGGGAGTCGAGGGCGGTCAGCTCTTCGGCGATGATCGCGAAGGCTCGTTCCCAGCTGACCGGCTCGTACCGGTCGTCGCCGCCGGGCGCGGCCCCGGTCTCCAGGAGCATGGGCTGCGTGATGCGGCCCTGCTGGCCCAGCCAGTAGCCGGAACGCGTGGCGAGGTCGGCCAGCGGGTGCGCGGCGAAGAACTCGGGGGTGACCCGGCGCAGCGTGGCCTCCTCCGCGACGGCCTTGGCGCCGTTCTCGCAGAATTCGGCCGTGTGCCGCTTGTCGCCCTCGGGCCAGGCGCAGCCCGGGCAGTCGAAGCCGTCCTTCTGGTTGACCTTGAGGAGGGTGCGGGCGGTCCGGGCCACGCCCATCTGCTGCTGGGCGATCCGCAGGGTGTGGCCGATCGCCGGCAGCCCTGCGGCCGCGTGCTTGGGCGGTGTGACCTGCGGTGCGTCCTGTACCGGATCACCTGTGGGCGGCTTGGTCGCCATCGCGCTCCCCTTCGAGCGTACGTACGTATGCAGCACAAGTAGCCGCGTCCTTCGATCCTTGCACGGACCACGGAATCAGGGGAGGGCGGTCCGGTGCTCACCGCACCCCGGTCGGGTGCGCCGGGGGCGTCCGGTGGGGAGGATGCGCCGGGGGAGGCGACGGGCCGGAATTGTCGGTGGGGGCGCCTAGGATCGGTGCGTGGCAGATTCAGCATCGAAGAAGACGGACCAGACGACCGCAGGGGACCGCCCCCGCCTGATGCTCATGGACGGGCACTCCCTGGCCTACCGGGCGTTCTTCGCGCTGCCCGCGGAGAACTTCACGACCGCGACGGGGCAGCCGACCAACGCAATCTACGGTTTCGCGTCGATGCTGGCGAACACGCTGCGCGACGAGGCCCCTACGCATTTCGCGGTGGCGTTCGACGTCTCCCGCAAGACGTGGCGTTCGACGGAGTTCCCCGAGTACAAGGCGAACCGCTCCAAGACCCCCGACGAGTTCAAGGGGCAGGTCGAGCTGATCGGCGAGCTGCTCGACACGATGCACGTGCCGCGGTTCGCGGTCGACGGCTTCGAGGCCGACGACGTGATCGCGACGCTGGCGACGCAGGCCGAGGCGGCCGGCTTCGACGTGCTGATCGTCACCGGCGACCGCGACTCCTTCCAGCTCGTCTCCGAGCACACCACCGTGCTCTACCCGACCAAGGGCGTCTCCGAGCTCACCCGGTTCACCCCGGAGAAGGTCGAGGAGAAGTACGGCCTCACCCCGCAGCAGTACCCGGACTTCGCGGCGCTGCGCGGCGACCCGTCCGACAACCTGCCGGGCATTCCGGGCGTCGGCGAGAAGACCGCAGCCAAGTGGATCACCCAGTTCGGGTCGTTCGCGGAGCTCGTGGAGCGCGCCGACGAGGTCAAGGGCAAGGCCGGGCAGAACTTCCGGGACCACCTGGAAGCCGTCAAGCTCAACCGGGTCCTGACCGAGATGGTCAAGGACGTCGAGCTGCCCAAGACCCCGGCCGACCTGGTCCGCGCCCCCTACGACCGGACCGCGATGCTCGGCGTGCTGGACGTGCTGGAGATCCGCAACGCCTCGCTGCGCGAGCGGCTGCTCGCCGTGGACCCGGGCGCGGCCGTGGAAGAGGCCCCGGCTCCGGCGGCCGGCGTGGAACTGGACGCGTCCGTGCTGGGTACGGGCGAGCTCGCGCCGTGGCTGGAGGGCCACGCGGGCGGCCCGCTGGGCATCGCGACCGTCGACAGCTGGGCGCTGGGCCAGGGCAACGTCACCGAGATCGCGCTGGCCGCGGCCGGCGGCGCCGCCGCCTGGTTCACGCCCGCCGAGCTGGACGAGGCCGACGAGCGGGCCTTCGCGGCCTGGGCCGCCGACGCGACGAAGCCCAAGGTCGTGCACAACGCCAAGGGCCTGATGCGGGTCTTCCCCGAGCACGGCTGGACCCTCGCCGGCGTCTCCATGGACACCGCGCTCGCCGCCTACCTGGTCAAGCCGGGCCGCCGGTCCTTCGCCCTGGACGCCCTGTCCATGGAGTACCTGCACCGTGAGCTGGCGCCCGCCGCCGCCGACGGGCAGCTGGCCTTCGGCGCCGACGAGACCGCCGAGGCCGAGGCCCTGATGGCGCAGGCCCGCGCGGTCCTGGACCTGGGCGACGCCTTCACCGACAAGCTCGCCGAGGTCGGCGCCGCGGAGCTGCTCCACGACATGGAGCTGCCCACCTCCGAACTCCTCGCCCGGATGGAGCGCTCCGGCATCGCCGCCGACCGCGACCACCTGGAGGCCATGGAGCAGCAGTTCGCCGGGGCCGTGCAGCAGGCCGTCAAGGAAGCGCACGCCACCGTCGGCCACGAGTTCAACCTCGGCTCGCCCAAGCAGCTCCAGGAGGTCTTCTTCGGCGAGCTGGACCTGCCGAAGACGAAGAAGACCAAGACCGGCTACACGACGGACGCGGACGCGCTGGCCTGGCTGGCCACGCAGACCGACCACGAACTCCCGGTGATCATGCTGCGGCACCGGGAGCAGGCCAAGCTGCGCGTCACCGTCGAGGGCCTGGTCAAGACCATCGCCGCCGACGGCCGGGTGCACACCAGCTTCAGCCAGACCGTCGCCGCGACCGGCCGGCTGTCCTCCACCGACCCCAACCTGCAGAACGTGCCGGTGCGCACCGACGAAGGCCGTGCCATCCGCCGCGGCTTCGTCGTCGGCGAGGGCTTCGAGTCCCTGATGACGGCCGACTACAGCCAGATCGAGCTGCGCGTCATGGCCCACCTCTCCGAGGACGAGGGCCTGATCGAGGCGTTCGCGACCGGCGAGGACCTGCACACCACCGTCGCCTCCCAGGTGTTCGGGGTGGAGCGGTCCGAGGTCGACGCCGAGATGCGCCGCAAGATCAAGGCCATGTCGTACGGACTCGCCTACGGGCTCTCCGCGTTCGGCCTCGCCCAGCAGCTGAACATCGAGCCCGCCGAGGCGCGCGGCCTGATGGAGACCTTCTTCGAGCGGTTCGGCGGGGTCCGCGACTACCTCGGCCGGGTCGTCGACGAGGCCCGCGCCACCGGATACACGGCGACGATCTTCGGCCGCCGCCGGTACCTGCCCGACCTCAACAGCGACAACCGCCAGCGCCGCGAGGCCGCCGAGCGGATGGCGCTCAACGCCCCCATCCAGGGCACCGCCGCCGACATCGTCAAGGTCGCGATGCTGCGCGTGGACAAGGCGATCGCCGGGGCCGGTCTGCGCTCGCGGATGCTGCTCCAGGTCCACGACGAAATCGTGCTGGAGATCGCCCCGGGCGAGCGCGAGCAGGTCGAGGAGCTGGTGCGGCGCGAGATGGGCGCCGCCGTCGAGCTCCGGGCCCCGCTGGACGTGTCGGTGGGCGTCGGCCCGGACTGGGAGTCCGCCGCGCACTGATCGCCGTACGGCCCGCCCGGCGCCCGTCCCCGCTGCTCAGGCGGTGGGGACGGGCGTCCGCGTTTCCTCGTCCGCGGGGCGCCCGGTCCGGTCGCGGCGCTGCCGCAGCCGCACGAGGACCCCGTAGACCAGCAGCGCGACGGTCAGTCCGGCGCCCGCGCCGAAGCAGATGGTCGGGATGATGTCGAGCGGCGTACGGATCCGGTCGAAGAAGTCGAAGAAGCGCAGCACGCGCCGGGTGACCCCGGCCGCCACGCACACCACGAGCAGGGCGAGGGCACCCCAGAGCTCCGCGCGGGAGAGCACCGGCACGGACGCGGGGGCCGGGAGCGTGGGAAGCCGGCGCAGGGCGGTCACCGCGAACCAGAGCAGGGCGCATGCGGCGACGGCCGAAGTGCCGTACTGGAGGAAGGAGTAGCCCGGCAGGCCGTAGGCGAGCGGCTCGGCGAGATCGGGCAGCGCGTTCGTGCCCCAGCGGTCGTGGTGCGTGAAGCTGTCCCAGAGCACGTGGGTGAGGGACCCGAGGGCCGCCGAGACGTAGAACCAGCCGACGAGCACGGCCGGCCGGGGACGCTCGCGCCATGCCTCGCCCCGCACGAAGGCGTACGCCCTGCCCCGCCAGGCGCGCGGCAGGAGCGCGATCAGCGGCTCGCGCAGCAGGAGCCAGAACCCCACCAGGACGGCCGTCAGCACGGCGTCCAGCGTGAGGACGCCCGGCAGCGAGTGCGTGAAGGCCCCGTACGTCAGGACGCCTTCGACGATCGCGTCCGTGAAGTAGAAGGTGTCCGGCGCGAACGACCCGAGGACGAGCGCCGAGGCGACGAGGGGGCCCCGCGCACGCCCGGTCCGACGGATGGCCGGAAGTACGGCGGCCGCGTGGCTGAGAGTGAACGGCATGACACCTCTCCTGTGACGTGCTGTGGACGTTCCTTACTTCGGGCCAATGCTCCCGAAGGGTCCAGACAGTATCCGTGACCTGCCTCGGAACGTGGGGATGTGGTGAATTCCCGCCCTCCTTGCGTGCTGTGTGCAGGGAGTTGACGTAGGGTCACGCGGACGTCGAGGGGGAGGGGTCCGGCTCATGTCGGCTCGAATAATCGGACGCAGGCTGCGCAGGGGAACGACGGCCGCCTTGGTCTCCGCTCTGGTGGTCGCCGCGGTGACGGCGTCCCAGGGCCCGGCGGGCGGGAGCACCGACCGGCTCTCCGCCGCCGGGGAGTCAGCCGCGCAGCCGAGGCCGCAGTCGCCGCCGGCCGCGGACACGGCCGGCGGCGACTCCGCGTACTTCACCGAACTCCCGCCGCTGGTGAGCCCGCAGCCACCGGACGTACTGCTGCCGGAGGAGGGGGCGGCGCCGCAGCCACAACCACAGGCCCAGGCCCCGACGGGCCCGCAGGCCGCACCGGCGTCGGTCGTGACCGGGCCGGCGGAAGGGGCGCAGGGGATACCGGCGAGCGTGCTCGCGGCGTACCAGGGCGCGGAGCAGAAGGTCGGGCGGAGCGCCCCGGGCTGCGGACTGCGCTGGCAACTCCTCGCGGCGATCGGCAAGGTGGAGTCCGGGCAGGCGCGGGGCGGGCAGGTCGACGCGGCCGGGACCACGCTGCGGCCGATCCTGGGGCCGGTGCTCGACGGCAACGGCTTCGCGAACATCTCGGACACGGACGGCGGAGCGTACGACGGGGACTCCCGCTACGACCGGGCGGTCGGGCCGATGCAGTTCATCCCCTCCACGTGGGCGGCGTGGGGCCAGGACGCGGACGGCGACGGCCGGCGCAACCCGAACAACGTGCACGACGCGGCCCTGGCGGCCGCCCGTTACCTGTGCGCGGGCAGCCGCGACCTGCGGGTGGACGCGGACCTGGACCGGGCCGTGCTCTCCTACAACCGCTCCACGGAGTACCTGCGCACGGTGCGGTCCTGGTTCACGTACTACCTGAAGGGGACGCACGAAGTCCCGGACCGGCCCGCTACGGGACCGGGCACACCCACGACGCAGCCCCCGAGCCCCACGCCGAAGCCGACGCCGACTCCCACGCCGAAGCCCACGCCGACGCCGACGCCGACGCCGAGCCCCACCCCGACGCCGGACCCGAAGCCGACCCCGACCCCGACGCCGGACCCGAAGCCCACCCCGACTCCCACCCCTACGCCTACGCCTACACCCACGCCGACGCCGACACCTACCCCGGACCCGAAGCCCTCGCCGACCCCGACGCCCACACCCACGCCGACCCCGACCCCGAAGCCTTCGCCGACCCCGACGGCCAGCCCGACGCCCAGCTCGTCACGCACGCCGAAGCCCACCGCGTCTCCGGCCTCCGCTCCGACGGTGCCCCGGCCGACCCCGGGGCAACACACGTAGTGCTGTGACCGGGAAGGTTCCCCGGGTCACAGCACCAGGCCGCGCCTTGTGGATCAAGCCGGGCTCGCGGATCGAGTCTGGGGTCAGTTCGTGCAGCCGGGAACCGCCCCGACGGGCCGGCAGTTGTTGGGCGTGTTCTCGACGATCCGGCTCCTGACGAGGGTCAGGGAGCCGCCAGAGGGTCCTTGCCAGACGCCGCCGCCGTTGAGCGCGATGTTGCGCCGCACCTTTGTGTCCGTCAGCGTGGTGGTGCCGTCATTGGCGATGCCGCCACCCGTTTGGCCCGCGCGGTTGTCCGCGATGGTCGTCGAGGAGATGTCCATCGGAGAGCGGTCGTTGTAGATTCCGCCGCCCTGCTGGAAGGCGCGGTTGCCTTCGATGTGCGAGTTCTTGATGGTCAGGGAGACCCCGGCGGTGAAGATGCCGCCTCCCAGCTCCGTGGCCTGGTTCCGCACCACTTTGGTCTTCTTCAGCAGGGTGGTGCTTCCCGGCCCGTTGTAGATGGCGCCACCCCGCTGGGCAGCACTGTCCCGCACGACGCTGTCGTGGATCTCAAGGGTGCTGCTCTGGTTCACATAGATGGCGCCCCCCTGGTTCGCCGTGCTGTTGGTCACGGTGCTGTGCTTGAGGATGAGCGTCCCGCCGTCCGTGGGCAGGTAGGTGCCGGCGTAGTCGAGATAGCCGCCACCGGTCGCGGTGATGCCCTCGACCGTCAGGCGCCCGCCGGGGCCGTCGATCTCCGCGATGCGGAAGCCCTCGGTCGCGTCGGGATCCCGTCGGATGGTGGTCTTGTCTCCCAGCAGCGTGACGGTGCCCGTGATCCTGGGCAGGGCGTTGGGGCCGAGGCCGCCGGTCGACGCGGGAAGTGAGGACGTTGTAGACGCATTTGGGTGCGAGCCGGATGGTGTGCGGTCCGGTGTTGTTGTTCGCGGCGTCGATCGCGTTGTTGAGTGCGGTGACGTCGCAGGGAATGGCCGCCAGGGAGGTCGCGTCCGCGGTGTTGCCGAGACTGAGCGCGGCCACGACCGGTACAACCAGGGCCGCTGCCTTGAGTCGACGTCTCTGCATCACTTCTCCGATCATCGTGTGCAATCGTTTGATTACTTTCCGTTGATGATCAGTGTTCCATGGGGTGGGTGTCCCGCCGCGTGCAACGCGGGGGCGGGCGTGCCGGCGGGCGCCGAGATCCCCCGGGCGGCCCAGTGGTGATCTGTGGCCCGAACGGTTCTCATCTCGCCCCCGCGTTGCTACGGTGCCCCATCTCTGACGCCTCATCAGATTTCGGAGCCCCGGCATGCGCGCATTCGTCGCCGCCGCCATCGGCCTCGCGGCCGCGCTGGCCCTCGTGTTCGCCATCACGGCGTTCGGGGTGCCCGAAGGCGAGACCTCACCCAAGCCCCTGCTCACCACCGCGCCCCCCGCGCCCGGAAAGTAGAGGAGGGCCCGGCCGTGCGACGCAGAGCGAGCCTTGTCCTGCTGGCCCTCGCCGTGTTCTGCGCGGCCCTCGCGCCGCTGCTGCGCTGGTACGCGTACCCCCGCCTCGCCAAGATCCCGCCGAACCAGTACCAGGAGATGGTCCTGGAGGCGAAGGACGCCACGCTCCTCGACTACACCGGCGGCATGCAGCCGAAGAAGGTCGACAAGGTCACCATCGTCCAAACCCTCAAGGGCAACGTCGAGGCGTCGAAGGAGATAGAGGCGAGCGCGGGCAAGGACGTCGTCGTCTGGGACACCCTGTCCTACATCATCGGCCCGGACGGGAAGATGGTCTCCCAGATCCCCGAGCGCTACATCTTCGACGCGCACACCCAGGACCCGGTCCACGCCACCGGGGAGACGGTCGACGGGGACCCGGTCAAGCGCGAGGGCATCGAGTTCAAGTGGCCCTTCTTCACCGAGCCGCGCGACTACCTCTACTTCGACGCGCAGACCCGCACCTCCTCGCCGATCCACTACGTCGGGCCGCGCACGTTCAAGGGCATGGACGTCTACTACTTCGAGCAGACCGTCCCGTGGACCAAGGTCCCCATGCCCAAGAAGATGCCGATCGAGGGCATCGACCCGTCGACGATCGAGGCGGCCACCGGCACCACCCTCTGGTACACGGTCAAGGCGAGGTTCTGGGTCGACCCGGTGACCGGCGCGCCCGTCAACGCCGAGCAGGACATCCAGCAGGAGATGCGCGGCGGCATCGCGGCCGGCGGCCCCGACGGCAAGCTGACCGCCTTCGCCGGACACGTCACCATGCGCGAGGACTACTCCGACTACACGGTCGACCTCGTCAGGTCGAACCGTACGAAGGTCCTCGCCCTGCATACCTACGCGCCGATCGGCCTGGCCGCCGGCGGGCTCGTACTGCTCGGCGTGGCGCTGTGGCTGGAGGCCCGCGGCCGCCGCGTCAGCGCCTGAGCCGGGCGTTCGTGTGCCGGGTGGGCTCGGCGGTGGCCGGGTCCTCGGGCCAGGGGTGCTTGGGATAGCGCCCGCGCAGTTCCGCGCGCACGGCCCGGTAGCCGCCCTGCCAGAAGGAGGCGAGGTCGGCGGTGACCGCGGCGGGCCGGCCGGCCGGCGACAGCAGGTGCACCAGCACCGGTACGCCCGCCACCCGCGGGGTCTCGGCCAGCCCGAACAGCTCCTGCAGCTTCACCGCGAGCACCGGCTGGCCGTGTTCGGCGGCGTAGTCCACCCGGATCCGGGATCCGCTGGGCACCTCCAGGCGTTCCGGAGCCAGCTCGTCCAGTCGGACGGCCTCCCCGGTGGCCCACGGCAGCAGCCGGTTCAGGGCCTGCCCGGCGTCGATCCGCCCGAGGTCGGCGCGGCGCCGGGCCCGGGACAGTTCGGGCTCCAACCAGTCGTCGGCCCGCTCCAGCAGGGCCCGGTCGTCGGCCACGTCGGGCCAGGCTCCGCCGAGCGTGCGGTGCAGGAAGCCGAGGCGGGCCCGGAGGGTCAGCGCGTCCGGGGACCAGCGCAGCAGGCCGAGTCCCTCGGCGCGCAGCCCGTCGAGGAGAGCGGCCCGGACGAGCGCGGGGTCGGGGGTGCGCAGCGGACGTGCGGACAGTTCGATCGCCCCGAGGCGCTCGGCGGCGCGGGCGATGAGGTCGCCGTCCTCCCAGCGGACCTCTTCCCCCGCGGTGAGCAGGTGCGAGGCGGCGGCGCGGGCGGTGTCCTCGTCGATGACGGCGCCGAGCCGGACCCGGGCGGACGCGGCATGCGGGGGCCTGTCGGCGACGGCGACGGCCAGCCAGGGCGCGCTGCGCAGCCGGGAGCCGTCGCCGAGCTCGGCCGCGGTGCCGTTGGCCATGAGGAGGGCCCCCTCGCCCCTGGCTTTCGCCACCCGCTCGGGGAACCCGAGGGCGGCGATGAGCCCGGCGGCGAGGTCATCGGGTGCGGCTGCGCCGCCGGGGCTCCGCCCCGCACCCCGCGCCTCAAACGCAGGCGAGGCTGAAAGATCGGGGCTCCGCCCCGGACCCCGCGGCTCGGACGCCGGAGGGGCTGAAGAATCAGCCTCGCCGGCGTTTGAGGCGCGGGGGTCCGGGGGCTGGCCCCCGGCAGCGGTGCCGCACCCGAGCGGGGTGCGGGGTGCAGCCCCGGCCCCGGTTCCGGCGGTGCGCCCCGCAGGGGAAACGGCGCGCTCCAGGCGGCGGGCCTCCGCGCGCCAGCGGGCCGCGTAGCCGTCGCCGCCCGCCCGGGCCCGCCGCCAGGCGCCGGCCAGGTCGTCCCCGTACTCCCGCGGCGGCTCCTCGCTCAGCAGGGCCACCACCTCCGCCGCCCGGCGGGCACCGAGCGCGGCGGAGCCGTCCAGCAGGGCCCGGGCCAGCCGCGGGTGCAGTCCGAGCCGGGCCATCCGCTGCCCGCGCGCGGTGACCGCACCGGCCGGGGACACCGCGCCGACGGCCACCAGCACCTCCCGCGCCGCGGCCATGGCCCCGGCCGGCGGCGGATCCAGCAGGGCCAGCCCGGTCGCGTCCGGGTCGCCCCAGCAGGCGGCCTGCAGGGCGAACTGCGCCAGGTCGGCGATGCGGATCTCCGGCGAGGGGAACGCGGCCAGCCGGCCGTCCTCCGCCTCGGCCCAGCAGCGGTACACCGTGCCCGGCGCCTCGCGCCCGGCCCGGCCCGCCCGCTGGCGCCCCGCCGCGCGGGACGCCCGTACGGTCGCCAGTGCGCCCAGCCCCCGCGCGTGGTCCACGCGGGGCTCGCGGGCCAGCCCGGAGTCCACCACCACGCGCACCCCGGGAACGGTCAGGCTCGACTCCGCCACGGCGGTGGAAAGGATCACCCTGCGGTGATCGGCGACGGAGAGCGCCGCGTCCTGGACCGCAGCCGGGGCCCGGCCGTGGATCTGGAGCACCTCGGCGTCCACTCCGGCCAGCTGCCCGGCGACCCGGGCGATCTCGCCGACCCCGGGCAGGAAGCACAGGACGTCGCCGTCGCGCTCGGCCAGCGCCCGCCGCACCACCGAGGCCACGTGCGCCAGCTGCGCCGGGTCCACCCGCATTCCGTGCGGGGGCCGCACCGGCTTGGCCGGCGGGGCCCAGACCGTCTCCACGGGGTACGAGACACCCGCCGCCTCCACCACCGGCGCACCGCCCGGGCCTCCCTGGCCGAGAACGTGCGCCCAGCCGGCCGAGTCCGTCGTCGCCGAGGCCGCCACCAGCCGCAGCTCCGGGCGCAGGGTCTCCCGTACGTCGAGGAGGAAGGCGGCGACCGTGTCGGCGTCCAGGTGCCGCTCGTGGCACTCGTCCAGGACCACCACGTCCACCCCGGTCAGCTCCTGGTCGCGCTGGAGGCGCTGGAGCAGCACTCCGGTGGTCACCACCTCCACCACGGTGTCCGGACCCGCCACCCGTTCCCCGCGCACGGTGAAGCCGACCGCGCCGCCGACCTGCTCGCCCAGCAGCCAGGCCATCCGGCGCGCCGCGGCCCGGGCGGCGATCCGCCGGGGCTCGGCGACGACCACCCGGCGCCGCGGGCCGCCGCCCACCAGTCCGGCCAGCACCAGCGGCACCAGCGTGGTCTTGCCGGTGCCGGGCGGGGCGCAGAGCACCGCAGTGCCGTGGCCGTCCAGCGCTGAGACGAGCGCGGGCACGGCCTCCCGCACGGGCAGGGAGTCGAGGGCGGCGGTACGGATCACGTCAGTCGCGCTCGCAGACGAAGATCGCGGTGCCCGGGATCAGGTTGCCGCGCAGCGGGGACCAGCCGCCCCACTCCTGGCTGTTCCACTCCGGCCACTCGGGCTCGACCAGGTCGAGCAGGCGGAAGCCGCCCGCCACCACGTCGCGCACCCGGTCGCCGATCGTGCGGTGGTGCTCCACGTATACGGCGCGGCCCTGCTCGTCCTGTTCCACGTACGCGGTGCGGTCGAAGTAGGAGGCGGCGACGGACAGCCCCTCGGGTCCGGGCTCGTCGGGGAAGGCCCAGCGGACGGGGTGGGTCACGGAGAACACCCAGCGGCCGCCGGGGCGCAGCACGCGGTGCACCTCGCGCATGACGTTGACCGGGTCGGCGACGAAGGGCACGGCTCCGTAGGCGGAGCAGGCCAGGTCGAAGGAGCCGGCGCGGAAGGGCAGCCGTCCGGCGTCGGCCTCGACCAGGGGGACGTCGTCGCCGATGCGCAGGGCGTGCTGGAGCTGGCGGTGGGAGAGGTCGAGGGCGACCGGGCGGGCGCCCTGGGCGGCCAGCCAGCGCGAGCACTGGGCGGCGCCGGCGCCGATCTCCAGGACGTCCTTGTCCCTGAGGGAGGCGGCGGGGCCGAGGAGGGCCGCCTCCGCCTCGTCCAGCCCCTCGGGTCCCCACACGAAGCGGTCGTCGCCGAGGAAGGCGCCGTGGTCGCTCTGGTACTCGTCGGCGTTGCGGTCCCACCAGCTGCGGCTCGCCCGGCTGCTCTCCGCTTCCCCCGCGTCACGCCGTGTGGCCTCGGGGTCTTCCACGGAGACCGGATCGGCCTCGGACGCTACTTCGGAGGCGTAGTCCTCTTGGTTCATGGGGCCCGTCGTCGTAGTCTGCGAATGTCTTCTGAATGTGGCAGGAAGCGCCAGGAGGGGCTTCCCGCCCATGAATTGTGCCGGTTGTGCGGCGATCCGCCCGGGGTGTGCGCCTTCGCGCATTGACCCTGTCCGGCTGCCCCCGTATGCTACAAGTTGCGCTGCGAGCCTGTGCTCCTCAGACCTAGCAGGCTGCGCTTGCATCTGTTGATGTCCCCTCGGTTTTCGAGGCCCCGCCGCTCTTCGCGGAAGGGGGTCTCCTTGGCTGTCCGGCTTCTTCGGCAGATGCCGATAAGGGCTCCCGGCGTAGCAGTACCTACGACTTTCTGTCCGTAACCGGAGCCCTTTCCCACATGACGAGCAGCACCGAGACCACCTCTACCACTCCGCAGGTAGCGGTCAACGACATCGGTAACGAGGAAGCCTTCCTCGCCGCGATCGACGAGACGATCAAGTACTTCAACGACGGCGACATCGTCGACGGCGTCATCGTGAAGGTCGACCGGGACGAGGTCCTGCTCGACATCGGTTACAAGACCGAAGGCGTGATCCCGAGCCGTGAGCTCTCGATCAAGCACGACGTCGACCCGAACGAGGTCGTCAAGGTCGGCGACGAGATCGAGGCCCTGGTTCTCCAGAAGGAGGACAAGGAAGGCCGTCTGATCCTGTCCAAGAAGCGCGCTCAGTACGAGCGTGCCTGGGGCACGATCGAGAAGATCAAGGAAGAAGACGGCATCGTCACCGGTACCGTCATCGAGGTCGTCAAGGGTGGTCTCATCCTCGACATCGGCCTCCGCGGCTTCCTGCCGGCCTCTCTCGTCGAGATGCGTCGTGTCCGCGACCTCCAGCCCTACGTGGGCAAGGAGCTCGAGGCGAAGATCATCGAGCTGGACAAGAACCGCAACAACGTGGTCCTGTCCCGCCGTGCCTGGCTGGAGCAGACCCAGTCCGAGGTCCGCCAGACGTTCCTCACCACCCTGCAGAAGGGTCAGGTCCGCTCCGGCGTCGTTTCCTCGATCGTCAACTTCGGTGCCTTCGTGGACCTGGGTGGCGTCGACGGTCTCGTCCACGTTTCCGAGCTGTCCTGGAAGCACATCGACCACCCGTCCGAGGTCGTCGAGGTCGGTCAGGAAGTCACCGTCGAGGTCCTCGACGTGGACATGGACCGCGAGCGCGTCTCCCTGTCGCTGAAGGCGACGCAGGAGGACCCGTGGCAGCAGTTCGCCCGGACCCACCAGATCGGTCAGGTCGTCCCGGGTAAGGTCACCAAGCTGGTTCCGTTCGGTGCGTTCGTCCGCGTGGACGAGGGCATCGAGGGTCTGGTCCACATCTCCGAGCTGGCCGAGCGCCACGTGGAGATCCCGGAGCAGGTCGTCCAGGTCAACGACGAGATCTTCGTCAAGGTCATCGACATCGACCTCGAGCGTCGCCGGATCTCGCTGTCCCTGAAGCAGGCCAACGAGTCCTTCGGTGCCGACCCGGCGTCGGTCGAGTTCGACCCGACCCTGTACGGCATGGCCGCGTCTTACGACGACCAGGGCAACTACATCTACCCCGAGGGCTTCGACCCCGAGACCAACGACTGGCTCGAGGGCTTCGACAAGCAGCGCGAGGCCTGGGAGACCCAGTACGCCGAGGCGCAGCAGCGCTTCGAGCAGCACCAGGCTCAGGTCATCAAGAGCCGCGAGGCCGACGAGGCCGCTGCCGCCGAGGGCGCTGCCGCCCCGGCCGCCGGTGGCAACGCCGGTGCGGGCATCTCGGGTGGTTCGTACTCCTCGGAGTCGGACGAGACCTCCGGCGCCCTGGCGTCGGACGAGGCCCTGGCCGCGCTCCGCGAGAAGCTGGCCGGCGGCCAGAGCTGATCGCAGCGCGCATCACACTCCGGTGTGAGCCGAGCTGAACTGCGTTGAACGGTAAGGCCCGTCCCCTTCGGGGGCGGGCCTTACCGCGTTTCCCGCCGCGTTCCCCACGGCCGCTCCCCGTCCGGTCCCCTCGTGATCCGTTGCGTTCCTGTGAATGCGGCCAACTGGGGAATGGCCGGACCGCCTTGGACGTTCTTGGCTGAGAACGAGGCGAGGAGGAGTGGTGACGGTGCTTGATCCACAGGGTTTGTACGAATGGGACGCCAAGGGCCTGGCGGTGGCCGACCTGGCGGTCGCCCAGGACTCGGCCGGGCTGGTCATGCTGTACCACTTCGAGGGGTACATCGACGCGGGTGAGGCCGGCGAGCAGATCGTCGAGAGGCTGCTGGACACCCTGCCCCACCAGGTGGTCGCCCGGTTCGACGCGGACCGGCTGGTGGACTACCGGGCGCGGCGCCCGCTGCTGACCTTCCAGCGCGACCACTGGACGGAGTTCGAGGAGCCGCGACTGGAGGTCCGGCTGGTCCAGGACGCCACCGGAGCGCCCTTCCTGCTGCTGTCCGGCCCGGAGCCGGACGTGGAGTGGGAGCGCTTCGCCGTCGCCGTCCGGCAGATCGTCGAGCGCCTCGGCGTGCGGCTCTCGGTCAACTTCCACGGCATCCCGATGGGCGTCCCCCACACCCGGCCGGTGGGCATCACCCCGCACGGCAACCGCACCGACCTCATGCCGGGCCACCGCAGCCCCTTCGACGAGGCCCAGGTACCGGGCAGCGCGGAGTCCCTGGTGGAGTTCCGCCTGAGCCAGGCCGGGCACGACGTACTGGGTGTGGCCGCGCACGTACCGCACTACGTCGCGCGCTCCGCGTACCCGGACGCCGCGCTGACGGTGCTGGAGGCGATCACGGCGGCGACCGGGCTGGTGCTCCCGGCCGTGGCGCACGCCCTGCGGACCGAGGCGCACCGCACGCAGACGGAGATCGACCGGCAGATCAGGGAGGGCGACGAGGAGCTGGTCAGCCTGGTGCAGGGGCTGGAGCACCAGTACGACGCGGCCGCCGGGGCCGAGACCCGGGGCAACATGATCGCCGAGCCGGCGGAGCTGCCGTCGGCGGACGAGATCGGCCGCGAGTTCGAGCGGTTCCTGGCGGAGCGCGAGGGCGAGAACTGACGTACGGGCGGGGCCCCCTATGCTGCGGGGCATGCTGAAAGTAGGCCTGACGGGCGGAATCGGTGCCGGCAAGAGCGAGGTCTCGCGACTGCTGGCGGGGTACGGGGCGATCGTCGTCGACGCCGATCGGATCGCGCGCGAGGTCGTGGAGCCCGGTACGCCGGGGCTCGCGGCCGTCGTGGCGGCCTTCGGGGAGTCGGTGCTGACCGCGGAGGGGACGCTGGACCGGCCGAAGCTGGGGTCCATCGTGTTCGCGGACCCGGCGAAGCTCCAGACCCTCAACGCGATCGTGCACCCCCTGGTGGGGGCCCGGTCGGCGGAGCTGGAAGCCGCCGCGGGGACCGACGCGATCGTGGTGCACGACGTACCGCTGCTCGCCGAGAACGGCCTGGCACCCCTCTACGACCTGGTCGTGGTCGTGGACGCGGCCCCGGCGACCCAGCTGGCACGGCTGACCGCGCTGCGCGGGATGGTCGAGGAGGAAGCGCGGGCCCGGATGGCCGCACAGGCGACCCGGGAGCAGCGGCTCGCGGTGGCGACCCTCGTGATCGACAACGACGGGCCGCTGGAGGCGTTGGAGCCGCAGGTGCGCACGGTGTGGGACGAGCTCAGGGCGCGGGCGGCGGGCGGGGCCGCCTGACGGGTCCTGCTGACGGGTCCTGCTGACGTGTCCGCCTGACGTGTGCTTCTGACGTGTGCATGGAATAGCGGGTGGGGCGGGGGCGTTGAACGCGCCCGGAGAGGGAAGGATTTCGAACGTGTCCGAGACCACGCGCCCCACCCCGTCCAGCCCGGAAACCCACGTCATCGACTACAGGGCCGCCGAGCAGCTGCTCGCCGCCCGGGACCCGCGCGGCGCGGTCAAGCTGCTCGACTCGGTCATAGCCGCCCACCCGGAGAACACGGCGGCGCGGCTGCTGCGCGCCCGGGCCTTCTTCGCGGCCGCGCAACTGCGGCCGGCCGAGCTGGAGTTCGAGCTGGTCCTGGAGCGTGAGCCGGACAACGCCTTCGCCCACTTCGCGCTGGCCCGTACGTTCGAACGCTCGGGCCGGCCCGAGCAGGCGCGCAAGCACTTCCGCCTCGCCGCGGCCCTCGACCCGCGGCCCGACTACCTGGCGGCGGCCCGGTTCGACGGCCCGGCCGCAGAGGGCCCGGCCGGAGCCGACCCGGCCTGAGTCACCGGCTGCGAGGCGGCACGTACGGAGGGATGTCCGGGCCGGGCTGGTAGTGGGGCCCCTGGTGGATGTGGCGCACGATCATGCACAGGTCCACGACCACGACCACCGCCAGCGCCCCGCAGGCGGCCGCCCATCCGGGACGGCCCACCAGCGAGAACAGGGCCGTGCCGGCGGCAGCCCAGACCAGGCCCCAGACACCCAGCCAGAACCGCAGCCGCAGCGGACTGCGCGCGGTCACCGGCTCATTCCCGGAACGCATGGCCATCGCCTCTCCTCCGTCCATGGTCCCACCCCGGCCCGGTCAGGGGTTGAGCTTGTTCACGGCCTTGGTGGTCGTCTTCTTGAAGGCGGCGACCGGGGCGTGGGACAGGTCGCCCATCTCGCCCCACTGCACGACGGTCACGGTGGAGCCGTCGCGCCCGATCCCGTACAGGTGCACGCCCGGCTCGGATTCGGGGATCGAGGTGTGGACCCCGTAGACGTGCGCGCCCTCCTCGACGGGGAGGGCGCCGTAGTCCTGCCAGGAGGCGGTGCCGCCCGGAGTCGCCCGCAGCCAGTCGGCGGCGCAGGCGGCGACCTTGCGCTCCAGGACGCCGGCGAGCTTGGCCGCCGCGGAGGGCGAGGAGGACCGTACGGAGACCTGCACGGCGCCGGTGTCGTACTCGGTGCCGAAGACGCGGTGCCAGCTGCCCGCGGCCGGGAGCACGCCCTCCAGGCAGAACGGCGCGGACTCGGGCAGCCCCGCGGTGACCGCCCCGGGGTACCAGGGCGAGGTGGGGTGCGGCGGAAGGTCGGTGCCGGCCAGGAAACCGGGCGCGGTGGCGGCCGCGGCGGAGGTGGAGGTGGAGGCGGTCAGGACGAGTGCGGCTGCCGCCGCGACGAGTGCGGTGGTGAGCGCGGTGGCGGTGGCGGTGGCGGTGGCGGTGCCGGAACGTCGGACACGTCGGAACATGGTCGGTTCTCCCCGTGAGTGCCGTGGTGGTGTGTGCCTGACGAGCCTGTTCCCCGGACGGCGTGGCGGGCGACGGATCACGGCGAATCCGGGACGCTGGAACGGCCGTACGCGCCGTCACCTGGGGGAACACCTCATGCATGGAACGCGGTCGCGGGACGCGGTACGCGCAATGGGGGGGAGAGAGCGTGAGCGAGGCCGAGGATTTCGCACGGCTGATGCGGGAGCTGAAGGAGCGTGCCGGGCTCAGCTACGGCGCCTTGGCGCGCCGGCTCCACACGAGTACGTCGACGCTGCACCGGTACTGCAAGGGGGAGGCGCTGCCGGCGGAGTTCGCGGTGGTGGACCGCTTCGCGCGGGCCTGCGGGGCGACGCGGGAGGAGGCACTGGACCTGCACCGGGCGTGGCTGCTGGCGGACGCGCGGCGGCGCGCGGGGGCCGGGCCGGTGGCGGAGCCGCAGCCGGTCCCTGAGCCCGTGCCGGAATCGGAGTCGGAGCCGGAGCCGGAGCCGACCGTGGTGGTGACGCCGGACCCCGAGCCGGGGCCGGTGGCCCGGGGTGCCTGGTACCGGCGGCGGGCGGCCGTGGTCACCGCCGCGGGGATGACGGCCGGGGCGGTGGCGGTGGCGCTGCTGGCCGCGGCCGGCCCCGGTCCCGGCGCACCGCATGCGGGCGGGAGCACGGGGACGGGCTCGGGTACGAGTGCGCGTACGAGTGCGCCGCCGTCCGCGGGATCGGGGTCCGCCCCAGCACCGGCATCGACGGGGGAACCGGAACCGACACCACCGGCTGAGGCGGCAGGGGCGGCAGGGGCGACCGATTCGGCCGGGGCGACGGCCGCGGCGCCCGGCCAGTCCTCCGCGTCACCGCCGGCGTCCGCCCCGGGCCGGGGCCCGGTCGTGCCCCTCAAGGCGGCGGTGCGGTCGCACGTGTGGACCGCGGGCTGTGATCACGCCTACCTCTCCGAGCGCGGTCCGGGATCGGTGCCCCCGCCACCCGTGGAGGCGGACGCACCCGCCTGGGCGACGGCGCAGCACGCCGTGCACGCCGGGACGCAGATCGTCGAGGTCACCCTGCACGGTACGGGCGGGGGCGCCGTGGTCCTGGAGGACCTGGAAGTACGGGTGGCCGCCCGTCGCAAGCCGCCGGCCTGGAACGTCTACCAGATGTCGCAGGGCTGCGGCGGCGGGCTCACCCCTGCCGCGTTCGCCGTCAATCTGGACGCGCCGCGCCCGCAGGCCCGGCCCGTCGCCGGGAACGACGGCGGCAACACGCTGCCCGCCCCCTCCTTCCCCCTGCGCGTCTCGGCGGCCGAACCGGCCGTCCTGCGGGTGGCGGCGGCCACCACGGGATGCGACTGCGACTGGTACCTCGACCTGCGGTGGACCGGCCCGTCCGGGTCGGGCACCCTGCGGATCGACGAGGGCGGGCGGCCGCTGCGCACGAGCGCCGCCACCGGCCGGCCCGTGTACGGGTACGCGCTGGAACAGGGCCGCTGGGCCCGCTGAACCGCAGGTCAGGGGCCGTTGTCGGTGGTCGCGCCTAAACTCGTCGGCAGAGGGGACCGGCAGATGTGCAGGGACACCGACGGGGAGGGGGACGCACCATGACACCGCAGCCGCAGCCGCAGCCGCAGCCGCAGCGCCCGTTGCTGCCGCAGGCCATCGCGTTGCTCCGCCATGCCGCGGTCTTCCTGCCCGCCGCCGTCCCCCGCGAAGGGCGGGTCGCCTTCTGGGCGCCCGACGGGGACGCCCTGCCCGAGGCGGGAGCGGCGGCGGCGCTCACCGTCGTACGCCCGCACGGTGACGGGGTCCGCAGCCGGACCGTGCCCGCGGTGACCTTCTCGGTCGCCGCCGCCCTGCCCCTGCTCGCACGGGCGCCCCACAGCCCCGCCGCGCATCCCGCCACCCGCGCCTGGGGCACCGCCGCCCGGCAGGCGCTCGCCCTCGCCGCCCGTGGCCGGCTCCTCCCCGGGCTCACCCCCGAGGGCGTCGACGCCTGGCGGGCCGGACCGCTCGACGCCGCCGACGTCGATCACCTCCGCGCGGTCGCCGCCGCACTGCCGCACGAGGGGTACGCGACGCCCCTGGCCGGCCGCCGTCCGCTCCAGCTGCCCGAACCGGAGGCACTGGTCCGGGCGTTCCTCGACGCCGTCGCCGACGGCCTGCCGCGCACCCCGG
Source organism: Streptomyces sp. NPDC091682 (assembly GCF_044756625.1). Taxonomy (NCBI): domain Bacteria; kingdom Bacillati; phylum Actinomycetota; class Actinomycetes; order Kitasatosporales; family Streptomycetaceae; genus Streptomyces; species Streptomyces sp. NPDC091682. The sequence continues at coordinate 186,955 of NZ_JBIVTH010000005.1, read as the reverse complement.
CCGCGGCCGTGGCCGCCGGGCGGCCGTTCGCCGCGCAGGAACCGCAGCCGGTGCCGGGGATACAGGACTGGGCCGCGCAGGTCGCGGCCGGCTCCGACACCGGCGTCGGGATCTCGCTCCGCCTCGACCTGTCCTCCTTCCGGCTCTTCGACGAGGCCGAAGAAGCCGACACCCGGCGCGCCGGAGCCGCCGTCGTCCAGGTGCACAGCCTCGCCGACCCGACCCTGATCACCGACGCCGGGCAGCTGTGGGCGGGCGCGGCGGCGGCCGGGTTCGGCCCGCGCGCCCGGATCGACGCCGTGCTCGCGCTGCGCCGGGCCGCGCGGGTCTGGCCCCCGCTGCTGCGCCTACTGGACCAGCCCGTGCCCGATGCGCTGGCCCTGTCCGACCCGGAACTGGAGGACCTGCTGGGGGTGGCCGGGAGCCGGCTGGCCGCCGCCGGGGTCCTGGTCCACTGGCCGCGCGAGCTGGCCCGCACGCTGTCGGCGACCGCCGTCGTACGGTCCACCGCCCCGGGTTCGGCGATCGACGGGACCGCCTTCTTCGACGCCGAGCACCTCTTCGCCTTCTCCTGGGAACTGGCGCTGGGCGGCGACCGGCTCACCCCGGGGGAGATGGACGCGCTGGCCCTGGCGCACCGGCCCGTCGTCCGGCTGCGCGACCAGTGGGTGCGGGTCGATCCGGAGCTGGTGCGCAAGGCGCGCAAGCGGGAGCTGGGCGTCCTGGACCCGGTCGACGCGCTGGCCACCGTACTGTCCGGGACGGCCGAGATCGACGGTGCGACGGTCGAGGCGGTGCCCGTGGGAGCGCTCGCCGCCCTGCGGGACCGACTGACGGGGGAGCAGACCCCGCTGCCGCAGCCCGCCGCCCTCAAGGCCACCCTGCGCGACTACCAGGCGCGCGGCCTGGCCTGGCTGGACCTGATGACCTCGCTCGGTCTCGGCGGCTGCCTCGCCGACGACATGGGCCTCGGCAAGACGGTCACGTTGATCGCGCTGCACCTGCACCGGGACCGGCCGGAGCCCACCCTCGTGGTGTGTCCTGCGTCCCTCCTCGGCAACTGGCAGCGGGAGATCGAGAAGTTCGCCCCCGGCACGCCCGTCCGCCGTTTCCACGGCAACAGCCGCGGCATCGAGGACCTGACGTCCTGCGCCGGCGGGTTCGTCCTCACCACGTACGGGACGATGCGCGCCAGCGCCGCCCTGCTCGCCGAACAGAGCTGGGGCCTGGTCGTCGCCGATGAGGCACAGCACGTCAAGAACCCGCATTCGGCGACCGCGAAGGCACTGCGCACGGTGCCCGCGCCGGCCCGGGTGGCGCTGACCGGAACGCCGGTGGAGAACAACCTCTCCGAGCTGTGGGCGCTCCTCGACTGGACCACGCCGGGGCTGCTGGGCCCGCTCACGACCTTCCGGGCCCGCCACGCCCGCCCGGTGGAGCACCAGCAGGAGGAGGACGGCGGCAACGAAGCGGCGGTCGCCCGGCTGTCCGCGCTGGTGCGGCCGTTCCTGCTGCGCCGCAAGAAGTCCGACCCCGGCATCGCGCCCGAGCTGCCGCCGAAGACGGAGACCGACCATCCGGTCTCCCTCACCCGGGAGCAGGCCTCGCTCTACCGGGCGGCGGTGGACGAGGCGATGGCCGTGATCGAGTCGAGCGAGGGCATGGAACGGCGCGGAATGATCATGAAGCTGTTGGCCTCGCTCAAGCAGATCTGCAACCACCCCGCGCAGTACCTGAAGGAGGAGCAGCCCCGGATCCCGCACCGCTCGGGCAAGCTCGCGCTGCTGGACGAGCTGCTGGACACGATCCTGGCCGAGGGCGGTTCGGTGCTGGTCTTCACCCAGTACGTGACGATGGCCCGCCTGATCGAACGGCACCTGCAAGCCCGTGGGATCAGCTCGCAGCTGCTGCACGGCGGGACGCCGGTGCCGCGCCGCGAGGAGCTCGTCGACCGCTTCCAGGCGGGCGAGGTCCCCGTCTTCCTGCTGTCCCTGAAGGCGGCGGGCACCGGGCTGAACCTCACCCGGGCCGGACACGTCATCCACTTCGACCGTTGGTGGAACCCGGCCGTCGAGGAACAGGCCACCGACCGCGCCTACCGCATCGGCCAGACCCAGCCCGTACAGGTCCACCGGATCATCGCCGAGGGCACCGTCGAGGACCGGATCGCCGAGATGCTGGAGGCGAAGCGGGCCCTGGCCGACGCCGTCCTGGGCTCCGGCGAGTCGGCGCTGACCGAGCTGACCGACCGCGAGCTGGCCGACCTCGTTTCCCTGCGGAGGCCCGGATGATCACCGCGCGGGACGACCGCCGTCGCACCTTCGAGACCGTGCCCGCCGGGGCCGAGGCGGTGAGTTGGTGGGGCCGGGCCTGGGTTTCGGCGCTGGAGGAGGTCTCCCACGACCCGGCCCGCCTGGCCCGGGGACGTACGTACGCCGACGGAGGACGCGTCAGCGCGGTCACCGTCACCCCCGGTCGGATCGTGGCGTACGTCCGGGGCAGCCGGCCCCGCCCGTACCGCACCGAGCTGACCCTGCCCGCCTTCGCCGACCCGGAGTGGGAGGACCTGCTGGAGACGGTCGCGGCCGACCCCGCGGCGCTCGCCGCCCTGCTGGAACGAGAGGTCCCGCAGTCGCTCGCGGGGGCCGTCCTGCCCGGCGCCGGCGAGCTGGTCCCGCACTGCTCCTGCCCGGACTTCGGGCGTCCGCCGTGCAAGCACGCGGCGGCCCTGTGCTACCGGGCGGCCCGGCTCCTGGACGAGGACCCCTTCGTCCTGCTGCTCCTGCGCGGCCGGGGGGAGCGGGAGCTGCTCGACGAACTCTCCCGTCGCAACGCCGCCCACGCCGCGCGCGAACAGCCCGACACGGCACCCGGCTTCCCCGGGGTTCCGGCCCGGGCGGCGCTCGCCCGCCCGAGCCTGCCTCCGCTGCCCGCGCCGCTGCCCGTGCCCGCCGCCGTGGGCCTTCCGCCCGCCTACCCGGCCGACCCGGCGGCGCCGGACCCGCTGGCCCTCGACCAGCTCGCCTCCGACGCGGCCGCCCGCGCCCTGGCCCTGCTGGCCACCGGCGAGGATCCGATCGCCGGGCTCACCCTGTGGCAGGACGCCGTCCGGTTGGCCTCCGCGCACCCCACGGCGGGGCTGACGGGCGCGGCCCGCGTCCTGTACCGGGACCTGGCCCGCGCCACCGGCCGCAGCACCACCGATCTCGCCCGGGCCGCGGCGGCCTGGCGCCAGGGCGGGCGCCCGGCCCTCGACGCCCTCGAAGAACCCTGGGACCCGCCGGCAGGGCCCTTCGACCGGGCCCGCCCGGCCCTCCTCGCCGCAGGCCAGGGTTCCTCCCGCCCCGACCGCAACCGCCTGACGATCCACACCCGGCAATTGCGCCTCGGCCGCGACGGCCTTTGGTACTCCTACGAGGACCGCCACGGCGATCAGGACTGGTGGCCGGTGGGCCGCCCCTCCACGGATCCCGTCGCCGCTCTCGCCCCGCGTGCAGATGCGTGAGCGGCTCCGGAACGGTCCGGACGTGCGGGGCCGAACGACCTGATCCGTGAGATCAGGACGTTCCGCGTGCCGGGGTGTGATTGGGTGATCCGGAACGTGACAAGCGCCGGGCTCTTCTGCCCGGTCCTGTCGATTTCTGCCCCGGAGGTACCCCCAGATGCACGGCCGGACGGCGCATGCCCAGCCTTTCGACACAGGTGCCGACCCGGGACAGGAGAGGTTGAGGGCCGTACTGGGTGGCTGGCGCGAGTCGCTCATCGACCTGGGCGGCCGCAACCGGCTGCTGAACTTCCGCCACACCAGGTCCTCCACGTTGGAGATCACCGCGCCCAGCGCCGGCCCCCTGTTGGCGCAGTTGGACCGCGGGTGGGACTTCGCTCCCGTCGAGGACGCCGAGGACGCCGAGCGGTTCGGGGAAGGGCCGTCCGGCGTCACCCTGGACAAGGCGCCGCGGGGGTCGGCCCGAGCCCGGTCGGCGGGCGGGATCCTCACGCAGAAGCAGACCCAGCAGGCCCTGGACAGTGTCCTGCGGCAGCTGCGCCAGAAGTCGAACCAGACCTTCAACGACTTCGGGCTGTGGGTGCTCTGGGTCGGCGTCGGAATGCTCGACTGGCGTGAAGAGGGAGCCCACGAGAGCAGCTCGGCGCCCCTCGTGCTGGTCCCGGTGCAGCTCGTGCGCGACCGGACGGGCAAGATCCGGCTGCAGGAAGCCGAGGAGCAGGACGCGGTGCACAATCCGGCGCTCGCCGTGAAGCTCGCCCAGCTCGGCGTCGACTGGACGCCCGTGGCGGACACCGACTGCCTCGACGCGGCCGCCGTGCTGGCCCGGGCCCGGACGGCCGCCGCGGGCCAGACCGGCTGGGTGGTCCGTGACAGCGTCGTCCTATCCATGTTCGCCGCTCACAAGGAGGCCATGTACCAGGACCTCAAGGAGAACGAGGCGGCGATCCTCGCCAGCCCGCTCATCCGGGCGATCGGGCTGGGACCGGATTCGGGCCTCCCGGACGACGTCATCGGTTTTGATCCGCCCGCGATCGAGCGGATCGACGAGGTCCAGCTGCCCGAGCGGACCCCGCTGGTCCTGGACGCCGACGCCTCGCAGCGCCAGTGCATCGCGGCCGCCATGGCGAACCGGTCGTTCGTGATGAGCGGCCCGCCCGGTACCGGCAAGAGCCAGACGATCACCAACATGATCGCGGCCCTGATGCACTCCGGCCGCACCGTCCTGTTCGTCAGTGAGAAGGCCGCGGCCCTGGACGTCGTACGCAACCGGCTGACCGACGTCGGCCTCGGGGACTTCGTCCTGGCCCTGCACAGCAGCGACACCAGCAAGAAGGCCGTGGCCCAAGAACTGGACCGTGCGCTGACGACCGAAGTGCGGGCCTCCGGGGCAGCCGAACACGAGCTCGACGAGGCCAGGCGGCTGCGCGAGGAACTGTCCGCCTACGCCGCCGCGATGAACGAGGAGCGGCAGCCGCTCGGCCGGACGCTGCACGACGTGTTGGGCCGGCTCGCACTGCTCGGCCAGCAGGAGGTTCCGCAGCTGACGCTCACCTCCGGGGTGGCCGCCGTCACCGACACGCTCAGCGCCGCCGCACTGCACGAGGTGCTCGCGGCCGCCCGCTCGGTCGCCCGGTCCTGGCGGCCCGTCGCGGAAGGCGACTCCTTCGCCTGGTGGGGGCTGCGTGACCCCGAGGCGACGGGAGGAGGCTCGGCGACCACGGCGCTCGCCGCTGCCGACGATGCCCTGCAGTCGCTCCGGGCGGCCGCGGAGCACAGGCCCCTCGCTGCCGACACACCCCTTCCCAAGACGGTCCGGGACGTCCGGCGGATCGCGGACGGCCTCCGCGCGGGGCTGCCCGTACGCACCTCGGGCTCGACGAACGCTCCGTTCGAGGACCACTCGCCCGTCATCGCACAGCTCGCCGAGGGCTTCGGCCTGGGTGCACCGCGGGACATCGGGTCCCTGCTCGCGCTGTTCGAGCTCATCGACCTGGAGGGTGCCGAGCACCGGCCCCTGCCGCACTGGTTCGACGCGGCGAACCTGCGTCAGGCGCAGGCCGCGGCGGAGCAGCTCAAGGCGGCTCTCGACGAGGAGGACGTGGCGCGCGGCGCGGCGCAGGACGTGTTCGGACCCCAGGTCCTGACCTACGGGGCCCTCGCCGATCTGGTGCGCCGGTTCGCCGAGGACCACCACGGGCTCACCGCCCGCTTCAAGGGGCAGTACCGGGCAGACCGGGAGGCGGCGACCGCCCTCACGGTGACCGGGGCCTGGGACAAGCGCCTGCCCGGCAGACTGGCAGAGGCGCTCGCCTGGCAGCAGGCACGTGACCGGGTGCTGCTGCTGACCGAGGAGCACCGGGAGCTGCTGGGCCCCTACCTGCCCGGTGGCGCCGACGGATTCGCGGCGCTCGACGAGGCTCTGGCCAACGCCGCCCGGATCGCGGAGCTCACCGCGGAAAGCAACGAACGCGGCGCCGTGTCCGACCGCCTCGCGCACGGAGCGGACACGGAGCACGGATACGCCGGGCTACAGGTCCAGGCCGTCCGCGGTGCCCTCGCCGACTGGTGCGATGCCGTGGACCTGCGCGCAGCACGGTGGACCGAGACTTCGGCGCGGCTCGCCGCGATGTTCGAGGACGGGCGCCGGCTGAAGCTGTTGCCGGCCCTGGGCGGCACGTTGGAGGAGGCCGCCCGCGCCCTCGCCGTCCTGGCGGCGGATCCGTCGGGCCCGGGGGAATGGCAGACGTACCGCAGTGCACTCTCGGTGCTGAGGGGCCGCGGGCTCGACGACCTCGTCTCCCGGGCCGCGGAGCGGGGCATCGACGCGGAGGACTTCCCCCCGGTCGTGGAGCGCGCCCTGCTCCAGCTCTGGGCCGACACGCTGCTCGCCGCCGACGGCAGGCTGCGTACGGCGCGTGCCGCGGAGCTCGACGCCCGGGTACGGAGCTTCCGCGAGGCCGACCGGATGCTGGTGGCCGCGGCGAGCGGCGCCGTCATCGCGTCGTGCAACAGCCGCAAGCCCAAGGCCTTTGGTGCGGGCGGGGCCTCGCTGATCCGCCGTGAGGCGGAGAAGAAGACCCGCCACCTGGCCGTGCGGGAACTCCTCGGCAAGGCACGGGAGGTGGTCCAGGCGGTCAAGCCCTGTTTCATGATGAACCCGCTCTCGGTGAGCCAGTACCTGCCGGCCGACTACCGCTTCGACGTGGTGATCTTCGATGAGGCTTCGCAGGTCAGGCCCGGTGACGCGGTCAACTGCGTGTACCGGGGCCGCTCCTTGGTCGTCGCCGGCGACGAGAAGCAGCTGCCGCCCACCTCGTTCTTCGACTCGGCCGTCGGCGACGAGGGCGATGAGTACGACGAGGAACTGCCGGACGCCTTCGAATCGCTGCTCCATGCGTGCAAGGCGGGCGCGATGCGCGAGCTTGCGCTGCGCTGGCACTATCGGAGCCGCCACGAGGACCTGATCGCCTTCAGCAACCGGTCCTTCTACGGCAACAGCATGGTGACCTTCCCGGGGGCGCTGGAACGCGGCCCCGACATCGGCGTGGAGTTCTTCAAGGCGGACGGCTGCTACGACAGGGGCGGGCGCCGGGACAACCGGCGTGAGGCGGAGGCCGTGGCGCAGCGCGTGCTGCACCACTTCGACACCCGGCCGGGCCGCAGCCTCGGTGTGGTGGCGCTCTCCCAGGCCCAGGCGACCGCGATCGACGAATGCGTGCAGCAGGCCCGGCTGGCCCGCCCGGACCTCGATCACTGCTTCACCGAGGACCGCCTCGACGGATTCTTCGTGAAGAACCTTGAGTCGGTCCAGGGCGACGAGCGGGACGTCATGATCATGTCGCTCGGTTACGGGCCGGACGAGCGGGGGGTGCTGGGGCTCAACTTCGGCCCCATCAACAAGGAAGGCGGCTGGCGACGACTCAACGTCGCCGTCACCCGCGCCCGGTTCCGCGTGGAGGTGGTCGCCTCGTTCCACGGATCCCAGCTCAAGGACGGCCCCAACGAGAGCGTGCAGCACCTCAAGCGCTACCTCGAATACGCGGAGAACGGGCCCGCGGTCCTCGCCAGGGACACCGTGGTGGCGGACGCCGAGCCGGACAGCCCCTTCGAGGAGTCGGTGCTGGCGGTGCTGCGCGACTGGGGGTACGAGGTGCAGCCGCAGGTGGGCGTCGCGGGCTACCGGATCGACCTGGGCCTGCGGCACCCGGCGGCGCAGGGCTCGTTCGCGCTCGGCATCGAGTGCGACGGGGCGATGTACCACTCGTCACGTGCGGCCCGCGACCGCGACCGGCTGCGCCAGCAGGTACTGGAAGGCCTCGGCTGGACCCTGCACCGGATCTGGGGCACCGACTGGTACCGCAACCGTCCGGAGGCGGAGCGCAGGCTGAAGGAAGCGGTCGATGCGGCGGTGGCGATCGACCCCTTCGCACGACCGGAGGCGGTTCGGGTACCTCAGGGCGGCACCCTCGGCGCGGAGGCGACGCCCGCGGTGACGGCGCCCGCGGAGACGCGAATCCCGGTACCCCGACCGGAGCCGGAGCGGATCTTCTTGGTGGACCGGGCGCCGGTGCGCGACTGGAGCACGCGGTACGTGCTCGCGGAGGTCCGCGTGGACGCCTGGGCGGTTCCGGAGTTTCACACGCCGGAAGCGCGTCCCGTACTGCGGAGGGTGCTGGCGCAGATCATCGAGGTGGAGGGGCCCATCCATCAGGACCTCCTGGTCCAGCGTGCGCGGGAGGCCTGGGGGCTCGGCAAGTCGGGCAGGCGGATGGTGGAGAACGCCCAGCAGGTGCTGGAGGCCCTGGTACGTGCCGGGATCGCGGAGTACGAGAGCGGCTTCGCGGACGTCGTCGGTCGGCAGCTGCGGGGTGCCCGCACACCGCTGGACGACCAACCGCGCAAGATCGCCCATGTTTCACCGGCCGAGCGGCAGCTGGCGATGAGGGAGCTGGCCCTGGAATGCCCGGGGATGACCACGGAGGAACTGCTCCAGCAGACTCGGGAGCTCTTCGGCTGGAAGCGCATGGGGTCCGACATCCGCAGCGCGCTCGAAGCGGACGTCAGGGACCTCCTCACCGGCGGCGGGCTCACGGGGACGCCGGACCGGCTGGTCGCTACGCGCTGAGCCCGGCGGCCCAGCGGGTCAGGGTGGTGAAGTCCCGGTCGCGCAGTCCGTGGCGCGGGTGGATGCGCAGCAGCAGGGCGGGGGCCGGATGGTGTGCGGCGACCCAGGCGCGGTCGCGCGGGGTGATCATGTCGTCGACCCAGGCGAAGGGCCGGCCGGCCGCCCAGTCGCGGAGGTGTCGGGTCTTCCACGAGAGGCCGTCGGGGTCATCGGCGAAGAGTTCGGGCCACTCGACGACGGTGAGGTCACCCGGCAACCCGATGTGCGGGGAGATCATCGTATTGGCCTGGTGGGTCCAGGCGGTGGCCCAGGTGAGCTCGAACGGCAGGGCCAGCAGCCGGGCGCCGTGGGACGGGTGGAGGCGCACCCGGGCACCGCGCCGGGCCCTGCGGGACTCCGGGTCGCGGTAGGAGAGCCAGACGTCGGGCCACATCCGGTGGCTCCGGTATCCGCGCAAACCGGCGAGGGGCGAGCGGAACGGGTTGAGGGGGCCGTCCACGTCGAGGAGGAGCAGCGGGCGATCGGTCATGAAGTGACCATTACCCAGTACACGATTGAGTGAAATGTCTACTGCCCCTATAACTCGAATGGGGTCAGAGCGTTGTTTCCGGTGCGGGGGCATTACCCGCGAACTCATCCGGAAGGCAGGGAAACTGATGCGTCACAGTCGTCGGAATGGCTTCATCGCGGCAGTGGTTGCGGGAGGCGGACTGGCGGTCGCGGGTGTGGGCGGGTTCGCCCACGCCGACGCGGACGCGAGTGGCGGGGCGGAGCGCTCGCCGGGACTGCTGTCCGGAAACCTCGTGCAACTGCCGGTGAACCTCCCGGTGAACGCGTGCGGGAACACCGTGAACGTGGTCGGCCTGCTCAACCCGGCCGCCGGGAACCGCTGTAGCAACGCGTCGTCGGGGGGCGGTGGTGGCCGGCAGTCCGGCGCCAGCTCGACGCATTCTTCGAAACCGGCAGGCGCCAACGGGGGCGGGGCGCACGCCCAGGGAAGCGGAAAGGATTCTCCCGGAGTGCTCTCCGGCAACGGGCTCCAGCTTCCGGTCGACCTCCCGCTGAACGTCAGCGGCAACTCCGTGAACGTGGTCGGCATCGGCAACCCCTCGCTGGGCAACACGTCCGTCAACGGCGAGCAGCCCACGGGCGGCAAGCCCGTCCAGCCGCCCGTCGTCGAGAAGCCGGTGACCCCGGTCGTCCCGGCCGTGCCCACCAAGCCGGTCACGCAGGTCACGCGGGTCACCCCGCCCGAGGCCCCGCGGCACGAGGCTCTCGCCCACACCGGGGCCGATGGCGTCGGATACCTGGTCCCCGGCGCGGGCGCGCTCCTCCTCGGCGGAGTACTCCTCTACCGCCGCTTCCGCCTCAACTGACCGGGGTCAGGCCGACAGGTCCGGATCCGGCGGGGCCGCGGGCCCCGGGGGCGGCGTACGCCACCCGTCCAGGATGGCGTCGATCCGCGGGGCCAGCCGGGCCCGGGCCGCGAACCGGTGGACACCCGCCATCAGCAGGGCGTCGTACTCGGTGTCGGTGTGCCGCACCGCCGCCCGGACCGCGACGGACACCGCCAGTTCGTTGAGGGCGCGGCCGGCCGCGGTGCGGCCCACCCGGCCGCTGCCGCGCACCGAGGCGTGGGTGGCGATCGCCACGGCCCGGTCGGCCGGACAACCGGGGAACAGCCGTACGATCTCGGCGGCGAAGGCCGCAGTGAAGCGGATGTCCTCGGCCGAACGCCGCCGCCGGTCGCGCTCCCGGCGGCGCGCCCGCGCCTCGGAGTCCGCGAGGCAGGCGCGCTCCGCGCGCGCCAGCGCGGCCTCCTCGACGAGGAGGCCCAGGCGCTCGTAGCGGTGCCGGCGCTTGTTGAAGCGCACGACGACGGCGCAGAGCGAACTGGCCTCGCGGGAGCGGCGGGTGAGCGCCGTGTCCCCCCGCGGGAGATAGACGAGATGGCCGAGATCCGTGCAGTCCAGGCAGCGGGGTACACCGGACTCGCGGACGAGGTGCCGGAGTGGGCCCTGCCGGCAGTCGGCGCAGTGGATCTGCTTCAGCGACTCAAAAACCACCAGGCTCATGGAGGTGTGATACCGCTGTATGACCCTCATATCACCTGGTGAAGAAGGTATGTTGATGTTTCGTTGACCGTTCCTGGATGCCCGGCGGCCCTTTTGCCGTGGGGCGGTGGACCGCAGGCGGTCCGTAGAGGGGGGTCACATGGGTGGGCAGCTGAAGATGACGGCACGTCCGGGCGGAGCAAGCGTCGCCACGGCCGCGACTGGCCGGGAGATAGTCATACCGCCGGGCGGCTGCACCGGCTGGCACTTCCACCGGGTCAGACTCGAGGCGGTGGTCATAGCCGGGACCCTGACCCGGGTCCTGCACGACCGCACCGTCGTGGTGCACACGACCGGGACCACCTTCGTGGAGCCCGCGGGCATAGGCCACCTCCACCTGGGCCACAACCTCGGCACCGAGCCGGTCGTGCTCCACGTCACGCCCGCGCTCCCGGTGGGGGTTCCCTTCGCGATACCCACCCCGGCACCGGCCGGTGCCACGCAGGCGGCCTGTCGCTCACACAAGCCGACGTATTTCTCCGCGGACCCGGTAGAAGCCCCCTGAGGCGGCGTGCAGCCCCTCGACCACGTACCGGGCGCCGGGCTCCCGTATCCCGCGCGGGAACTGGACGTTCCAGGAGGACTCAAAGCCCTCCGACACCACCTGCACCCGCATCCGGCCGCCCTGCTGGACGCACTCCACCACCACACCGCCAGCCGGTGAAGCGGCCACCGAGGCCATCGAAACCGTCGCCACCGCCGAGGCCGACGCGGCCGGGGTGAACACCGGGAGCGCCGCCGCCGACTTCACGTCCATGGGCGCGGGCACCGAGCCCTGCTGGGCCGCCGCGATCGCCTGCTCGGTCGCGTCCACGCAGACCAGCGACCCGTCCGTGGTGACGAGGTACAGCCGCCCGTCCAGGTACTGCATGGACAGCGCCGACCCGCCGCCCGTCCCCAGCTTCCACAGCCGTCGGCCGTCGGCGTCGAAGCAGTAGACCGAGGAGGAGGAGTCGCCGGCGAAGACGTGCCGCCCGTCGGGCGAGGTCGCACACGAGTACACCGCGGCGTCGCACGCGTAGGAGGCCTCCACCGCCCCCGTCGCCTTCGAGAGCCGCTGCACCGTGTTGCGGGCCGTACCCGCGTACACCGCCTGCTCCTCCTGCCAGCCGAACAGCACCCCGCCGGGGGTCTTGGTGTGCCACAACTGCCCGCTGCCGTCGGCCGCGTACGCCGTCACACCACCGCTGTGCCCGTGGAAGACCGCCCGCTCGTCCGCCCGGACCATCCAGGCGCCCGTCCCGCCGGACTTCCGCGACCACTGGTGCTCGTCCTCGTGGTCGATGACGGTCAGGCCGCCGTTCGCATCGGAGACGTTGAGCACGCCCTCGTGGATGTCGAGCCAGTAGATGTCCACGTCCGCCGCGATCGCGTAGGCCCCGAAGGGCACCTTCGACGACAGGTCGTACACCGTGCCGTCGTCACAGCCCGCGTATATCCAGAACTCGTCCGCCACCAGGCACTTCACCCCGTCCGGAAGCGAATACCGGGCGAGCACCTCACCGCCGTGGCTCAGCGTGTACACGTCGCCCGCCTGGTTGCCCACCCAGCAGCGGTCCTCGTCCACATGGATGCCGAAGGCCGACGAACCGGTCCGGAAGCGCCACAGCACCGGAGCCACCGCGCGCGCCGTCGAGGGCGCCGAGGCCACCTGGCGGCGGGTCACCGACCGGGCGGCGCGCTGCCCCTGCACGGCCGGGGCGTACCCCTTGCGCACCTTCTCCCCGATCTTCTTCGCAGCGGCCGCGCGGGCCTTCTCGGCGCTCGGGAAACCGGAGGTCTGCAGCTGGCCGTCCGCGCCGATGCGCCCGTACCGCACGGACACGGACGCGCCGTCGACCGTCACCTCGTAGAACTTGTGTGCCGCGCCGTCGTCCTGCGACAGCTCCAGATACGTCGTCTCCCGAGCCATGACAAACCCCTCCCCAAAGGCAGCGCCGCCGGCTCCCTTTCGGCCGGTGATCCCTCGTGAAAAACTCTAAGGCCCACCACTGACAATGGGCCCGTGCAGTGGGAAGCGATCACATGGCAGCGGATGGCCGAGCGGCTCGCCGGTCACCTCGACGACCCCGGCCGGGCCCCCGCGCCGGGCAGTTGGCAGCGGGTGGGCATCGACGGCGCCCCCGCCGCCGGGACCGGCGTGCTCGCCGGCGAGCTCGCCGAAGCACTGCGCCTGCGCGGCCACCCGTCCCTGGTGGTGCCGGCCGACGGTTTCCTGCGACCGGCCTCCCTCCGCTTCGAGTTCGGCCGGCAGGACGTGGACTCCTACCTCGGCGCCTGGTACGACACGGCCGCGCTCTGGCGGGAGGTCTTCGGCCCGACCGACCCCGGCGGCAGCGGGCGGGTCCTCCCGGACCTCTGGGACCCGGTGACCGACCGGGCGACCCGCAGTCCCTACGTGACCCTCCCGCCCGGCGGCGTGCTGCTCGTACACGGCCCGCTGCTGCTGGGCCACTGGTTCCCCTTCGACCTGAGCGTCCACATCCGGCTCTCCGCCGGCGCGCTCGCCCGCCGCACCGAGGAATCCGCGCGCTGGACACTGCCCGCCTTCGCGCGCTACGAGGCCGACACCGACCCGGGGTCGGCCGCCGACGCGGCGGTCCGGGCCGACGACCCCCGCCACCCCGCCTGGACCGGCATCCGGAGCCGCTGACGGGCCGGGACGGGCCGACCGACGGGCCGACCGGCGGGACGCCCCTACGGCCGACCGCCCGGCCGGGTCACCGCCAGGGCCGCCGCCCGGCATCCGGCACGGGCGGCCCCGGCCGGGTCCGCGCCCTCCAGCCGGGCCGCGAGGAAGCCCCCGGTGAAGGCGTCGCCGGCGCCCGTGGAGTCCACCGCCAGGGCCGGCTCCGCCGCGACCTCTGCGGTGACCCGGCCGCGTTCGGCGATCAGCGCCCCGGCCGCGCCGCGGGTCACCACCACCAGCGGCACCCGCCGGCTGAGCTCCGCGGCCGCCCGGGCCACCCCCGTCGGCTCCGGCAATCCGGCCAGCAGTCGGGCCTCGTCCTCGTTCGGCAGCAGCACGTCCACCCCCGCCACGGCGTCCAGGAAGCGCTGCGGCCCCAGCGCCGCCAGGAATCCGGCCGAGGCGGGGTCCACGCTCACCTGCACCCCCCGGGTCCGGGCCGCCCGCAGCGCGATCACGGCCAGCTCCCGGCTGCTGTCGGCGAAGAACAGGTAACCGGACAGGTGGAGATGGGCCGCCCCGTCCAGCAGGGAGGGGCTCCAGTCGGCCGGACACAGCCGCAGCGAGGCCCCGCTGTCGGTCAGGAACGTCCGCTCCGCGTCCTTGCCGACCAGCGCGATCACCGTCCCGGTCGGCTCCTGCGCGTCGACCACCAGCCTCGGCCGCACCCCCGCGTCCACCAGTGCCCGCTCGTGCCAGCGCGCCGACTCGGCGCCCACCCGCGCCAGGAGCCGTACCTCGGCGGTCCCCGTACGGGCCGCCCAGCAGGCCGCGTTGGCCCCGGCCCCGCCCGGCAGGGTCCGGATGCGGGCAGCCGTGTCGGTGGCCGGAGCAAGTGGCTCCGGATGTATGGCCACCACGTCCGTCACCACGTCCCCGACGACGAGCAGCGCCCCCGGCCCGGTCACGCCCGTGCCGCCCAGGCCCCCGCGATCCGGGCACCGAGCCGCACGTTGCCGCGCACCGCCGCCAGGTTCGCCTCCAGCGAGGCCCCGGCCGTCGCCCGTGCCAAGAACCCCAGCAGGAACGGCGTCACCGCCTGACCCGTGATCCCGCGCTCGTGGCACTCGGCGAGCGCCTGCGCCAGTACCCGGTCGTGCAGCTCGGGATCCAGCTGCTCCTCCCGCGCCACCGGATTGGCCACCAGCAGCGCCGAATCCGCACCGCCCAGCGCGTCCTGAGCGGCCATCACCGCGGCGACCTCCTCGGGCCCGTGCACCGTCCAGTCCACCGGCTCGCCGGAGTCGGCCAGATAGAACCCGGGGAAGCGGTCCGTTCCGTAGCCGAGCACCCCCACCCCCAGCGTCTCCAGCCGCTGCAACGTGCCCGGCACGTCCAGGATCGACTTCACCCCCGCGCACACCACGGTGATCCGCGTCCGCGCCAGCAGCGCCAGGTCCGCCGACTCGTCCTGCGTCTGCGCCCACTCCCGGTGCACGCCGCCCAGCCCGCCTGTCGCGAAGACCCGCAGGCCCGCCCGGGCGGCGAGGAAGGCCGTCGCGGACACCGTCGTCGCACCGGTCGCCCCCGTCGCCAGCGCGGGAGCCAGATCCCGGTGGCCGAGCTTGCGTACGCCCTCGCCGCCCGCGATCCGCTCCAGCTGCGCCTTGTCCAGGCCCGCGTGCGCCACCCCTTCCAGGACCGCGATCGTCGCCGGAACCGCGCCTTCCGCGCGCACCAGGGCCTCCAGTTCGAGGCCCACCGCCAGGTTGCGGGGGCGGGGCAGACCGTGCGCGATGATCGTCGACTCCAGGGCCACCACGGGCCTACCCCGGGCCAGCGCCTCGCGTACCTCTGCCGACAGGACCGGGATCTCAGATGCTCTGTGCTGTGACATGTCCCCATCCATGGCACGGGATTGGCGCCCCCAAACTCTCACCCGTCACACCCGTCCCAACCTGTCCGAGTAGCGTTCCCCCATGGACACGCGCGCCTTCTACGACGAGCTGGCCGACCGCTACGACCTCATCTACGCCGACTGGGAGGCGAGCACCGCCCGCCAGGGCCGGGCCCTCGACGCCCTGCTCACCGCCGCACTGGGGCCGGGACCGCACACCGTGCTCGACAACGCCTGCGGCATCGGAACCCAATCGCTGGGCCTTGCGGCGCTGGGCCATCGGGTCACCGGGACCGACCTCAGCCCCGCCTCCGTCGCCCGTGCCGCCCGCGAGGCCGCACAGCGTTCGCTCACGCTCCCCGCGGCCGTCGCCGACATGCGGGCCCTCCCCTTCGCGGACGCCTCCTTCGACGCCGTGGTCTGCGCCGACAACGCGCTGCCGCACCTGCTCACCGCCGAGGACGTGCGCGCCGCACTGGCCGAAACCCGGCGGGTGCTGCGGCCCGGCGGGCTGCTGCTGCTCTCCACCCGTCCGTACGGCGAGCTGCTCCGGGCCCGCCCGCAGAGCGAGGCCCCACGCGTCCGCACCGGCCCCGACGGGCGGACCATCACCTTCCAGCTGTGGCACTGGCACGCCGACGGGGAGCGGTACGACGTGGAGCTCTTCCAGCTCCTGCCGACAGGCGACACCTGGACCGCGCGGACGTCGAGCGCCACGTACTGGGCGCTGCCGGAGGAGGAGACGACCGGGTACGTCCGACGGTCCGGGTTCGCCGACCCGCTCTGGCACGCACCGGCGGACACCGGCTTCCACCAGCCGGTACTCGCCGCCAGGCGCCCGGCAGGGCCGTGAACGGGGCGGGCGCTGGACACGATGACTCTTCCGGCGGGCCGTTCCTGGACGCTGTGGTCACCGCTTCGCGCGGCGGGCCGCACTAGGCTGGCGCGGCATGAGCACCAGTGATCACCCCACCGCCCCCGCCTCCTTCTCCGTCTCCGTCGCGGACGTCGAACTGGAGGCGGACGACCTCGACCCCGAGCAGATCGTCTCCGGCGACCCCGTCGTGACGGGCAAGGTCCTGTGGGAGTCGGCCGACGGCAAGCAGGTGCGCGGGATCTGGCAGATCACCCCCGGTGTCGTCACCGACATCGAGGCGAACGAGCTCTTCGTGGTGGTCAGCGGCCGCGCCACCGTCGAGGTCGAGGGCGGCGGGACCCTGGAGGTTGGCCCCGGCTCCGCCTGCGTGCTCCGGGAGGGCGACCGGACCACCTGGACCGTGCACGAGACGCTGCGCAAGGCCTACCACATCAGCTACTGACGCCCTTCGCGGACGCGGACCCGGACGCGGGCGCGGGCGTGGACGCGGCCCCGGGCAGGGG
This sequence comes from Streptomyces sp. NPDC091682, assembly GCF_044756625.1. Classification (NCBI taxonomy): domain Bacteria; kingdom Bacillati; phylum Actinomycetota; class Actinomycetes; order Kitasatosporales; family Streptomycetaceae; genus Streptomyces; species Streptomyces sp. NPDC091682. Next base: position 170,302 of record NZ_JBIVTH010000005.1, on the reverse strand, counting down.
GTGGCGGCGCGCGGTGAACAGTGCGAGCGCCGCCATCGGCAACAGCAGCGCGGCGCCGACGGCGTTCAGCCAGCCGTAGCCCGCCCCGGACATGATGAGCCCGGCGGCCGCTCCGCCCACGCCGGCGGCCGCGTTCATCGTGAGGTCGCTCAGCCCCTGTACGGCGGCCCGCGCGGGCTGCGGCACCGAGTCCGTCAGCAGGGCCGAGCCGGACACCATCCCGGCGGACCAGCCGAGGCCGAGCAGGAAGAGGCCGAGCGCGCTCCGGCCGTGGCTGGGCCCGGCCGTTCCGGCGAGCAGCGCGGCGACGGACAGGAGCCCGGCGGCCAGTCCGATCACGGAGAGCCGACCGAGCCGGTCCGCGAGCCAGCCCATCACGGGGGAGAAGGCGAACATGCCCGCGATGTGACCGCTGATCACCAGCCCGATGAGCTCCAGGCCGGCCCCGTGGTGACCCAGGTCCATCGGGGTCATCACCATGATCGAGACCATGGTGGTGTGCGACACGGCGACGGTGAGCAGGGCGAGCCGGGCCCGCGGCGAGGCCTTCACTGCGGCGAAGCCGGCCCGCAGCGAGCGCCCTTCGCGGGTCTGCTCCTCGGGCGCGGCCAGCGCCCGGGCCGTCAGCAGCGGGTCGGGGCGCAGGAGCACGCCGATCAGCGTGCCGGTGAGCAGGAAGACGACGGCGGCCCAGACGAACGGGCCGGCCGTCTCGGGTATCGCGGTGCCGGCGAAGCTGTGGCTGGCCGGTGCGGACAGGTTGGGCCCGAGCACCGCGCCGACGGTCGACGCCCAGACCACGACCGAGATGGCGCGGGCGCGGTGGTCCGGGGCCGCGAGGTCCGCAGCGGCGAACCGGGCCTGCAGGTTGGCGGAGGAGGCGGCGCCGAAGGCGGCCATGCCGAGCAGCAGCAGCGGGAAGCTCGCGATCGTGGCGGCGAGGACGACCAGTCCCGCGCCGACGGCGCCGATCCCGTAGGCCAGGACCAGCCCGGGGCGCCGGCCGCGCGCGTTCATCAGCGCGGCGAGCGGCAGCGAGACGAGGGCGGTACCGATCACCGCGGCGGTGGAGGCGACGCCGGACAGTGCCTCGGTACCACTGACCTCGGTGGCGAGTACGGGGGCCAGGGCGATGCTGATCGGCACGCCGAGGCCGCCGAGGACCTGGCCGGCCATGAGCACCCGGGAGGTGCGGCGCTGCAGCCGGGCCAGCTCGGGCGGGCCGAGGGGACGCACGGGCCGGTCGGTGTCGGGCGAGGCGGTCACGGCGTACACCGGCCGCGCGGGTGCGTGGCACGGGGCGCGGGGGACGCGGGGAGGCCGGGTGCGGCGGCAGGAGTAGTCACCGCCGCAGTGTGCCAGCCCTTACCGTCCGGCGGAACCGTGCCGGAGCCCGGCCGGTCCGCGGTCCGGTCCGCAGCCCGCTCCGCGAGCCAGATCCGCAGCTCAGGGCCCCGCATCAGAACAGCGGCTGCGGGAGCACGCCCTCCAGTGCGAGCAGCTGCCGCTTGGTCTCCACCCCGCCGCCGAATCCGCCGATGCCCCCGTCGTTCTCCACGACCCGGTGGCAGGCCACCACCAGCGGCAGCGGGTTCGAGCCCATGGCGTTGCCCACGGCCTGGGCGGCGCCGGGCTGTCCGGCGCGGGCGGCCAGCTCCCCGTATCCGACGACCGCTCCGTAGGGCACGGAGCGGTCCAGCTCCTGGAGCACCTGTCGGTTGAAGCCGGAGCTCAGGCGCCAGTCCAGTGGCAGCTCGAAGCGGCGCAGCGACCCCGCGAAGTATGCGGTGAGCTGGCGTATCGGTTCGGCCAGCAGCACTTCCTCGCTCGGCGCGGGACGCCGGGCGTCGGCGCCGAGCCGGGAGACGAGCGAGCGGATCATCCTGTCGACCCGGTCCGGCTCGGCATGGAATTCGACCCGGACCAGCCCTTCCGGGGTCGCGGCCAGGAGCAGGGGCCCGATGTCGCTGGCGACGACGGTCCATTCGAGGTGCGGCCCGCGGGGCCGCTCGGTGCTGTCCACGCTTTTACGGTACGACCACGCACCGACGGAGCGGTCACGGTTGTGGATGTTGGCCACATCGCCTGTCCGCGCGCCCGTCCGTCCGCCCGCCTGCCCGTCCGTCCGTCCGGACGGGGCCTGGGGTCAGAACCCGCCGACCGCGTCCTGGACCACGTCCGGGGCGTTGGTGATGATCCCGTCCACCCCCATGGCCTGCACCTTCCGGGCGGTGGCCGCGTCGTCCACGATCCAGGTGTCCACCTCCATGGCCTTGCCGTGGGCGCCGCGCAGGTCGTGCACGGCCGAGACCCAGTCGGCCGAGATCGTCGTGTGCCACGGATTGATGCGGTCGGTGAACTCCGCGTAGCGCGGCAGGTCCGCCACGGTGGGGGTGCCCAGGAAGGCCGTCACCAGGTCCGGTCGCAGCCCGTGCACGATGCGCACGGAGTCCGCGCTGAAGCTCTGCACCACCAGGCGCTGCGCGACGTGGCGCGCGTCGAGCCAGCCGGCTTCGTCCAACACCTTCAGGATCTGCTCCTCGATCCCCGGGTACAGCTCCGGCTTCTTGATCTCCAGCAGCAGCCGCTGCCGGTTGCGCTGTACCCGGTCGAGGTACTGCCGCAGGCTGGGCACGGAGGCGCCCGCGTACTCGTCGCCGAACCAGCGGCCCGCGTCCAGCACGGAGATCTCGGCCCAGGTGAAGTCCTTGACCTTCCAGGGCGCCCGGTCCGGGAACCGCTGCTCGACGTCGGTGGTCCGGGCCAGGGTGTCGTCGTGGATCACCACCAGCACGCCGTCCTTGGTGCGCTGCACGTCGTTCTCGACCCAGTCGAAGCCCATCTGCATCGCCAGGTCGATCGCGTCGAGGGTGTTCTCCGGGGCGTACGCGGAGGCCCCCCGGTGGGCGTACACGACGGGACCCCCCAGCGCGGCGCGGCCGGCTCCGGCGCCGGTGTCGATTCCCGTGCCGGTGCCGGTGCCGGTGCCGGTGGCGGGTCCGGCGGCGGCGTACGAAGCCGTCCCGCCCAGCAGGGTGAGGGTGAAGCCCAGGAATGCGGCGGCGGCCGCGGCGGCGGGTCGGACGTACATGTGCGTTCTCCTCGGGTCGTGAGCCCTGTTCCTGCGTCAGACGGGTGCGGAGCGGCAGACGTTGTGGCGATGCACTTCACGGCGATCATGGGGTTGAAGATCACCGAGCCGCCACCGAACTACGACAAACGGACCAGAACGAATGACAGCGGTTCGGGCGGCCGGCAGCGGCCGGAGCGCGCCGCCGACCCGCGGGGGCGCGTGAGTGTCAGTGGGGGGTCGTACGGTTGACCCATGCGGCCCGTATCGAAGATCGAACGCACGGTGGCGCCTTTCGAGGTCGTCAGCCCCTACCAGCCCAGCGGCGACCAGCCGGCGGCCATCGCCGAGCTGGAAAAGCGCATCCGTGCAGGTGAGAAGGACGTCGTCCTGCTGGGTGCGACCGGCACCGGTAAGTCGGCGACGACCGCCTGGATGATCGAGAAGCTCCAGCGCCCCACCTTGGTCATGGCGCCGAACAAGACGCTCGCCGCCCAGCTGGCGAACGAGTTCCGCGAGCTCCTGCCGAACAACGCCGTCGAGTACTTCGTCTCGTACTACGACTACTACCAGCCCGAGGCCTACGTACCGCAGTCGGACACGTACATCGAGAAGGACTCCTCGATCAACGAAGAGGTGGAGCGGCTGCGCCACTCCGCGACCAACTCGTTGCTGACCCGGCGCGACGTGATCGTCGTCGCCTCCGTGTCCTGCATCTACGGTCTCGGTACCCCGCAGGAGTACGTCGACCGGATGGTCTCCCTCAAGGTGGGCGAGGAGATTGACCGGGACCAGCTGCTGCGCCGTTTCGTGGACATCCAGTACACGCGCAACGACGTCGCCTTCACCCGCGGCACCTTCCGGGTGCGCGGGGACACGATCGAGATCTTCCCGGTCTACGAGGAACTGGCCGTCCGCATCGAAATGTTCGGCGACGAGATCGAGGCCCTCTCCACCCTGCACCCGCTGACCGGCGAGGTCATCAGCGAGGACCGCGAGCTGTACGTCTTCCCCGCCAGCCACTACGTCGCCGGCCCCGAGCGCATGGAGAAGGCGGTCCGCGGCATCGAGGCGGAGCTGACCGAGCGCCTAGCCGAGCTGGAGAAGCAGGGCAAGATGCTGGAGGCGCAGCGCTTGCGCATGCGCACCACGTACGACCTGGAGATGATGCGCCAGATCGGGTCCTGCTCCGGCATCGAGAACTACTCGCTGCACATGGACGACCGCGAGCGCGGCTCCGCGCCCAACACCCTCATCGACTACTTCCCGGAGGACTTCCTCCTGGTCATCGACGAGTCGCACGTCACCGTGCCGCAGATCGGCGCCATGTACGAGGGCGACGCCTCCCGCAAGCGCACCCTGGTCGACCACGGGTTCCGGTTGCCGTCCGCGCTGGACAACCGGCCGCTGAAGTGGGAGGAGTTCCAGGAGCGCATCGGCCAGACCGTCTACCTGTCGGCGACCCCCGGAAAGTACGAGCTCTCGCGCGGCGACGGCTTCGTCGAACAGATCATCCGCCCCACCGGCCTCATCGATCCCGAGGTCGTGGTCAAGCCCACCGAGGGGCAGATCGACGACCTGGTCCACGAGATTCGGCAGCGGGTCGAGAAGGACGAGCGGATCCTCGTCACCACCCTCACCAAGAAGATGGCCGAGGACCTCACGGACTACTTCCTGGAGCTCGGCATCCAGGTGCGGTACCTGCACAGCGACGTGGACACCCTGCGCCGCATCGAGCTGCTGCGCGAGCTGCGGGCCGGCGAGTACGACGTGCTGGTCGGCATCAACCTGCTCCGCGAGGGCCTCGACCTGCCCGAGGTGTCGCTGGTGGCGATCCTCGACGCCGACAAGGAGGGCTTCCTGCGCTCCGGGACCTCCCTGATCCAGACCATCGGCCGTGCCGCGCGCAACGTGTCCGGCCAGGTCCACATGTACGCGGACAAGATGACCCCGGCGATGGAGAAGGCCATCGAGGAGACCAACCGGCGCCGCGAGAAGCAGATCGCCTACAACACGGCGAACGGGATCGATCCGCAGCCGCTGCGCAAGAAGATCAACGACATCGTCGCCACCATCGCCCGCGAGGAACTGGACACCGAGGAGCTGCTCGGCACCGGATACCGGCAGGCGAAGGACGGCAAGGGCGCCAAGGCCCCGGTGCCGGCGCTCGGCGGCCGGTCGGCCGCGGGCAAGACGGGTGGAAAGGGTGCGAAGGGCGCGAAGGGGGCGGCGGGCGCCGAGGTGCTCACCGACCGGCCCGCAGCCGAACTGGCCGCCCTCATCGAGCAGATGACCGAACGCATGCGCGGGGCCGCCGCCGAGCTCCAGTTCGAGGTCGCCGCCCGGATCCGGGACGAGGTGGGCGAGCTGAAGAAGGAGTTGCGGCAGATGAAGGAAGCGGGCCTCGCCTGACCGGGGGCCGGTCAGTAGGGTTGGGTCACAGCCACAGGTACATGCTGCACACCCGTCATCGGGCGGGCCAGGGAGAGGGGACAGTACGTGACGGTCAACATGACCAAGGGTCAGGCCATCAGTCTGCAGAAGGCGGACGGAGGCACGCTGACCGCGGTCCGGATGGGCCTCGGCTGGCAGGCGGCGAAGCGTCGCGGACTGTTCGGCTCGCGGACGCGGGAGATCGACCTCGACGCCTCGGCGGTGCTCTTCGCCGACAAGCAGCCCGTCGACGTGGTCTTCTTCCGGCACCTGCAGAGCGACGACGGCTCGGTGCGCCACACCGGTGACAACCTCGTCGGCGGCGTCGGCCAGGGCGGGGACGACGAGGCGATCCTCGTCGACCTCCAGCGCGTGCCGGTGCACATCGACCAGATCGTCTTCACGGTGAACTCCTTCACCGGCCAGACGTTCCAGGAAGTGCAGAACGCGTTCTGCCGCATCGTCGACGAGACCAACGGCCAGGAGCTGGCCCGCTACACCCTCGACGGCGGCGGTCAGTACACCGCGCAGATCATGGCCAAGGTGTCCCGCGTGGGCTCCGGCTGGCAGATGACGGCCCTCGGGAACCCGGCCAACGGCCGCACCTTCCAGGACCTCATGCCGGCGATCCTGCCGCACCTGTAGCAGTACCGGACAAGAGAAGAAGGCACGGGGGAGGGGCTGCACGATGACGGCCGAACTGGTCCGGGGGCAGAACCACCCCGTGTCCCAGAGTCGGGTGGAGATCAGGGTTTCGGCGGGCACGCCCGTGCTCGCCCTGGCCTCTCTCGCCGACGAGCAGGGCCGGTTCGCCGGCAACGGGACACTCGCCCACCCGGGCGCCAGGTCCCTTCCCGGCGTCGAATCGCCGGGCGAGCTCGCCGAGCGGCACACCTTCGCCGTTGACCTCGACGAGGTCGCGGCGGACGTCCACCGGCTCGGCGTACTCCTCGTCCTCCCGCCCGGCGGCCCGGTCCGCTTCGGCGCGGTACCGGCCTCCTACGTGGCCGTGGCCGACCCGGACGGCGGCGAGCTCGCCGGCTACACCCTGACGGGGCTCGACGCCGAGACGGCCGTCGTCGCCCTGGAGCTGTACCGGCGCCAGGGTGCCTGGAAGGTCCGCGCCGTGGGCCAGGGCTACGCCGAGGGCCTCGGCGCCCTGCTCGCCGACGGCGGGCTGTCCGCCCCGGCCGCCGCGGAGCTGGCAGCCGCCGTGCTTGGCACGACCCCGCGCACCGCGGGGGCCGACGCCACCCTGGCGACCATGCCGACCCACGTCGGCGACCTGTGCGCCCCGCAGACCCCGCCGCAGGCCCCCGCGCCCGCCCCCGAACCGCCGGACCCCGTTCCGGTCACCGGACACCCGTACGCCGGTGCGCCCGGACCAGCGTCCGGTGGCGACACCGCGGGCTCCCCGCCCACCATCAGCTACGCCCACCCGCGCCGCCGCCGCACCAGTGCCGAGCCGCCCGAGCCCGCGCCGCGGGCCGCCGCACCGGAGGAACCCGGACAGCACCCGCGGCCCGTCGCCGGCGACGCCAGCGGCTGGTCCATGGAGGAGCGGCTCTACAACCAGGTCTGGGGGATGTTCGAGGACCTGGCCCGCACGGTCGCCGCCTACCGCAGCGCCGTCGAGTTCGCCGACTCCCGCATGGACCGCGAGCTCGACGAGGCTCTGTCCGACCCGCGCCACCGCCTCGGCGGCTCCGGGAACGCGGCCCGCGACACCGCGCGGGCCCGCCGCGACGAGCTCGTCGCCCAGGCCCAAGCCGTCCTCGACCGGGACCTGGCCCAGCTGATCGCCGAGTCGGAGGTGGTCGAGCCCGCACTGCCGGCCGCGTACGCCCGCTGGGACAACCCCGTCTGGCACGGTCACCGCGCGCCCGAGGAGAGCCCGCTGGCCCTGCGCCTGGGGGACCTGCACCTGCCCGAGCGGCCCGATCTGCGCGTCCCCATGCTGACCCGGGTCCCGCTGGAGCGCGGGCTCTGGATCGACAACGGCCGCACCGGATCCGAGGCCGCGATGACCATGGACACCGACCGGTTGCGCCGGGCCGCCATGGACATGGCCGTCGCCTTGGCGGTCCGCTTGCTCGCCGTCCATCCCGCGGACCGGTTCTCCGTGCACGTCATCGATGCGGCCGGGGCCGGAACCGCCTCCCTGGCGCCGCTCGTACGCGCCGGGGTGCTGGCCGGCCCGCCCGCCGCCGGGGCCACCGGGGTCACCCAGACCCTGGCGCTGCTGACCCGACGGGTGGACCTCGTACAGATGGCGCTGCGGGCCGGCGCCCCCGAGGACCTGCCGCCGGACGTGGACACGTCCGACCAGCTGCTGATCGTGCACGACTTCCCGCACGGCTTCGACGACCGCGCCGTCACTCAGCTGCGCTACCTCGCCGACGAGGGCGCGGCGGTCGGCGTGCACCTGCTGATGGTCGCGGACCGCGACGAGGCTTCGGCCTACGGGCCGCTGCTCGATCCATTGTGGCGCTCCCTGATGCGGCTCTCGCCGGTGCCCGACAACCACCTCGCCGACCCCTGGGTCCATCACGCCTGGACCTTCGAACCGGACCTGCCCCCGCAGGGCAGCAGGGTCCTCGACCAGGCACTGGACCGGGTGGCGGAGGCCCGGCGCACTACCCGTCCGTGACCATTCTTTGGTGTTCCCTTTACCTTTACCGCTTCCGGCGGGTAAGCTCGTACGTGCGGAGGGGAGTATTCCTGCTTTCCTGCTACGACGTACCCGTCAATACGGACCACTGCGGCCACACGTGCGCAGTCGGTCCCGGGGCGTCGGCCCACGGCCTCCAGGCCGTCCGGGTGGAAGAGACCTCCGGCAGCGATGACGCTGACGAAGTGCTGAGCCATCCGCCGGAGGCGTGTTCACCATGGAAGTTTCCTGGGCCCTTTGGGTCGCGACCATTCTTGGTCTGTCCCTCCTCATCGGTGCCGATTTCTTCATCGGCCGCAAGCCGCACGACGTGTCGATCAAGGAGGCCGGCACCTGGACGGTCGTCTGGATCGTCCTCGCCGCACTCTTCGGCCTCGGCCTGTGGTTCTTCGGCAACCCCCAGGCGTCCCAGGAGTTCTTCGCGGGCTTCATCACCGAGAAGTCGCTGAGCGTCGACAACCTCTTCGTCTTCGTCCTGATCATGGCGAAGTTCGCGGTGCCGTCCCACCTCCAGCAGCGCGTGCTGCTCATCGGCGTTCTGATCGCCCTGGTCCTGCGCGCGGTCTTCATCGCCGCCGGCGCCGCGATCATCGCCAGCTTCTCCTGGGTCTTCTACATCTTCGGCGCGTTCCTGATCTACACCGCTTGGAAGCTGATCCAGGAGGCCCGCAAGGACGAGGACGACGAGGAGTTCGAGGAGAACCGTCTCCTCAAGTCCGTCGAGAAGAAGTTCGGCGTCGCCGACCAGTACCACGGCACCAAGCTCTTCATCGTCAACAACGGCAAGCGCGTGCTGACCCCCCTGATGGTCGTCATGCTCGCCATCGGCACCACCGACGTGCTGTTCGCCCTGGACTCCATCCCGGCGATCTTCGGCCTCACCCAGGACCCGTACATCGTCTTCACGGCCAACGCCTTCGCCCTCATGGGCCTGCGCCAGCTGTACTTCCTCATCGGCGGCCTGCTGAAGAAGCTGGTCCACCTCAGCTACGGCCTCTCCATCATCCTGGGCTTCATCGGCATCAAGCTGGTGCTGCACGCCCTGCACGAGAGCGGCGTCCACGTTCCGGTGATCTCGATCCCGGTCTCCCTCGGCGTCATCTGCGGTGTCCTGGTCATCACCACGATCACCAGCCTGATCGCCTCCAAGAAGCAGGCGGCGGCCGAGGCCGCCGCCCGCCCGGAGAACGTCGACGCGTAACCTGATCGAAGGACCTAAGCGGGGGCGGCCGTTTCGGCCGCCCCCGTTTCCGTTGCCCGACCCGCGGCCGTCCGCTTCGACACGGCCGCCGGACCGGTCTCCGGCAGCACCGCGAAACAGACCAGGCTCACCAGGGCGATCCCGGTCAGGTACAGCGCGACGCCCCACGGCGGACCGGAACCGTCCGCCAGCGCCGTCGCCACGATCGGGGTCAGCGCCCCGCCCAGTACCCCGCCCAGGTTGTAGCCGACGGCCGCGCCCGTGCAGCGGATCCGCGGCGCGTACAGCTCGGGCAGGTACGCGGCCACCACCGAGAACATCGTCACCATGCCCACCAGAGCACCGACGAAGCCCACCGTCATCAGCAGCGGATCGGCCGTCCGCAACAGCGCCACCAGCGGGAACATCCACACCACGCAGATCGTGCACCCGATCAGGCACAGCGGCCGCCGTCCGTAACGGTCGCCGAGCACCGCGACCACCGGGGTCACCAGACCCATCACCGCGACCGCGACCATGATGCAGGCCAGCATCGCCGTGCGGCCCACCGCGAGGTGATCGGCTGCATAGGCGAGGGACCAGGTGGTGACCGCGTAGAAGACGGCGTACCCGATCGCGAGCGCCCCGCCGGTCAGCAGGAGCAACCGCCAGTGGCCTCGGAAGACCTCGGCCAGTGGGGCCTCGGCCCGCCGGTCCGTCGCGGCGAGCGCCCGGAACTGCGGGGTCTCCTCCACCGAGCGGCGCAGCCACAGCCCGGCCAGCGCCAGCACCCCGGCCGCCCAGAACGGCACCCGCCACCCCCAGGCGGTGAACTGGGCATCGGTCAGTGACGCGGACAGCCCCAGCATCAGGCCGTTGGCGAGCAGGAAGCCCACCGGCGGGCCCATCTGCGGGAAGCTCGACCACAGTCCGCGCCGCTGCTCAGGGGCGTGTTCGGCGGTCAGCAGGACGGCGCCGCCCCACTCCCCGCCCAGTCCGAGGCCCTGCAGGAAGCGCAGCAGGAGCAGGAGTACCGGCGCGGCCGTGCCGATCGAGCCATACGAGGGCACGCAGCCGACGGCCACCGTGGCGAGGCCGGTGAGCAGGAGGGAGGCGAGCAGCACCGGGCGCCTGCCGTAGCGGTCGCCGATGTGGCCGAAGACCACCGAGCCGAGCGGGCGGGCCAGGAAGCCGACGCCGAAGGTGCCGAAGGCGGCGAGGGTACCGGCGAGCGGGGAGAAGGAGGGGAAGAAGAGCGGGCCGAGCACGAGGGCGGCGGCCGTCCCGTACACGAAGAAGTCGTAGAACTCGATCGCCGTCCCGGCGAGCGAGGCCGTGGCCAGGCGCAGCATGCCGGGCCCGGCGGAGTCGTCGGCCACGGCGGGCGGGGGCTCCGGCCGCGTGGCGGAGGAAGGCACGGAGGGAGGTGCGGGGGAAGGGGTGGGGGAGGCCTCGGGGGCGGCGGAGGCCAGGGGCGGGGACGGGTCGTGTGGCATGCCGCACCAGATACCCGTTCCCCGCCGCTCAGGGCGTGGGTTCGGCCGCAAGCGACCGGAAGGAGTGCGTCGCGCCGGGAAGTTGGCGCGTTGCGGTGCCTACCAGCCCCGCTCGCGCCATTCGGCCAGGTGCGGGCGCTCGGCGCCGAGGGCGGTGTCGTTGCCGTGGCCCGGGTAGACCCAGGTCTCGTCCGGCAGCTGCTCGAAGAGCTTGTGCTGCACGTCGTCGATCAGGCTCGCGAAGGCCTTCGGGTCGTCGTGGGTGTTGCCCACGCCGCCCGGGAACCCATAGGGTTCTCTACCGTGAACACTCAGACGCTCCCGCGCCGTACCGTTGCCTTCCTGTACGCGCGGATCTCCGAGGATCCGCGCGACCGCCGACGGGGCGTCAACCGGCAGATGAGCGACCTCAGGACGTTCTCCGAGGAGAACGCCTGGGAGGTCGGCGGCGAGTACGTCGAGAACGATGTCTCCGCCCACTCGGGTGAGGAACGCCCCGAGTATGACCGGCTGATGGCCGACGCTATCGAGGCCGCCCGGGAGCCGGGGGTTCGCGTCATCGTGGTCGGATACCACCCGTCTCGCGTCTGGCGGCGCCGCGTCGAGCGCGCCCAGGCGATCGAGGACCTGCGTCACGCGAAGTGCTGGGTCGCCTTCGAGTCCGGCGGCCTGTTCAACATGGCGAAGGCGTCGGACCGGTCGCAGCTCGCCAACCTCGGGGAGTCGGACACCGCCGAGTCAGAAGTGAAGTCGGAACGCGTCGCCCGCGCCGCCCTGGAGCGCGCGCAGGAGGGCCGGGCGAACGGGCCGGTTGCATACGGGTGGAGGCGTCAGTACGAGTACGACGCCCGCGGCCAGGTCGACGGGTTCCATGACGTCGAGGACCCCGAACAGGCCGCCGTCGTCCGCGACATCGTCACCCGCCTGTTGTCCGGGGCGAGCCTGATCGGCATCACGGCCGACCTGAACGCGCGCGGGGTGCCGGCGCCCGGTGCGGGGATGCGACTCAAGCGGCGGGCGGTCGGGCAGAACGCTGACGGGTCGCTGTGGAACAAGACCTCCGTCAAGAAATTGGCGCTGCGCCCGGCGAACGTGGGGCTGCGCGTCCACCAGGGCGTGGAGTACAAGGCGGCTTGGCCGGCGCTCGTCACGGACGAGCAGCACGCGCAGCTGCGAAACCTGTTCGCGGAGCGGGCCGTCGTGCGGGAACTGCCGGGGGCGAGGAAACACCTGCTGACGTGGGGTGAGGTCGCGACGTGCGGGCCGTGCGGGTCGGTGCTCCGGGTCGCGATGAAGGGGAACGCGTCGCGGGGCCGGAAGCAGCCGACGTACGTCTGTGACGCGGGTGGCTGCGTCGGCCGGAATGAGGAGGCTCTCGACCGCTACGTGGGGCGCGTCGTCGTGGGGGTGCTGACCCGGCCGGAGGCGGCGGAGGTGTTCCGCGGGGACGACTCGGCGGCCCTGGCGGCCCTGGAGCGGGCGGAGGGGTTGAAGGCACGTCAGGAGGCGGCGGCGGACGATTACGCGGACGGGATCATCACCCGCGAGCAGTTGCGGCGGATCACGGCGAAGCTGGCGAAGCGGATCACGGAGGCACAGACCGAGGCGCGGCGGTTGCGGCCGGCCTTCGACCTCGGCGCGTTCGACGGCCTCGTGGGCCCGAAGGCCGGGGAGGCATGGGAGGCACTCGCGGTGCCGCAGCAGAGGCGGGTCCTGGACGGCTTGGGGCTGCGGGTGAAGGTCCACCCGGCGGCGCGGCGCGGCCCGGGGTTCGACGAGACCACCATTGCACTCCGTTGGGAGCGCGCGGGCGTCTGACCCGGGCGGGGCACGGGTGCGGCCTCCGGGGTGTCCCGGGGGCCGCATTGCCGTTCCGGCGGGCGCGGGGAGGGTGGTCGGGCCGGTCAGTCGTCGTGGTTGCCGTGCTGGTCGAATTCGACCGGCTCACCGGTGCCGACCTCGACCAGCTTCCCGTCCGGGCCGCGCTGGTAGTACCCGCGGCCGCCGGAGTCCTCGATGTGCGCCGCCCTGCTGGCCGCTGACCGGCTGTAGCTCCGGATCCCAAGGGGCCGGGCGTAGCGCTGGAAGTCGGCGTTCGCGGTCCCGTCGTCGCCCTCGGGGACGGTGAGCGGGCGCCGGCCCTCGGCCCACCCCCATACGAACGTCGCGTCGACCGTGCCGGCGCCCGTCAGGCTGATGCTCCCGGATCCCTGGTGGGGGAGCAGCAGGGCGTTCGGGTTCACGCCCAGCGCCGCGGCGAGGGCGGTCAGGTCGTCGACGTCGATACGGCGGACGTTCTTCGGTGGCTCGGCGCCGGCCTCGGGGGTCCGCCCGTTCTCGATCTTGTTGAGGGCGTCGGCGCTGAGGCTGTGCCCGCGCCGCTTGAGGTCGGCTGAGAGTGCGCGGAGGCTCAGCCCTCGCGCCTCGCGCAGCCTGCGGAGATTGTCCGCGACGGCCCGGGAGGTCGGGCCGAGGTCCATGGGTCCTGTCGCCATAACCGCGACAGTAGCTGTCGAGATTTCCGAGACACACGCTTGCGTTGTTGCGACACATCAAGATCGCCGCTAATGTCGCCGACGTTACGACACTTACCGGTTCTACCGAGTGAGCTGTCTTGATTACGTCGACAGGAGTCTCGGAAATGTCGCAGCTTCCCACGCCTCAGGCGCTCCGGTCCGGCGAGTGGATGACGCCCCGCCAGGTGTCGGTGGTGACCCACTACGCCCTCCAGACGCTCGCGAACAACCGCAACCTCGGGATCGGCCTGCCGTACGTCAAGCTCCTGACCGGCCGCATCTGGTACCGGCGCGCGGACGTCGAGGCCCTCATCAGCGGGGCGGCCGCCGCGTGAACACCGACCCGGACGGCTGGTGCTCACCGGCCGCAGGACAGGGCGTCGAGGCATTCATCGCCGAGTTCGTCGCGTCTCGGCCGCCGCTCACCGGAGCGGAGATCGCCGAGCTGCGCACCGTCTTCCGTCCCGCCGTGGTCGAGGCCGCGCGCCGGGCGGTCCCTGAGGCGAGCACCGATGCCGCCTAACCGCCTCCAGACATGCGAAAGACCCGGCTCCCTCTCACAGTCGCCGGGCCTCTCTCAGCACCCCACAGGAGCGCCTTCGATGCGCCACACCCTAGCGGGCCCTGCGGCCCGCGCCAACACTCCGGGCTGGTTCTGGGCCGCCGGGTCGCACGCCGCCCGGCCTCGTGCCGCCAGCACGCCGGGCGTTCTCCACACGGAGGCCATGGTGCCCCACCTGTCCGCTCCCCGTCCCGCCGCGCGCCACGCCGGCATCCCCGCCGCCGGGGGTGCCCGATGAGCCGTCGGCCCTCGAACACCCACCGCCCGACCGTCAGCCGCCCCGGCGCGGGCGGCCTCCGCTGGGGCATGGTCGCCACCTGCGTGGTCCGGGATTCCGACCCCGTCCTGAACGCGGGGAAGGGGAAGGCCCTCTATCCGCTGCTGATGACCTACGCGGATGTCAGCTCCCGCGACACGGAGCAGGGCTACCCGTACCGGGCCGCCCTCGCCGACTCGCTCGACTGCACGAAGGACACCGTGGACAACGCCACGAAGTGCCTTGAGCGCGGGCTGGGACTGATCACCGTTACCCGCCGGAAGGTGGACGGAAGGCCCGATGAGAACGACGCGAACCTGTACGTCATCCATGACGCGTGGCTGATCCACGGGATTGTGCCGCCGGCCGACACCCCGCCGCAGCTTGTGGCCCGGTACGGGGCGACGCTCCCCGGCTTCGACATCGACCGGTGGGTGGCCGAGCACGCGCCGGCCTTCGACCTGGCGGCGTGGCGCGACGCGCGGGAGGCGACGATCAGCGCTCAGGAGGCGAAGCGGGAAGCGCAGCGCCGGAAGGAGCGGGAGCGCCGGAAGCCGAAGAAGAAGGAGGGTAGCGGAACTGATTCCGCCACCCCTGAGAGTGAGGCGTCCGAGGGGGGTAGCGGAACTGATTCCGCCACCCGTAGCGGAATGGGTGCCGCCATCGGTAGCGGAATGGGTGCCGCCCTTTCTACAGCCGTAACTCCAGACCCCTCTTCAACAGAGAACAAGCCCCCCGTCCGTCCGTATCTGTAGGTAGTAGCGAGCGCGCGGAAGAAACGGATGGACGGACGGACGGAAGCGGCGGAGTCATCGAGGGGGAGCCGGTGCGGCCGCGGGCCGTCGAGGCGGAACCGGCAGCGGCTGACGCCGCGCCGGACAACAGCGCAGCAGCAGCGGAGGCCGTCCCGGGCGGAGGTCCGGCCGCTGACAGCCCGCCGGTGTCGGACACCCATGGGGAGAGGCTGCTCCGCGAGATCGGCGCATGGCACCCGGAGTTCTTGTTGACCGGCAAGACCTTTACCGATCAGGGCCGGATGGTGACCGGCATGCTCGCCAGCGGCTGGAAGGAGGCCACCCTCCGACAGGTCATCGTCGGGCGGCCGCTTCCGGAACCGCTGACCCACACCGTCGGCGCGATCGTCTCCGGACGCCTCAAGGAGGCCGCGAAGAACCTGCCGCCGTCGCCCACGGCCACGTGGGGCCCCGTCCCGGCACAGAGCCGCGCGGAGGACAGCCCGGTGGATCACTACAGCACCGCCGTGGCCGGCCGCACCGTCGAGGAGGCCGTGAACCTCCGGGTGCACTACGAGTGCGCCGTGTGCTCCCGTCCGCCTGTCCCCGGGTGGGACCTGTGCGAGGACTGCGCCGAGCTGCCGGGCTGCGCCACCGGTTGCGGACGCCGCGTCCCCGACGAGGGCGAGATGTGCGACTCCTGCACCGAGGCACGCACCGCCGCCGGGGTCAATAGGTGGCCCACAGCGGACGGCAAGTGCCCCGGCCGCAGGGACGCGCCGTGCGACGGCCGGGCACAGCCCGGGACCGCCCTCGGCCTGTGCGGCCGGTGCCGGATCGCCGCAGAGAAGGAACGCCGGGCCGTAGCCGCCGGCGAAATCGTGGACCTCGGCTACTTCTAACCCGCCCCTAGTCCACCCCGCCCGGCACCCCCCGGCCGGAGGTGCCGGGCGCCCTCGCCCCGTAACCACTCGTAGGCGGCCGCACACGGCCCGCACGGCGACGATCACCCCGCCCTGGACCCCGAAGACTCACCCACCCCTGCGCGGCCCGCACGCGGCCGTTCAACGAAGGAGCATCACGTGGCCATCCCGACCCCTACCGCCGACCTGCACCGCTGGCAGGCCCGCGCGCACCAACTCCTGGGCGAGCTGCTCGCCGCCGGCCGCCGCGCCGACCTCCCGCCGCTGGTCTGGACGCTGGCCACCAGCGGGGCCCTGACCGGCGAGGCGGACAACCTGAGTTACAGCGGCGCCGAGCAGCAGGAGGCCGTGCGTCGATGGGCGGCGCACCTCGACGCCGAGGTGGACGCCCGCACCGACGCGGACGGCGCCCTGCACCTGTACGCCGGGTGGAAGGCCGGCGCGGACGGCCTCGTGCGCGGGTGCCTCCGCGCCACTGTCCGCCCCGCCCTGGCCGCCGAAGAGCCGCGGCCGGCCTCCGCCCCCGCGCCGGTCGTACGGCCCGAGGCCGCGCGGTACGCCGAGGAACTCCGGGCGAACCCCGGCACTGCCTCCAGCGACGGCCACGCCGGGTGGGAGTGCACGGCGGGCGCCTCGCTGCATGTGGAGGCGACAACGCCCGGGCCCGGCTGCCTCGGGACGCTGCACGGCGTGATCTACGTGTGCCCCGAGCACCGGGCCGCGGCGGAGGAGCGGGTGCAGGCCGGCGGGTACGGGCCGGAGGTGAACCCGGCACCGCCGTCCCACCGGTGGGACCCGTGGCCGTGCGGACACGTCACCGCGTACAAGACGGCGGCCCTGACCGCCCTCACCGCCCAGGAGCAGCGATGACCGACCCCACCCGTGACGACCTCCTCGCCGAGATTGAGCGGCTCAAGGCCGAGTTGGCGCGGGCCAGGGAACTGGCGGCCGGGGCCACCGAATACCGCATCCCCGTACCGGAGGGCGGAGGAACGAACCTCGTCCTCCGGCGCCAGGCCCTCGTCCATGGCACCGGATGGGCCGCCAGCACCACCGGATACGGCGGCGGACTCGCCTTCACCACCGAGGGGTTGCAGGACGCAATCGGCGCCATGTCCGTGGACCGCCTGTTCTGCTGGCCAGACGCCGCCACCGCCCTGGCCGCGGCCCGGACCGCCCTCGCCGACAGCTCCTGAAACCCGTCCGTGAAGCCGCAGCATGGCAGCGCCCCCGTCCCGGGCCACGGCAACGCCATCACCCTCGGCGCCGAGCGCCCCCACCTCGTCGAATGGCGTGCAAGGGGCTGGTAGGCGCCAACGACAGGGCCCCTCGTTCCACTGCGGAGCGAGGGGCCCTGTCGTTGCCGGGCTCTACCTCTCGTCGCCAGCCCGGTACTGCCAGCTGCTGCCGGTACCGCGGTACTCCGACACGGGGATGGGCTGGACGCCGTCCCGCATACGCGAGCGGTACAGGAGGCCGTGGAGGTGGTCGACCTCGTGGGCGACGAGCCGGGCCATGCCTCGCTCGAAGATGGTGATGCGCTGCGTGCCGTCGACGTCCTGGTGCTCGACGCTGATCGCGAGCGGCCGGGGCACCTTGCCTCGGACGTCGAAGAACGACAAGCAGCCCTCGTACTGCTCGTCCGTCTCGGGCGACTCCTCCACGATGCTGGGGTTGAACAGGGTGATCAGCTCGCCCTCGGGTGAGCGGACGATGGCCGCGGCGCGGTCGATGCCGATCTGTGGAGCGGCTACTCCCATTCCCTTGCCGAAGACGTGGACGGCGGAGGCGCGCTCGGCGGCGGACAGCAGCTCGGCGACGACACGGCGCGCGTCTTCGGCCTCGTCGGGCAGGGCGAACGGGCGCGCGGCCTTGATCAGGATCGGGTCGCCCTCCTGAACGATGCCGATCGAGCGCATCCTGTCGCTGGCGGTCTGCATGGCGTGCGGGTTCTCCTCGTCGTGTCGGGCGCGGAACTTCCACTCCAGGCGGAAGCGGGTATGCAGGGGCGGATCTTCCGTGGACCAGGAGTAGATGCGCCGGCCTTCTTCCTCGCTGCGCCGAATCGCTGTACGGAACGGCAGGGCGGCGGCGGTCATGGACGTCTCAAGGCCCCACACGGTGGGGTTCATCTCGGCCGGGAAGTCCAGGCGGACGCTCATCCGGCGGGTGGGTAGGCGCACCGCGCGCTGGAACCAGGTGCCCCACTTCGTGTCGTCGACAGAGTAGGTGTACTCCAGCCATGCCGACTCGCCCGGGTAGAGCGGGTATTGCGCGTCCTCGTTCTCGAACAGCAGCCACAGTTCCTTGAACGCGTCCCGGTCGTGCTGCACCCGCCAGGTCAGGGGCTCGCCGTCGAGGTTCGCCCGCAGGCTGATCTCGTGCCACGTGAGCGGGTTCCGCCGATAGTGCTGGTTGGAGCGCTCGGGGTCACCCGGGTAGCGATCGACGCTGATGCGGATCAGGTATCGGGTGACCGGGTCGGGGCTGTCGTTCCTGAGCTTGCGCCGCTGCGTGGCCCGGTAGACGTTGCCGTCGTAGTAGAGGGTCGTGTCCTCGTGATCAACCAGCAGGCTCGCGGCGTGAGGCTCGTCAGGGGCCGGCTGGTGCGGGACGTCGGGGCGGCCTGCGGCCTCGAGGTCACGGTACGCCCGGACGATGGCGCCGCCGGCGCGAAGGACGTCGTCGGCTAAGCGGCCGAACGACGCCGAGGGCATGAGCTGCCCACCCTCGACCTTGGACACGTACGACGGTGTGTAGCCGACCCGGAGGGCGAGGGCGGACTGAGAGAAGCCGCGGACGTCGCGCCAGCGTTTCAGCTCCGCCACGAAGGCCTCGCCCGGCTCGGTGGTCATCGTTCTCCCTGTGCGTCGCTGTGATCTGTGAGTGATCGGGATTCACGCTCCCGTCATGCCCTGAGCCCGCGGTTTGGTCGTGGCGACAACCCACCAAACCGAAGGGGGTGGAGCGATGTTCGAACTTAGTCGCTGCTGGCTACTGGCCGGTCCCCATCTCGGCGAGGGCGGCGAGCATCCGCTCCCACATGTCAGCCGGGACGAGCACAGCGACCGGCTTCCCGTAGCGGGTGATGGCGGTCTCCTCGCCCTTGACCTCGGCGTTGTTCAGCAGCTCGCGGAACTTCTCCCGCGCGGCCTGTGCGCTGACCTGCGGCATCTGCTCGATCTCCTTCATGCGCGAAGCGTACGGGGCGTAAGGGCTGTCGGTTTTGGTAGGTCGACGGTACGTCAAACCTTACAGAACTAGCAATCCTTGCAAACCTTACAAACCTCCGCTAATGTCGTTCCCGTACCGAAGGAACAGGCCCGCAAGGGCCGGTCTCGGGAGAGCCCGGACGGCGCCCACGCCCCGCGTGGATCACGTCGAAAGGAAGCGGTCGTTCCTTGAGAACTCCATATGCGTGCAGCCCAACCCGACACCCGGCCTTACCGGTCGTGGCACCGCTCACCGCAAGGTGCGTGGACGTGAGGGACGTAGGGAGGAAGGCGTGCACGAGAACGGCACCTGCGACAAGCCGGCCCCCGCACCGCCT
This sequence comes from Streptomyces sp. NPDC091682, assembly GCF_044756625.1. Classification (NCBI taxonomy): domain Bacteria; kingdom Bacillati; phylum Actinomycetota; class Actinomycetes; order Kitasatosporales; family Streptomycetaceae; genus Streptomyces; species Streptomyces sp. NPDC091682. The sequence continues at coordinate 150,911 of NZ_JBIVTH010000005.1, read as the reverse complement.
GACGGTGATGGGGCGAACATCGCGCTTGACCTTTGATTCGACGGCGCCGAGCCGTCGCCTTCCAGCACCCCCCGGCTTCACGCGGCGGGTGCCGGTCGGCGGCCCCTCGGCCACCAGGCCCCCGACGGCGCTACCAACGCCCCGGGGGCCTTCGCACGCACCAGGCACAGCGCAACCACGGAGGCCCGCATGTTCCGTACCGCTCTCCAGCTCGCCCGCCTCGCCACCGCCGCCGTCACCGGCGTCGTGGAGGCCACCGTCTCCACCATCACCGGCACCACCACCACCGACGAGGCGCCCACCGTGGCCGACCCGGCGGACGTCTTCGCCGAGGACGAGATGCCGGCCGCCGAGGACATCGCCGCGGCGGCCGCACAGTACGCCGCCGCCGCCGACCTGGCCCGTGCCGGCGCCCGGGGGAAGAACGCCGCCAAGAAGGTTCTCTCCCGCCTCCCCGCTGGCCGGTACGGCCTGTGGCTGGTGGAGCGGGTGGCCACCAGCCGCGAGACCGTCGACCTCGACGGGGTGAGGGCGCTCCTCAAGGCCCACGGCTACACGGGCCCGGTGCCCATGAAGTCCGTCGCCCCGTCGTTGAAGGTCTCGAAGGCGCCGGCCGACATGGCCGACCTCGGCCCGGCCGCTGACGCCCACATGACCGCGCTCGCCGCCGAGCACCCCGCCGCCCTGGTCGCGGCGTGACGGCCGCCCGGCCCGCCCTTGGCGGGAACGACGGCGAGCAGCGCCCGGTGCTCGTGATCCGGGTCTCCCGAGACGGCGGCGCCTCGTACGGGCCGCCGGTCACGGTCGACCCCGACCGGGACGTGGTCCCCGAGATCAAGTCGGCGTGGCCGCCCTGCCGGTGCCCGCTGCACTGCCCGGCCCCCTGACCCTCCAGAGCTCCACCGTGCAAGAGGAAGGCCCGTCCGGAGGCGCTACCAACGCCTTAAGCCCGGACGGGCCTTCCTACGCACGCGCACAGCCCCCTCGACGACATCACCCGCACGAGAGGACCAGCACGTGAGCGACCGTACCAGCGCCCGCCCGGCGCCCCGCACCTACCCCGCCGACCCCTGCATGGACGAGATGCTGCGCCGGGTCCGCGCGTTCGACGCCACACGGAAGACGGCCGCCGTGCCGGCCTCCCGGCCCGCCGACCCCTGCATGGACGAGGCCCTGCGCCGCGTGAGGGCGGGCCGGTAGCGGCCTCCGCCCCCCTGGCCATCCCGCCCCGGCCCCGCCCTGACCCGGCGGCGGCCGGGGCGTTCCTTCGCCCCCATTCACCCGCCCCGCCCGCGCGGCGGGGCGACCTCGAGAACGGGAAACCGACGCATGGACGCGAACAGCAGCCCGGAAGAGATCCAGGCCGCGTTGGTCAAGCAGATGGAGGAGCTGGCCGCGGCCTCGCAGCGGCTCGCCGAGACGATCGCCACCCCGCCGCCCGCGAGCACGGGTGGCCAGCAGTGAGCGCCCGTACCGCGCTCCGCACCGCCGGGGCCCGAGTCGAGGACGGCGTCACGGTCGCCCTGACCTCCCCGGTGTCCCCGGCCCTCGCGGCCGTCGTCGCCGTCGGCTGCATGGTCACCGGCAGGCACCTCGACGGGGCGGCCGCGCTGATGACCGCGGCCGGCCTGACCGGCACGTGGGCCTCTGAGCGGCTCGGCCGCCGCCGGGACGCCCAGGACCGCCCCGCGGGCGGCTTCCCGGCCTCCGGGGCGGTCCCGTTGCCCCGGGCCCTCACCGGGCCACTGAGGGGCCCGGACGGGCGGCCGGTGTCCATCCCGCAACAGCGGACCGTGCCCGGCCCTGTGACCGCTACCCCGGGCGGCCCGGGCGGGCGCCTGTTCCTGCGCCCCGCCCTGAACGGCCCGACCCCCACCACCCCGGAGGAACCGCCCGTGTCCCGCTGGACCCTGACCGCCTGCCACATCGACGTCGACACGTGGGGTTGGGAGTTGGAGGGCGACGCCTACGGCTGTCACACCACGTTCGACGAGGCCGACGCCGACGCGGACATCTCGGCCGCCCTGCACTGGGCGGAGGGCGTCATCGGCCGCGGCCTCCTGCCATGGGTCCACACCCGCGTCGAGGGCTTCGACCGGTGGGACGCCTCCGCCCCGGACCGGCCGGAGTGACGACCCGCTACCTGCCGCACCCCGACTCGACCGCCCCGGCCTCGGCGAACGCCGTGTTCGGGGCGGTCGTCCGCCGTCAGGGCCGTCTCTGCCGCGCCGCCCCGGCGTGCTGGGAGCTCGCGACGGCCCTGGTCCCGGCGGACCCGGCCGTGCGTCTTGCTGACGCCGTCCGCCTCGCCCCGGCCGACCTGCTCGCCGTCTGCGGCCCGCACGCCGACGCCGCCGACCGGGCCGGCCGCCGGATCCGCGAGGAGGCCGCCGCGGCCGCCCTCGCCTCCGCACAGCTCGGCCTGTTCACCACCCGACCCGAGGGAGACACCCCGTGATCCGCATCATCACCGCCAGCACGCACGCCGCCCTGATCTCCGACCGCGACGAGCTCGGCCGGACCCGTGCCGCCCTGGACACCGCCCGCCGGGCCACGGACGAGGCGGAGGCGTTTGTCGAGGACCACCGGAGGACGAACCTGTTCCTCGCCCAGGAGCTGCGCGACCCCCAGCGAGACACCGCCGGGCAGCTCCTGGACGTCGAGAAGGTCGTGCGGCAGCTGACCGACGACCGGGACACCGCCTGCGAGGAGGCCGGCGCGCTGGACGAGGTCCGGCAGGACGTGATCCGCCTCCGGGACCACGCCGCCGACCCCGCCAACGGCAACGCGGTCCGCGGCGCCATCGCGTACGGGGTCCTGCGGGACCTGATCACCCGGGCCCGCCAGGAGCGGGCGGCGGCCGGCGAGACCGGCGGTCTCCCGCGCCCCTTCGACGTCGTCGCCCTGGTCCTCGGCCTCGACGTTGACCAGGACGACGCGGACGCCTCCGCCCCGGTCCGGGAGGACACGGCCGCGGACTGCATGGGCGGCACCTGCTCCTGCGCCGACCGCAGCGACGAGGAGGCGGCCGCCCCGGCCGGCACCCGGGAGTGCGCCGCGTGCGGGGCCCGGCGCCCCGCCCAGGACTTCAACCACGGCGCCATCTGCCGGAACTGCCCGGCGATGACCGCCAGCCACTGACCCCGCCCCTCCGGCTCCGCTCCTCCCCGGCGGGGCCGGCCTGCATGACCAGGAGGACCCTGTGACGCTCACGGATCCCGACATGACCACCCGCACCTACTACAGCCCCGGGGACGTCCCGGGCCCGTCCGGCCGCCGCCAGGAACGGCGCCTCGACCGTCGCGAGGACCGGCAGCAGGACCGCGAGGACAAGCGCGAGACCCGGGAGCAGGACCGGGAGGACCGCCGGGCGGCGGCCGCGCAGAAGCGTCTCGACATCGAGACCGAGGAGGCCCGCCGGGCCGCGCGGAAGGAGGCAGCCGCAGCGGCCCGCACAGCGCGCCGGGAGGGACGCCGGAAGGCGTGGGCCGACCGGCGCGCCGCGTTCCACACGGCGGTCACGGCGCACATGCCCGCGACCGGTATCCCCGTGGTCGCCGTCTCCCTCGCGATGGGAGCCACCGGCCAGATCGACGCCGCCCAGCACCAGGGCATGGGGTTCTGGTCGCTCGGCGTCCCGGTCCTCACCGAGGGCATGACGCTGACCCTGGCCACGCTCACCGCGGCCGCCCTGGCCGCCGGGCAGCCGCACCGATTCCTCCTCCGCGCCACCTGGGCGTCGGCCCTGTTCGCCGCCGGGGTGAACGCTTATGGCCACTACGCCGAGGCCCCCGGCGCGGCTGGCCTGTACCGCGCGCTGATCTTCGCCGTGGCGTCCCTGGCCGGGCTGGTCATGTGGGCGATCATCCTGCGCCGTCAGCGGCAGGCACGGGGCGACGACGCGAGCACCCTCGCCCGGCGGCGTCGCCTCACCCGCCGTTTCCCGCTGATCGCCGCGCAGGCCCGGCTGCACCGGGACGTCACCGGCTGCTCCTGGGAGGAGGGGTGGGAGACCGCGTGGGAGCGCCGGCACGGGGCGCCCACGCATGAGCTGTCCATCCGGGACATCAGGCGCGAGCGGCGCACGGCACACAAGCGGCGCGAGGCCGAGGCGTGGGACGGGCGGCGCCGCCTCGACCGGTTCCGCGGTGTCGACGCTGCGGGCGTCGAGGTCGTCGACGCCGAGGTGGTCGACGACGTGGAGGAGGCACTCGACGTCGAGCCGGAGCCGGTCCTCGACGTGGCTCCCGCACCGGCTCCCGAGGTGACCGCCGGGCCCGCCTTCCTGCCCTCCACGCTGCTGGTCCCCACCGGCCGCTACGGGTGGGCGGAACGCCCCGTTCCCGCCCTCCCCGCAACCGGTTCCCAGACCCCGATGGAACCGGCCCCGGAACCGCCTACAACCCGCTTCCCGCAAGGGCGGGGCCCGCTTCCCGAACTCCCCCGGGAAGCGGTCGCAGACGAGCGTCTGGAGGCCGTCCGGAGCATGGTCACCGCCGTCGTCGCGAAGGGCGGGAACCTCCTCCGGGAACCGTCGGTCAGGGCGGTCCGCAAGCACCTGTCGTGCCGGAGCGAGACCGCCAGTGAACTCCTCGACGTCGCCCTCGCCGAGCACGGCGTGAAGCGGTCGGGAACCGCGTAACCCTCCCCGCACCGGCACGCACAACGGCCCGCCCCCGAACGAAGCGGGGGCGGGCCTGCTGCTGACCGTACCGCCAACCACACCCCGGGCGGGGGCGACCGGCACAACCGGCCGCCCCCGCCTCGCGTCTGGCGCTCGCCCTGCCGGCCCCGGCCTCTCCGCCGGGTCCGTTGCGTGACCACCAGCCCGCCCCACCACTCCCCCCGAGCACGAGGAGCCCGCCGTGGACCGTACGCCCGCCCCCAACAACAACACCGACACCGTCAACCGCGTCGAGGCGTACGCCCGCCTCCTGACCGTCCCGGCGGTCACCTCCTGGACCGCCGACCGGGAGGCCGTGCACGGCGGCGACGCCTTCGAGTACCGGGCGTTCCTCGCCGCCATGGAGGGCGAGTTGCGGTCGCAGCACGTGTCCGGTGACGGCCGGTGGGCCGCCGGACGCCGCACCCGCCGCGCCACCCGGGGACTCAAGAAGATGGTCAAGGGGTCCGACCTCGCCGCCGAGGGGGCCCGGGAGCTCCGGCAGGAGTTCGCCGACCACGTCCGGCACGTCAACGCCCTGCCCGGCCAGCGCCAGGCCAAGGCCGCCCGCAGCGCGGACCGGCGCGCGTCGGTCGGCGCGTTCACCGCCAAGGCCCTGAACAAGTCGGTGACGGCGGCCGCCCCGGCCCCGGAGGCACCGGCCGCCGAGCAGCAGGGCGCGCAGGTACGCGGGATCACCGAGCTGTGGGACCGCCGCGGCGCCTGACCCGTCCCGGCCGGGCCGACCTCGCACTGGACGCCCCCGTGCGCGGCCGGTCCGGCCCTTACCCCGAGCATCCGGAAGGACACCGACATGAGCGAGGACCTGACGCCCGAGGAGCGCCGGGCCGAGAACAGGGCGCGGCACTGGGCGCAGCGCCAGCAGGCGAACGTCGACCGCGGCCCCAGCGGGGTCACGGCGACGTGGTGGGACCACGCTCGCGCCCTCGCGCGGGACGTCGACCGCGACGGGTACCCGGCGATCTGGGAGGAGCTGACCGCCGCTCTCCAGGGCTGGTGTGCCGCCGTCGAGCAGCGCCGCCAGGAGGCCGACGACCAGCGCGACGCCGCTGACGTTGCGTAGCCGAATTCATCATCATCACCAGCGGCCCGGCCGGGCCCCTCGCGCATGCGCAAATGCGGGCGCACGACGTGTGCGCCCGCGGGCGCGCGAGGATGCCCGGCTCGGTGACTGTCTGTCAACCCTGGAAAGGGCCCTCGACCATGGCCGATGACGACACGAACGTGATCCAACTCCGGCCGGGGCAGCAGTCGCCGCCCTCGCCGCCGACCCCCGCACTGCCTCCGCTCCCGCCCCGCCGCCGGGGCCGGGCAACTCCTCCGCCGCCGGCCTCGACGCCCTCGCCGCCCACCGCGGCGAACCCGCCCTCGACCCCCGCGCCCCCGTCGACTCCGGCGGGGGCGCCGGCGTCCCCGCCCCCGGCCGCGGCGCCGGCGCAGGTGTCGCCCGCCCGCCCCCGGCGGTCCGCCGCCGAGTCCCTCGCCGCTGCCGCTCCGCCCGCCCCGGCGCTGCCTCCGCTCCCGCCCCGCTCCGCGACCGCCGCCGTCCCGGCCACGTTCCGGGCGGAGGGCAACGACGACCAGGGCGACGGGCTCGGGGCGCTGTCGCTCTCGGCGGTCCTCGCCATCGCCCTGGCCGCGCTGCGCGGCACGGTCACCGTGGTCGCCGACTGGAAACAGCGCCGGATGGAGCGCGCCGCCGAGGAGGCGGTGTGGCGCGAGGCGAAGGTGAAGCGGAAGGCCGCCGAGGAGGACGCCCGGGCTCGCCTCACGAAGGTGCCGACCACGGCGGAGTTCGGGAAGGCCGCCGCGGGCGGTGGCTCCAGCGGCGGCCACTCCTCGTCGGGCGGTGGCTCCGGTGGCGGAGGCGGGTCCCGCAGGAGCGGAGGCACGGGCGGCGGGACGTCGTCCGGCGGCGGCCGCGGCGGTACCGGCACCGGGCCGGGGAGCAGCGGCGGCGGGAAGCCCGGCCCGCAGCGCACCGGCAACGGCAGTACCGGCACCGGAGGGAGCGGCGGGAAGCCGTCCGGCGGTACCGGCTCCGGCGGGCCGGGGAAGGCCGGCCCCACCGGCAGCGGGAAGGGCGGCGCCGGGTCCTCCGGGTCGGGCGCAGGGTCCGGCTCGGGCTCGTCCGGCGGGAAGCCGTCGGCGGGCGTCCAGTCGCCGAGCCGGGGCAAGACCCCCGGCGCCGGGGGCGGGTCCGGCAGCGGCACCCTCCAGAAGATCCGCGACCGCAAGAACGGCGGCGGCGGGTCGGGAGGAGGCACCGGTAACGGGTCGGCCGGCGGCGGCTCGGGCGGAGGCAAGGGCAAGGGGAAGGGGAAGGGCGGCGGCGCGCAGCCCTCCGGCAGGTCCGGGCCGACCGGCAACGGCGGCGGGGCCACCGGTCAGGGCGGTCGGCAGACCCCGCAGCGCCCGGGCCGCCAGCGCAAGCCGCGACAGCAGCAGCCGGGGCAGCCCGGCCAGCCGCAGCCGCAGGCGCCCGGCACCGGCCCGCAGCAGCAGTCGACCGGCTCGAACCCGGCGGCGCCGAAGAACCGGCGGCGCCGGATGAGGAGGAGGCGTCAGCAGCCGGGGCAGGGACCGCAGCAGCCCGGGCAGCAGCAGACCCCGCAGACGCAGGGCCAGGGCCCGCAGCAGCCGACCGGCACCGGACCCGGCAACCCGCCGGCGGCCGGGCCGACCACGCCCCCGTCGAAGCCGCGTCGGCGGTGGCGGTGGAGGAAGCGCCGGAGCCAGACCGTGCCGCAGCCGCAGCAGCCGACAGCGCCGCCGAGGCCGAACTACCCGCCCCCGCCGAACTACCCGCCGAGGCCGCCGCACCCGCCGACGCCCCCGACGGGAACTCCGCCGGGCGGTCAGCAGCAGACGCCCCAGAGCGGCCCCCAGGGCCCGCAGGGCGGACCGCAGCAACCCCCGCCGTCCGGAGGCCCGCAGGCACCGCCCGGCGGCCCGCAGGGCCATCCCCACCCGCCCGGGCAGGGGCCGGGCCAGACCGGCCCCGGGAGCCGGCGCGGGACCTGGAGGCGCCGCTCCACCCCCGGCGGGCAGCAGCAGCCGCCCCCGAGGACGGGCGGCCCGTGGCGCACCCACGGCCACGGCACCACCGCCCCGCCGGGGGCCGGCCGTACCCGCCGCTCCGCCGCCGACTCCGCGCAGCACGTCATGGACGAGCAGGAGCGGGTGACGGTCACGTACGAGTGGCTCGCCCGACCGGCCCGCCCGCCCCGTATGCCCGCCGGTTCGCTCCCCGCGGCCGGCACCGCCAGCACCACCGTGAAGGAGCCGCCCGTGAAGTCCTCCGCGCCCGCCCGATCCTCGACCGGATCCGCGCTCCCCAGCTACGCCCGGCCGCCGCAGCCCTCCGCCCGGCACATGACGGAGGTCACCCTCGACGACGTCCTGAACGGCCTCGGGAAGTCCCGGCGCCGGTGCTTCGCCACCTACGACGAGTGCAGCGTCCTCGCCGGGAACGCCCGCAAACTGCGGGACGCCCTCGCGGACCTGGCCGACGACCTCGCCGAGTACAACAACGTGATCGGCCGCCGGACGTCGGCCGGGATGGCGCGGCTGTCCGAGTTCATGGACACCCTCGCCCGCCGGGCGGACGCCATGCAGACCGAGTCACTGACCGCGGCCGAGCTCGTCGAGTCCGCCCACGACGAGATGCATGACGCGTACAAGCCGCTCCAGCAGGCCACGGCAGACGCCGGCCTTTCCACGCCCTCCGCCCGCGCCCACAACGAGGACTGACCGTGACCGAACTCGTGCCCCGTACCGCCTCCCTGCCCGCCACCCGAGGGGCCGGCGTCCCCGGGTTCCTCGCCCTCGCCGGACGCGTCGCCGCGCTCGCCGCGTCCGCCGCGCACCTCGCCGAGGGCCTGTGGCGGCTGCGCCGTCAGATGGACCAGGACGCCAATCACGCTGACCTCCTCGCCGAGTTGTGCGCGAAGGCCGAGGTGGAACCCCGGTACACCACGATGATCCGCAACGCGGCGACCGCGCTGCGCAACGTCGCCAAGGCGGCCGCCGACGTCGCCCGGACCGCGTCCGAGATGAGCACCGCCGCCGACAACCTCAACAGCGAGCACCGCGCCGAGTACGGCGGGATCTACGAGACCTCCCGCAACGGCCCGCAGCAGGCCATCCCGGGGTTCTACCGCACCCGCTGACATCGCATCACCCTGTACGGCCCTGTGAGGGGCCCGGCCGCCGCGCCGGGCCCCTCACCCCTTCCCGCCCCCCGAACGCCCGCACCGTCCGCCATGGAGGCCCCCGTGACCACTGCCGCGCTCCCGCCCGCAGCCCCCGCCGAACCGGCCGCGTCGACCGCCACGCACGCCGGCCTCGCCCCCGCGACCGCACGGCGCCTCGCCACTGCCGAGCGCGTGCTGTACGGCGCGGGCGGGGTCCTCACCGCCGTGGGCCCGCAGACCGACGTCGCCGGGCTGCACGTCGCCGTCCTCGCCGCCGGGGCCGGAGCGATCGGCGTGCTGTGGCGGCGCACCCGCACGGGCGGGGCCGGCCTCCTCCTCGCCTGCACCCGCGCCCTTCCCCTCCTCGGGTTGTCCGGCACGTACGCGGCCGCGCTGATCGCCCCGGGCTACTCCTGGTGGGAGACCGTCGCGCCCGTCGCCGTGGCAGCCGCCGCCGGTCTCGCCGCCCCGATGACCCGGGCCGCCGGGATCAGCCGGGCGATCGAGAACCTGCCCGCCGTCGTCGAGGCCCCCGTGCAGCAGGACGCCGGGGACTACCTGTCCGGGGTACGCGTCCTCTGGACGGCCGCCGCTGTGACGAACGGGACCGACCTGACCGCCCTCCACCAGCCCGACCCGAACCGCCCGGCCTTCGCCGCCGTGATCCTCGCCGCGCCCGGTGAGGCGGTCTCCTCCCGCCTCGACACCCGCGCGGTCGCCGCGGTCTTCGACGTCCCGGAGGCGGCCGTGACCCTGACCTCCATCCCGGGCAGCGGGCCCGGGCGCCTGGCGCTCCTCGTCGACCCCGCCCGGGCCGAGGAACAGGCCGCCCTGGACCAGGACCCCGTACGGCTCTGGTGGGGACAGAAGGTGTCCGGGCCGGGCGGAGCCGCCCCCGGAATGAACCTCGCCGCCTACCGGATCGAGGCCGAGGAAGGCCGGGCGACGTTCCGCGTCGAGGCCGCCGAGGACGTGGAACTCGTCCTGCCCCGCCGCAAGCTGGCCCGGGCACTCGGCATCGAGGACCCCGACCTCCTGATGATCGGGGCCGCCGGGCTGTCCGGCGCGGTCATCACGATCTACCGGGACCACCCGCTGATCCACGTCCGCGAGGCGACCGCCGAGGACCTTACGATGCGCGAGGACGGCACGATCGCCCTCGGCCTCCGCCACGACGGCCGCCCCGCCCGCATGCCGCTGTACGACACCGACCTCGGCGGCCTGACCGACCTGTTCGTGGGCGCCCCCGGCTCCGGGAAGTCCGTCGCCCTGCTGCACGTCATCACCGCTGAACGGCTGTCCGGCATCGTCAGCATCGTCGCGGACGCGCAGGGCGGCATGAGCCTGCCGGAGGCGAAGGGCAGGGTGTACGCCTTCGGGGCCGGCCTGGCCGAGTTCGGGGCAACCCTCGCCGGGGCCTGCGCCCTCGCCGACTACCGGGAGCAGATCAGCACAGCCAACGGCTGGGGGTCCTTCGCCCTCGGCGACCCGTGGGCCCTGGTGAACATCAGCCTTGACGAGATCAACCGCGTGATCGCCAACGACGCGGAGGCACCCGACGACTTCAAGGCGTGGGTCGTCGCGATGATCACCCGGGCGCAGCTCACGTTCCGCAAGCTCGGCATGGGCATCAGGTACGCCGGTCAGTCCGTGCACCTCGAAGACCTCGGCGACGCCGAGAAGATCCGCGCCAACGCCAAGCAGGGCAGCGTCTGGCTCGGCCGGGTCAACAGCACCATGACCAAGCGCCTCGCCTCCGACATGACGTCAGGGGAGGTCGAGATCACCCCCATTCCCCGGCACTTCGGCGGCGGCGGTGACGCCGAGGTCGAGGCCGCGTGGAACGGGGAGGAGGCCCCGACCGGCCCGGTGACCGCAGGCGTCGCCTGGCACATCTGCGGCGGCATCCCCGCCCTGATGCGCGTCTGGCTCGCCGTCAAGGAGAACCGGACGTACCCGAACCTCATCCGGCTCATGGAGTCCGCGGTCATGCCGGTGCTGACCCCCGCAGAGGACGCCGCGTTCCGCGCCGGGTACGCGGAGGCCCTTCCCCTCGCCATGGACCTCCTCGCCGGAGGGGACGGCAGCGGCGGCGCCGACGGCCACCAGGAGCACGACGGCGAGGCCGGGGCCGTCGCGGTGCGGATCCCTCGCCCCGCGGTCAAGGCCAAGCCCGCCAACCTGGAGGCCCAGATCCTGACCGTCCTCGCCGCCGGAGTCATGCGTAACCGGGACATCAGGGCCGCGCTCGGCGCCGACACCCCCGGCGGCCCGAAAGCCGGTTCCGTCGACAACGCCCTGTCGGCTCTGTTCGACGCCGGAAAGGTGATCAAGCCGGGCCACGGCAAGTGGGCGCCCCTGGGCTGGACCCCCGAGGACTGACCGGCCCGACCCGTACAGCACCCGTCCTCGAGGTCGGCCCCGCCCGGGGCCGGCCTTTCCCCTTGCATGACGACCACGACCAGGAGCACCGCCATGACGACGTCGAACCTCGACCCCGCCCGCCTCTACCGGCACGCCCCCGACATCCTCGTGGAGGCCCACGAACTGCTGACGCTCTCCTCCCAGTTCCTGGCGCAGACCCTCGCCGGTGAGCAGAACGACCCCGAGGAGCTGCGCGCCTACCTGCTGCGCCGCGCCGTCCAGTCGGACCGGGTGGAGGCCGGCGCGATGTTCGGCGAGGCGGCATCGCGGGCGCAGGCCGAGGAGTCGTTCCGGCTCCTCGCCGACCTCGACCGCGCGCACTCCTGGCTCGTCCCGGCCGGGCTGACGACCCCCGCCGCCGCAGCGCCGTACGAGGAGCTGCGCGCCTACGTCCGCGAGTGCTACGACGCCGCCCCCTGGACCTGACCGCCCCCGGGCTGCTGCACCCCGCGGCGGTCCGCCCCTGCTCACCGGAACCCGAGAGGACCCTGCCATGACCGACATCGAGACCTTCGAGACGATCCGCTACGCCGCCGACGTCGTGTGCATCCGAGGCGGTGACGTCCTCCTGATCGAACGTGGATGGGACCCGCACAAGGGCCTCCTTGCCCTCCCCGGCGGGCACGTGGACCCGGGCGAGACGTCCCGCGCCGCCGCGGCGAGGGAGCTGGAGGAGGAGACCGGGGTACGCGTGGACCCGGCGGCCCTGGTCCTCGTCGGCGTGTACGACGAGCCCGGCCGGGACGCGCGCGGCCGGTACGTCAGCGCCGCGTACCGGGTGACCGTGCCGGAGGGCACCGAGGCCTGCGCCGGGGACGACGCCACCGCCGTGCGCTGGGTGCCGCTCGCCGAGCCGGGCGTCCTCGCCTTCGACCACGGCGCGATCCTCGCCGACGCCCGCCGGTCCTGACCCCGAGCCCGGACATGACGGCGGGGGCCGGCACGCCCGCCGACCCCCGCCACCTGACCCGCCCCCGAAGGAGCACGCCCAGCATGCACCAGCACCCCGCCCGGCACGCTGAACCCGCCCCGGCCTACACCGTCCAGGCACCCGCCGCCGCGCCCCTCGTTCACCAGCCCCGCCCCTGCGCCGCCGAGGTGCTGCTCCCCGCGCCGGCCGCCGAGCGCCGCGCCCTGGTCCAGCTCGATGACGGGTCGTGGGTCGCCGCGTACGTACCGGCCGCGCCTCCGGTCATAGTGCCCGCGGCCCCCGAGGCCGCCCCCGCCCGCCGGGGCCTGACCCCCTTCGAGCGGACCGCCGTCACCCTCGTCGGGAGCATCTGCGCCCTGACCCTCTGCACCGGGGGAGCCCTCGCCATGGCCGGACCCGCCGCCCTCGCCGCCGCCGCCGAACTCGCGATCGGCGCCGCCGCGCTCCTGGGGACCGCCGCCGTCGGGTGGGTCGTCCTCCGGTTCACCGGCGCCCTGTCCCGCGCCTCCGGGGAGCAGGCCGCGGCCGCACCCGCCCCGGCGCCCGTCACGGTCAACGTCACCGGGACCGGCGGACAGGGCGGCCGGTGGGGCTCCCGCAGCGGCACGGGCGTCCACATCGACCGAATCAACATCAGCCAGCGCTGACCGCCTCGACCACGACCAGGAGCAGCAGATGACCCACACCGCCCCGGCCTCCGGCCCCGCGCTCACGATCACCTCCTTCGGGTACAGCCACCAGCCCGGCGAGGTCGCCCCGGCCGCGCACCTGACGCTCGACCTCCGGGCGCACTTCCGGGATCCGCACGTGGACCCCTCGATGCGGGAGCTGACCGGCCGGGACCAGGAGGTGATCACGGCGGTGCTCAGCACCCCGGGGATCCCGGCCCTGATCGCCGCCACCGTCGCGGCCGCCCGGGCGTTCTGCAGCGGCCCGTCCGCCGGCCCGCTGCACATCGCGGCGGGGTGCGTCGGAGGCCGGCACCGCTCATACGTCGTCGCCTCCGCCCTCGCCACCCTGCTCGCCGACCTCGACCCCGCCGTGGTCCACCTCCACGTCGACCGGCCCGTGATCCGCCGCCCCGCACCCCGGAACTGACCGCCCGTCCTGCCCGACCCGCACCATTGGAGGATCCCCATGGACCCGCTCGCCCGTACCGGCGCCGACCACCTCGCCGCCGTGCTGCGCCTCGCCTTCCCCGAGGCCATCGCCGCCTATCACCGCATGCTCGGCGTCCGCCTCCGGCACGCCACCCTCCCCGGCCCGCTCGTCGACGGACTGCGGTGGCTCCACCAGGAGGACCAGGAGGCCGCGCTCCGCGTCACCGCGGCCGTCCTCGCGGACGTCGGCGCCCAGCGCAACGGGCCGCCCGTCGACTACGCGGCCCGCGCCCTGGCCCTCTCCCTGCACCTGACCGAACCGGCATGGACCGAGGCGGACGCCGACGCGTTCGTGGCGGCCGCGATGCCCGCCGCCTGACCCGCACGACCAGGCCCCGGCCGCCCCTCGCTTCGGTGAGCAGGGTGGCCGGGGCCTTTTTGCGTTCCGGGCCGGTCAGCCAGCGGCGGCGGTGATCTCCTCCACCAGGGCGTCGACGTCCTCACCGGCCGTCACCGCGGCCAGGAGCTGACCGAGGAGGAGATCCCGCTCATACAGCACCGTGAACGCGGCCCCGGCCGGGAGCGCCGGCCCAGGGAACACGGCGATGCCGTACCCGTCGAGGACCTGCATGTGGGTGCGCACCGTGTGCCCACCCTCCGGGTCCCGTTCCGCGGTCCGCATGTCCTCGCGCATGGTCGCGGCGAGGTGCCGGCGAACGAGGTTGGAGGACACCGACAGGAACCCGCCGGCGCTACTGACGTCGATGATCAGCTCATGGGTGAGGTGCGTCGGGTCGAGGCGGTGCGTGCGGACCGGGCGGCCGCATCGCTGCTGGAGCGCGGAGGCCGCGGCCGAGATCTGGACCGTCTGCGGGGCCCCGGCGCGGGCCTCACCGGCCAGGGTCAGCAGGCGGGCGAGGAGCGGCCCGGTGGGCACGCCCTGGGCGACGTCCAGCGGGGTACGGGCCACGGTCGTGGTGGGGGTCATCGTGAGTTCCTCTCAGTGGGACGGGTCTTGGGTTGGTCAGCGGTGAGGCAACAGCCACAGGTGCGCAGCAGCACCTCGACCCCGCCGACGCGGGCTTTCGTCAGCCCGGCGCGGGCCGGGTGCTCGCACATCAGGCACCAGAACGTGAGCAGCAGGTCCCGGGCCGCCTCGTCGCCGCAGCCGGGGCACCACACCCCGGCGGCCGGGTAGAGCGCGGAGACGAACGAGGCGTCGGGGTGGCCGCAGGTGCCGGCCGGGAACGCCTCCACGGCGGCGGCCTCGGCCCGGGCCCGGATGAGCTGGCCGAGGCGTACGGCCGTGATCCGCTCACCGGCCACGGGCCCGCGTCCGGGGCCGCCGCGCCCGCTGATGCGCCGAGGCCCGGGCGATCACCTGCGCGGCCGTCATCTCCGGTGTCAGCCACTCTTCCGCGCCCTGGGCGAACGCCTCCGCCTGCGTCTCGTCCCGGCACCGGACGGCGTCCGCCCACGCCTCCGGCCCGCCGGCCGCCCGCAGCCGGGCGATCTCGTCCGCGACGTGCGCCAGTTCATGCCTGACGGTTCGGACCGGGGTCGGGCCGGTCGCCGTGGTGTCGACGGTGACGACCGCCCACAGGTCCCCGTCGGGGGACCGGCGGAGCACCATCTCGCCGACGTCGCCGCCGCACGGTCCGGGCCGGGCGTGCAGGGACCGCAGGCCGCCCGCGGCCGCCAGACCGAGGGCGAGGCGCCCCCACGTGTCGCCGCCGAGCCCGGGTTCCACCAGCGCCCAGCACCAGCGGCCGCCGGGGTCCACGGCCCACGTCGCGCCGGGCGGGGCTTGCGGGGGCCATTCCGCCGCCGCCGCGGCCTCCCGGGCCCGGCGCACCGCCCCGACGTTGAGCGTCCGCGTACGGGGCGCCTCCGCCTGCACAGGGGCCCGCCGGTCAGTGTCGGCCTGCGCTCGGGCGGCGGCCCGCTGCGCCCGGACCGGGGCGAGGTTCAGCGGCGGGCGTACGGGCGGCCGCCAATCCGGGTCGAGGGAGGCGAGCAGCCGGGCGTGCCCGGCGTCCGAGGTCCTGGCGGCGTAGGCGCGGGCCGCCGCAAAGTCGATCACCGTCCAGCCTCCGCCCTGTCGGGGTTCGCCCGGATCATGCGCATCAGGTCCTCCGCCGTGACCGTGCCGCCGGTCTCCTCCTGCGCGGCCCGGGTGAGGCCGAGGAGGTCGGCCTGACGGTCCAGGAGGCGCACGGCCAGCCCGGCCGCCGCGACGTCGCCCCCCATCGCCTTCGGCCACACCCGGGCGAGCAGGGCCTCCAGCCGGGCGTTCATCAGCGCGCGTTGCTCGGTGTCGGTCGCGTCCGGGGCGTCCATCAGCGCGCCGAGCGTCGCCATCTCCGGCAACGGTGGGAGGTCGGTACAGCCCGGGGCGCCGGCCTCCAGCCGGTTCAGCCGGGCGGGGATACGGGACATAGCGTCAGGTCCTCTCAGGGGTGGGAGTGATGGGGGGCAGGCTGGCCAGGAACGCGGCGAACCCGGCCGGGTCATCGCGCTCGTACGCGTCCAGGAGTTCCAGCACCTCGGCGCCGAGGGCAGCCGCCTCCGCGTGCCTGCGCTCCAGCCGCGCCAGCCGGGCGGACAGGCCGCTCACACCAGGGCCCGCCCGTCGACCCCGGTCACGACGTACGTGACGGGCCCGCCCCGGGTGATGGCGGTCAGCTCCAGCCGCTCGGGGCCGAGCCACGCGTACGCCCGGTACAGGGCGTTCCCCGGGCCGAGGGGCTCGCCGTACCGGGCCGCCTCCGCCGCCGGGTCGAAGGACGCCCGGGCGGGGGCGGTGACGCGCTCCAGCCGCAGCACGCGGCGCCCGAGGCTCACGACGTCGTCCCGCCCTCGTCGCGGCATGCGGTCGCCGCCTCCAGCAGTGCCACCCGCTCCTCCAGCTCGACGTGTTCGGCGATGCGCGGCAGGAGGGAGAGGACCCCGAGCGCGGCCCGCACGCGGACGGTGGCCCCGGCGTTGTCGTCGGTCAGGACCCGGCCGAGGACGCCGACGGCGGACCGGCTGACGGTCTCCAGCGCCCGCAGGGTCTCGCCCAGCGCGGTGCGGCGCAGCTCCTGCACCTGCTCCGCGTACGCGGGATCTTCGAGCCAGCGGCGGACCGTGCGGCCGGTGACGTCGACCTGCCGGGCAACGTGCTCGGCAGGCAGGCCACGGGCGAGGAGGACCGCGGCGCGGGCCTTCCTGCCCTCAGCTAGGACATTCGCGGGCATGCGCGGACACCTCCAGCGGCAGAGCGGGCGGGGGCGCTGCGGGACGGCACGGCTACAGCCCCCGGCCGGATCGGACGACCCCGGCCTCCTCCAGCACCCGCAGGTGCTCCAGCGCCCGGGCGCGGCCCGGCTCGGGCATGCGGGCGACGACGGCGCCGAGGGTGTCGTCCTTCTCCGTGAAATACGGGCCGGCCTCCAGGCGCACGCCCTCCCACGCCGCCCGGAGCCGCAACGTCTCCTGGCGTTCGGTGTCGAGGACGTCCAGGACGGCCTGAACCGTCGCGGCGTCCGCGGCGAGCAGCTGCTCCGCCGCATCCATCGGGTGGTCCGCGGCAAGGATCGCGTCCACCAGGGCACGGCTCGGGCTGGTCATCGGGGGCTCCTGTCAGGGGCGGGTCGGGTACGCGGGTCAGGGCGAGGAGATGCGCCGGCCGTACCGGAGCGCGGCACGTGCGGCGGCCGCGTGCGCGGCGGGATCAGCGGCGGGCGGTCCGGCCGCGGCGGTCGCGCACCGTATGCAGACCGGGCGGGGCCACCGTGAGGAGGCATGGACGACCGAACCGGCCCGCCCGCACCGGGCGCAGCGTGACGTGGACGTGTCTGTGCTCCTGGCCGTCGCCGTCGAGGGGGCGGCCGCACGGGTCCGGGTGGGGAGCCGGCGGATCCGCGCGGCCAGCACTGCCTCGTGCGAGCGGATCCCGTCTGGCCAGGAGGTCAACAGGTCACGCAGGTCGGGGCCGAGGGTCCAGCCGCGGGCGCGGGCGGTGTCCCGCAGGGCCGGGGCGAGGGCCCATGCGGTGCCGGGCTGCGGCGCCCACGGCTCGGGGAGGGTGCGCAGGAACGTTGCGGCGGCGGTGAGGGTGGCACCGGGGGTGATGTCACAGTGGGGGCGGCTGGTCGGCATGACGGGGCCTCCGCACGAATGCGTGAGCTGCCCCGGCCCATAACCAGCGAGCGGCGGGTGAGACCACCCGCGCCCGTAACGGTACCTGTACCGGACGGCGGGCGGACATGTGTGGACACAGAGGGACGTCCGAGCTGTACCCTGCCGGCAGTTCAGGGAACGGCATGGCGCGGAACGGTGTTGCGCGGGGACGGGCGTCCCCACTTCTGAACGGTGCAGCGCCCATTCCCCCATGCACCGAAGGACTTCCCGTGAATCGACTTCCGTCCGCAGCTGAGACCGAGACCGTGAGCGCTCTGCGCGCGGGCGCCGGCAAGTGGCTGTCCGCTCGTGACGTCCATGCCCGGACGTCGACCATTGCCCCGCGCACGGTCCGTATGGGCCTGGCCCGCCTCGTCCGGCTCGGCATCATCGAGTGCGTGACGTTGCGTTCCGCCCATCACTACCGGCTGACGGCTGCGGCCATCGAGCAGCACGCCTCCTACTTCGCCCGCGTCGACCAGGCGGCCGAGGTGCTCGCCGAGCGGATGCCGGTGCCGGACCCAACCGTCTGACCGTCGGCGGCCTCGTCCAACCCATCGTGCGGGACGAGGCCGCCGGGCGGGTCCCCGACGGCCGCAACCGTCTCGCCGCCTGCGAGCTGGCCAGCGTCGAGCCCGAGTTCACCACCTACGACGGCGACGACCGCGACGGCTACGCCCTCGCGGTGAACGTCTCCCGCCGCCACCTGACTCTAATCACGCCAGAACGCGAGCCGCGCCCACCCTGTTCGCTTGATCCTCTTGAACTTGGCTTCCGCCTTGATCGCGTCAGCTAGTGCCTTGTCGGCCTCGTTGGCAGCCTTCGACAGCCCCTCGACCACTTCCCAATACTGGCGGGCGTCTTCCACTTCCTCCGGGATGGTCTGCGCCATCTGGTTGCTCCGCTCCCACGTTCCCCACGCCTTAACCCAGAGGGCGAACGTGGCAAACGCCTCGTTCTTGAGCTGGATCACTGTGAGAGAGCCGAACATGGCTACCTTGGCCGAGAGCAGGTTTTCCAGCGACGATTCGAACTTGGCGTAGGTGCCGTCAGGGAGCCTCTGCTTCGACTGTGCCTCGCTGCGAACCATCGCCACGTCGCGTGTCGCTTTGAGTACCTCGGCGTACGTGTCCATCCGGCGGTCCCACAGACGGTGGCGTCGGTCGCGCGACAGGGTCAGCCGGTGGGTGATGACCACGGCGATCGTGGACACGGTGGCCGTGATCGACGTAGCTATGAGGGTTGCCTGCACGGGTGTCAAGGTTGAGAGGTCCATGGCGGCAGAGCCTAGGGCTGGGGCAGACCGCGGACTACCTCCACGACCTCTTGGCCGACCTGCACCGGCGTCTCTTCCGTGGGGCCCCCAGCCCAGGGACCCGGCGGAGGCGTTCCGGGCCGCGTACTTCCGGGAGAAGCCGGAGACGGAGCCAGAGGCGCCGGCCGGACGCGCCGAGCGCGGCGCCATGAAGGTTCAGGTGGGCTCCACGATCCGGCTCATGCACGCGATGACTGCGGCCCGGCCGAGGGTCCATCCCATCGGGCGGCCGTTCTACGCCCTCGACGAGCCGTTCCCCGCGCCTTGACTGTGCCGGGGTGGCCTGGCTCGCCTGGAGACCCGGCCACCGACGGCGGGTCAGCCGCGCGCCGTCAGGGGATGGACGAGCGCGCGGGCGTCCACGACGGCCACCCCGTCGATGTCCTCCACCGGCCCGGAACCGAACCGCACCCACACCGGGACCGCGCCCGCGTCCCGGGCGAACGTCAGCTTGCGCACGGATGACGGGTTCGGCCGTGAGTCGATCTCCACCACGAAGGGCGGGAACCCTTCCGGTCGCCATCCCAACAGGTCCACGCGCCCGTACCGGCCTTTGCCGTCGGGCACGACCGGGACCCGCACCTCGGCGTAGACCCTCGCCC
This sequence comes from Streptomyces sp. NPDC091682, assembly GCF_044756625.1. Taxonomy (NCBI): domain Bacteria; kingdom Bacillati; phylum Actinomycetota; class Actinomycetes; order Kitasatosporales; family Streptomycetaceae; genus Streptomyces; species Streptomyces sp. NPDC091682. Next base: position 131,495 of record NZ_JBIVTH010000005.1, on the reverse strand, counting down.
CCTCACCCATCGCGCACTGGAGGCACTCCCGGACTTCCTCGGTCAGTGCCCGGGTCACCTCGGCCGTGGTGACCGGTGCCGGTTGCTCCTCCGGCCAGTGCTCCGCCCACCCCTCCAGCGCCCCGAGGAATGAGGCGGAAAGGACTGCCAGCTGCTCGCCGGTCAGCGGCGGGCGGGTCTCGCCGCCGAGTGCGTACCACCAGCCCTCGGCCCAGTAGGCCCGGCCGAAGATGTTCAGCACTCCGTCCCGGAGGGCGGCGGCCGCGCAGGCCTCCAGGGACGGGACGGCCCGCTCGGCGGCCACGGTGACCCGCTCCAGGCTCCGGCTGGTTTCGCCGGCCTTCCCGAGGACCTGCTCACCGGCGATGGCGTACTGGAGGTGCTTCGCCGCCCAGTAGCGCCACTCCACCGCCAAGCCCTCGGGCATCCCGTCCGGCAGGCGCACCGCGCCGAGGAGTTCCCCGGCGCGGCCGGCCGCCGCCTTCGCCGCGGCGGACAGCTCCACCTTGACCCTCGGGGCGTTCTCCTCGAACTCCCGGGTCCGGCACGCGTAGCACCGAGCGTGCTCGGCCTCACGGGTGCCGATGCGGACCGTCTTCACGCACCCGCACCCCGGGAACACCCGCCGGGTCTTGAACCCGACACACTCCTTGCACGCCGCGACGTCGCCAGCCTTCCACTTCGGCAGGGACCGGCGGCTGATCACGGTCTCCTCCCACTCGTGGCCGGCCGGGCAAAGCCACCACATCATCGGGCCGCCCGTCCCGACCCGGTCCGGGGTGAGGGAGCCGTTCCGGGTGGGGTGCCACGTCGCGGCCACCGACGGGAACGCCTCGGCGAGGGACACGGGGAAGGTGCGCGGCATGTGGCGGCTCCGGTGCTCGGGGATCGGTCGTCAGCAGTCCCCAGCGTTCCGTACCGGAGGGCCGCGCGCAGCCCTGCCCACCCCATCCACGCAATCCGTGTCATGGGCCGTCGCGAGGGGGAGGTTCGCTGGTCTGGGTGACCCGAACCTGAAAGAGCGCGGATAACGTGTGTTATCGGCTAGCGTCTAACGCATGGTCAACAAACCCACGAGACGCCCCGGTTCGCAGCTCGCGACGGCTCCGACCCGCGCCGAGGACGCGTACGCACGCATCCGCGCGCAGCTCGGCGCCGTCCGTCCCGCCGGCACCCCGCGCACCGCTCCTCAGGTCGACCGGCTCGCCCTCCTGGCCGAGGCGTGCGACGAGGAGGCGTTCCGGCTCGTCATGGACTGGCTCGCCTCCGAGGCGGCGAGCACTCCGGCCACGATGCGTGCCTACGCCGACGACGTCCGCCACTGGGCCGGCGTCACCGGCGAGCAGGGGCAGCGCTTCACTCTCGACGCGATCACTCCCGGAGTCCTCACCACCTGGCGCCTGTCCGAGGAGGAGCGCGGCCGCGCCGCCCGCACCATCAATCGCCGCCTGTCCTCGTTGCAGTCCCTCTTCGACTTCCGGGCGCACCGGGAAGGCCGGCACCCGGTCAGGCTCGTGACCCGGTTCGACCGCCCGAAGGTGGACCGGTCCGCCGCCGCCGTGCGCTCCACGCCCGTCCTGGAGGCGGACGAGCTCCAGCGGCTCATGGACGCGTGCGCCGACCGGCACGAAGCCCTCGTGGTGCTCCTCGCGTACACGATCGCCGGACGCGTCGCCGAGCTGTGCAACGCCACCCTGTCCGCGCTGGAGGACCGCGGCCGCACCTGTCGGCTGAACCTCACCCGCAAGGGCGGGAAGATCCGCGTGTTCACCATCCCGCCCGAGCTGTGCGAGCTGCTGGACGAAGTGCTCGCCGGCCGGACCTCCGGCCGCCTGCTGCTGCGCGCCGACGGCCGCCCGTACGACCCGGACAGCGTGGACCGGATGCTCACCCGCCTCGGCCGTCAGGCCCGCGTCCTTACCTGCCGCTCCGCCTACACCGGCCGCGGCCGACGGCCGACGGGCCAGGAAGGCCAGCCGCGGCACTCCTTCCGCACCTGCACCCGGTGCCGGGACGTCACCCCCCACGTGCTCCGCGCCTCCAAGCTGACGCACATGCACGACGACGGCGTGCCGCTGGAGGAGATCCAGCAGTTCGCCGACCACGCCGACCCGGCCACCACCCTCGGGTACATCCGCCAGCGCGACGACGAGGGAATCAAGGCCCGCAACGCGGCCGCCTCCGTCGACCTGTACCGGCACGTCCTCGACCGCTGGACCAGCATCCCCACGACCCACCAGCAGGAGGCGACAGCATGACCGACATGCAGACCGTCCAGGCCACCGCGACCGGCGCGGTTTATGCCCTCGTCGACCCGCGCGTCTACGAGGTGCGCTATGTGGGCCAGACGGTCAAGCCCCTCGCGGAGCGGCTTGCCGGGCATCTGGTGGACCCGGCTCCCCGGGTGCGCGAGTGGATCGCTTCCCTTGCCGTGGACGGCGTCGCCCCGGACATCATCCCTCTCATGGAGGGGGTTCCGCTCGCCGACCTTGACCGTGTCGAGCGTGATGAGATCGAGGCCCACAGCGCGCGCGGTGATCTCCTCAATACGGCGAACAACCGGGTGTTCACAGACCGCCGGCGGAAGGAGAACCGTGCGGAGAGGAAGCGCCGGGAGGCCGCCGAGAAGGAGACGACCGAGCGGTGGAACCGTGCAGTGTGGCGGAAGGTCGCCGACCAGGTGCGCGAGGCCACCGGCGGCCCTCTCTCGCCGGCGGATGTCCCTGTGCGGCCTATCCCTGCATCGATCTGGGCGACGTACCGGGTCTACCGGGTTACGCACGAGACGTTGAAGGCGAAGTTCGCCGCCGCATACCCGAAGATCAACGCGGAAACGGCAGTGCAAGTCGGCGTCGAATGCTTCCGTGAGTCGGGTCAACCCCACCCGGACCCTGAGATGGCCGTTCTCCAGCCCCGTCGTACGGTGACGGCGTCCGTTCTGGAGAGCTACTGCCGTGCCTACACCGGTGCGTTCGCCGCTGTGGACGAGGGGGGCCGGTACGGGACGGAGGGGAACGTCTCCGGCCGCGGTGGATCCGCGTATGAGACCGAATTCCGCGACGGTGATCACATGGCCCGGTACATGTCGCTGATCGCATGGGCGGGGCGTGCGCTCGATCCCTGGGTTGCGCTCGCACGGAAGGCGGGCATGGACGTTACCTCGGCGGAGTTCACGGAGTGGGTGTCCGATGATGCCGACGTGCGGTCGGCCGTCGCGATGTACCAGGCGACTGCCCCGGGGTGGCTCGGCACCTTCAGGCAGACGTGGGACTTCTCCCTTCCTGACTACGCCCTCGCTCTCGGTAGTGCGCACATCCCGGGGTTCGTCGTCCCCGGCCTGCTATCCGACACGGCCAGCGAGGCGCTGTCCAAGGCGGCGTCCGACCGGCAGGCCACGACGGCCATGTGTGGTGCGCTGCTACGCCTGGCTCCCGGAGCCCTGGACGCGGTGTACGGCAGGGACGAACTGGCCGAGGCAGACGCGGCCTTGGGGCTGCCAGCGGGTACGTCTGCGCAGGTAGCCCGCCGCCTCTACGGGGACAACCTTGAAGACCCGAAGGACCGAACCTCGCGGCTTCTCCAGCGTCATACGGGCACCTTCGACGCGGTCACGATCCCCACCTACAGCGGCTGGTCCGGGCCATCGGTCCCGGGGTGGAGGTTGCTCGCGGCGTCGTTCTACAGCGCCGGACTGCTCCCCCGTGCCGACCCGGGGGACGGCGAAGCCCTCGTGGCCAAGGTCAAGAACACGTGGAAACCCACCGCGTCAGGCATCGCCTACCTCGATGAACGCGAATCCGTCCTACTGGCTGACGACACGGAACTGCCCTACCCCACGACGCCGACCGGGAGCAGCGCGTGACCGCCATCCGCACCGCCGCCGAACACGCGGGCCGCTGGAAGGCCGAGCGGGGCCAGGCTCCGCACTACTCGACCGGACACGCCCAGTGGTGGACGTGCCTCGCCTGCCCGCTGGACGGCTGCGAGTGGCACCACGACGACCGACACGACGCCCCGGCGGACCCGACCGCGCTGGAGACCCTCGTGCACGAGCACGTCGCCGGGCACGCCCTGGTCGACGTCCTCGCCGCGCTCACCGCCGCGCGGGACGCCACGGCCGCGGTGAACGCGTCGAATGACCGGGCGTGGGACGTCGTCCGCCTCCGCCGCCAGGAGGCCGCTGCGCGGGGCGAGGACCCGTACGGCGACCCGCTGTCCCGGATGGTGTCCGCCGCCCTCGTCGGCAGTGAGGAGCGCCAGGCGGTGCGCGCCGCCCTGACCGCCTCCCACGGCTGACCCGCCCGCGCGTTCAGTTTCTAAACAGCCCGCCACGCCCCCATTCCCAGCCACTGGAACGGGGGGCGCAGTCATGCGCGGAGCTCAGGACGCCACACGACGGCGATTCCCGTGCACCGGTCGCGGGCCGCTGCCCCGACGGGTTGGCGCAGGTGCGGAGGGTCGGGAGCGGTCCGAGGCTGGAGGCATGGACTCCACCGCGAAGCTGATCGTGTACCCGCCCGATGAGAACGGCTGGCGCCGCGTCCGCTACGACGGCGTGGCTATCGGCGTGGCGCACCGACCAGCCGACATCAGGGTGTTTCTCGCCGCGGCCGGCCTTGAGGACGCCGAGGACGCGGACCTGACCGACCCCGGGTTTGTGGAGTGGAGGGGCGGCGGTCCGGAGGAGTGGGACCCCGCCTCGTAGAGGCAGGTAGGCGGGTGGCGAGGAGCCCGCGCTCCCGCCGTGCCACGGCACTGGGCCTGACGGCCCGGTCCCACACCAAGGACGGCATCTCTGTTCCAGACGACTGGAGCAGAGATGCTGCCTGTGTGGGGTGAGGTGATGGAGCCGACAGGTTCCCCTCGGTTCAACCGGCGTTGGCGGTCCCGGCGGGAGCTTGCGCCTGTGCCGTCGAGGCCGGGATCACCTCGACGACGACCCCTGTCCTCCACCCCTCGTCGTCGACGTGGCCGGCCCCTCGTTCCCACCGGAACTCGGATGAGTGAGTGACGCTGCCGCGGGTGGCGAGGAAGAGCGGCTCCACACAGGTTCGGCGGGCGCCGCCCCGGTACATCGCGTCAACCAGAGCCCAGCCGATCAGCGGGAAAACCTCACGCGGGTCGTCTGCGGTCTCCTTCGTCTTCGTGTTGAAGTTCTGCACCTGGGTGCTGACGGTCCAGCCTTCGGGCGCAGGGATCAGGGAGAGGATCGTGCCACCGTATTGGATCCCGGCCTCGTGGTCGCGAACGGTGTCGTGGCTGCTCATTGAGCGGCTCCTCCAGGGGTTGACGGTCGCGCACGGCCGTGGGCCCGGGAAGGGCCGGCCCGCGCAGCGCCCTACGGGACGTGTGCGGCCGAGTATGGGCGGTTACGGGGGGAGCCCGCCCTCATTCCGTGGAAGAAGTGCGAGCGACGGTCGGGCGGCGACGGGGGTGCCGGACAGGGAGGCGGCCGAGGTCGGGTGCCGAGCGGGTCAGGCATGCCGGAGGCCCCCTCACGCCGTGCGCCGAGGGGGCCTCCGGTCAGTGGTGGGCCTTGGTATGGTCACCAGCCGCGAGCGCGCCACTCCGCAAGGTGGGGGCGCTCGGCGCCGAGGGTGGTGTCGTTCCCGTGGCCCGGGTAGACCCAGGTCTCATCCGGGAGGACGCCGAACACCTTGGCCTCCAGGCCGTCCATCAGGGAGTCGAACTCCGCCGGTTGTGTCGTCCGGCCGGGACCGCCCGGGAAGCCGTAGGAGCCTGTCCCCTCGACCGGTACGCGGGCGTGTGGTCGTGGGGGTGCTTCCCGGCAGGACGCGACCGAGGTATTCCGCGGGGACGAGTCGGCGGCCCTGGCGGCCCCGGAGCGCGCGGAAGGGTTCGCGCCCACGGCCGTGATGTGGGAGTTCGTGGGGCGGTCGTGACTGCGCGCCGGGCCGGGTACTTGAGCCTTCTCTCCGACCTGCCCGGCGAAGTCCGGCCCCTGCGCGCCCCTGACGCTGCCGAGGCGGCCGGGAGCCGTCCTGTGCGGCAGCACCGTCCCTGACGAAGCCTTCCCCCGGGCCCGGACCGCCGGACAGCCCGTCAGCGCGGGATGGTCCAGCTCGTGAGGAGGCTGCGGGCGGCTCCGCTGTTGCCGAGCCGGTAGACGGCGACGGCGTCCGGGTGGACGTCAAAGGCATCGAACGGCTCCGCCTCGATGGCCTCCAGGGCGTCGAGGCCGGCGAACCCGACGGTGACGTGCGCCGTGTACTTTGCGGGCCCGATCTGGGCGGGCACGTAGTGCTCGACCCAGTCGAGGGTGCTCTGGCTGATGTCCTCGCCCGGATCGGTGACGAAGGCCGCGGACGTGCCGCCGGACTCGGTGAAGGGGGTGATGGCGGTGAGCAGGGCGGCCTGGAAGTCGAGCACCTGCTCGCTGGGCCGGACGAGGATGACCGCGAGGCCCTGGCCGGGCTCACCGAAGTCGGCGTGCTTGATCGCCACCGCCCGGTAGGAGAGCGCGCCCATGTCGGTCGCGGCCAAGGTGTCACCGATGGCGGCGTGGACGTCGTCCAGCTCGGCGGTGCGCACGTAGCGCTGGAGGGTGGTGATGTGCGGTTGGTGGGTGGCGTCCAGGGCGAAGCCGCCTGGGACGCTCTCGCGCATCCGGGCGTTCAAGGCGCGGGCCCGCCGGAGGGTGTGCTCGTCCGGGTTCACGAGTACGTCGATGGCGGTCAGGTCGCTCACGGGTCCTCCTGGTCAGAACACGGTGGTCCAGTCGTTCTTCATGCTCACGACGGTCCAGCCGAGCTCTGCGGCCTTCGCGAGCGAGGTCTCGGCGCCCTTGGTGTAGGCGAACTCGCGCTGTTCGTCGTCGTGGTTGACGAGCAGCGCGAAGCGGGCGCTCTGGAGCATCTGGATGTCCACGTCGGCGTTGCCGCCCGCGAGGACGGGCAGCCGGCCGGTGTGGGCGAAGATGTGCTCGGGTTTGCCCGCCCCCAGGTCCAGGTCGCCGAGCAGCTCGCGGGAGCGGACGAGTCTGCCGTCGGCGTAGGTGTACGCGGCTGCCGAGCCGATGACGTTCTCTTTGGGGATCCCCCAGGTCTCCTCCGCGAAGACGCGCATGAAGTCGCGGCCGCCGCCCGAGCACACGAACACCCGGAATTCGTTGGCGTACAGGAGGTCGAACAGCTCCAGCATCGGGCGGTAGACCAGGTCGATGTACGGGACACCGAGCTTCGGCTGCTTCACCGTCCTCATCCACTCGCGCACCTGCGCGTCGAACTCCTCCGGTGTCGTGCCCGCCCACGAGCGGGCGAACGCCTCCACCAGGGTCGACACCACCTGCGGCGCCTGCGTCGCCAGACCCTCGAAGAACGCCTGGTCCCGTTCGATCAGCGCCTTGTACGGCTGCTGGCCGGCGAGCTGCGGCTCGGCCTCCACCTCCTTCCCCCACGTGCGGAACACGAAGTCGAACTGCGGGGGCAGCGGCTGTTCGACCCACAGCGTGCCGTCGTTGTCGAACGTGGCGATCCGGTCGGCCACCTCGACGAATGTCGCCCCCGGTGTCGTCGTCGCTCGGACGAAATCCAAGATCGCTTGCCGGGCCGGGCCGTCCTTCCAGCTCGCCAGCACCTGCTCGGTCACGGGCACTCCTCGGCTCGACGGTCGCACCACCAGCAGATGCGGCACTCAAGCAGTGATCTTGCCAGCTTTTCGACGTTTCGCAACGAATAGTGTTATTTGGTCAGATTTTACATGCGATCTCCGGGGGTGAGGAGAGGATCGTCGGCAGCGCTCCAGCCCTGCGGTGGGGGATCCCGTGTGGTGGTGCCGGGTGGCTGGGTCGAGCCGCGGTGTTTCCTCGCCCAGCAGCCGGCCTCGCCGACGACTGCTCCACCACACGGCCGTCCACGAGCCGTCGTGAGGCGCCCGGGCACAGCGGGCAACGTCCGGCCGCAGACGATGCGCCCGTGAGCCGGCCTGCGGCCGGCGCACCGGCCGATGTTCAGCGGGTGCGCAGTTCGGCGCGGACGTTCCTCGGCGAGGGCGATCGCGGTGACGGTGGCGCAGGGCCTCGACGGGCGAATGTCCGTTGAACCATCCGAGGAGACCACGCTGCCGGCCGACATCGCGGAAGCCCTCGGCTTCGAGGCCGGCGCGACCGTGGTGCGCCCGCGGCGGCGCGCGCTGATCGAGGATGAGGTGATCCGAATTCAGGACGCGTGGTACCCGCTCGACGCGGTGCGGGCGGCCGGCCTGGAACGCTCCGGGAAGATCCGGCGGCATCCTGGATGCTTCGGCCTCGGCGGGCCTGCTGCCGGACGAGGCGGACCGCCGGGTGACTGCGTGGGTACCGACGGCCGGGCAATGACCGCCCCACGCTCGTTTCGAGCGGAGGCGGCCGTCGGTGCTACGGTCACCAGCCTCGTGCGCGCCACTCCGCGAGGTGCGGGCGCTCGGCGCCAAGTGTCGTGTCGTTGCCGTGGCCCGGATAGACCCAGGTCTCATCCGGGAGGACGCCGAACACCTTGGCCTCCAGGCCGTCCATCAGGGAGTCGAACTCCGCCGGTTGTGTCGTCCGGCCGGGACCGCCCGGGAAGAGGCAGTCCCCGGTGAAGACGTGCGGGTGCCCGTGCGGGTCGTCGTAGATCAGGGCGATCGAGCCGGGGGTGTGACCGACCAGGTGGCGGGCGGTCAGGCTGACCCGTCCGACCGTGACGGTGTCCCCGTCGGCCACGAGCACGTCGGTCGCCACCGGGATGCCCTCGGCGTCGTGGGCACCCGCGTAGGTGCGCGCGCCGGTCGCCTCGACGACGTCCGCGAGGGCGCCCCAGTGGTCGCCGTGCCGGTGGGTGGTGACCACCGACGTGATGCCGTCGTCGCCGATCAGCCTGAGCAGGGTCTCCGGCTCGGCGGCCGCGTCGATGAGCAGCTGCTCGTCGGTGGCGCGGCAGCGCAGCAGATAGGCGTTGTTGTTCATCGGGCCCACCGCGACCTTGGAAATCATCAGGTCCGCAAGTTCGTGCACGTCGGCGGGACCGCCGACCTTGACCTCTCCGGTGTACGTCATGTCTTGATCCTAGAGCGGGGGGAGCTCGGGCAGGCCGTCGCCGGCGATGACCGCGAGGTGTGCGCCCCGCAGGCCGCGCCCCGCCAGCCAGCCGAGCAGTTCGTCCTCGGGGCCTTCCAGGACGACCGGGGTGCCCTCCGTGCCGCCGGTCCGCCAGACCCTGTCGGGCCGGGCCCGCAGGGTCACCGGCGGCACGTCCGGACGGCCCGACCAGCGGTCGCTGAGGAAGGCGATCTCGCGGTCGGTGAACTCGTCCGGGAGGTGGGAGAGCTCGTAGCCGACGTTCAGGTCGACGTGGTGCAGATCGACCTCGACCCAGCGGCGGAAGGGCACGTTGGCGGCGAGGTCGGTGACGCCGTTGCGCAGCTCGACCGTGCGGGACCAGTCCTGGTCGTGCTCGGTGGTGGCCATGAAGCGGGCCGCGGAATCACGGAGGTCCGTCAGGTGTTCTTCGAGGGGCCGGCCGGCGTCGCGCTCGATGTCCGCGTCGCGGGCGGTGGCGCTCTCGTACATCGGGCGTCCCTCGAAGACGTTGACGAGCGCGTCGGCGTTGCGTGCGAGGTGGGCCAGGATGTGGCCGCGGGTCCAGCCCGGAAGGTGTGACTCCTCGGCGAGGGCCGCGTTGTCCAGTTTCGCGACAGCGGTCAGCAGCCGGTCCGTGGCTTCACGTACAGATCGCAGGTCGCGCACATGATCAGTCATGGCGGCGAGCCTAGTGGTTCACCGGGCACCGCCACACGATTGGGTGAAGCGGTCTGCGGAGTGCCGTAAATCGAATGTGCGTGCTATACGCTCGGAAGTCCAAGGACCCAGTCCATCGCAGAGGCGCCCCCCAGCCCCCATACCCTGGATAGTCGGGGGCCCGTGCCCCCGCTCTCTCAAGAAAGGTGCGGACCGGCGTGACCGACCGTCTCATCGTTCGTGGCGCTCGCGAGCACAACCTGAAGAACGTCTCGCTCGATCTGCCCCGCGACTCACTCATCGTCTTCACCGGACTCTCCGGGTCGGGCAAGTCCTCCCTGGCCTTCGACACGATCTTCGCCGAGGGGCAGCGCCGCTACGTCGAGTCGCTCTCGTCGTACGCCCGCCAGTTCCTCGGGCAGATGGACAAGCCCGACGTCGACTTCATCGAGGGCCTCTCCCCGGCCGTCTCGATCGACCAGAAGTCGACCTCGCGCAACCCGCGCTCGACCGTGGGCACCATCACCGAGGTCTACGACTACCTCCGCCTCCTCTTCGCCCGCATCGGCAAGCCGCACTGCCCCGAGTGTCGCCGTCCCATTTCGCGCCAGTCGCCGCAGGCGATCGTCGACAAGGTGCTCGCGCTCCCCGAGGGCAGCCGATTCCAGGTGCTCTCGCCGCTGGTGCGCGAGCGCAAGGGCGAGTTCGTCGACCTCTTCTCCGACCTCCAGACCAAGGGCTACAGCCGGGCGCGGGTGGACGGGGAGACCATCCAGCTCTCCGAGCCGCCCACGCTGAAGAAGCAGGAGAAGCACACCATCGAGGTGGTCATCGACCGCCTCACCGTCAAGGAGAGCGCCAAGCGCCGGCTCACCGACTCCGTGGAGACCGCCCTCGGTCTCTCCGGCGGCATGGTGATCCTGGACTTCGTCGACCTCGCCGAGGACGACCCCGAGCGTGAGCGGATGTATTCCGAGCACCTCTACTGCCCCTACGACGACCTGTCCTTCGAGGAGCTGGAGCCGCGCTCCTTCTCCTTCAACTCGCCCTTCGGCGCCTGTCCCGAGTGCACGGGTATCGGTACGCGCATGGAGGTGGACCCGGAGCTGATCGTTCCGGACGAGGACAAGTCCCTGGACGAGGGCGCGGTCTCGCCGTGGTCGCTCGGCCACACCAAGGACTACTTCCAGCGGCTGATCGGCGCGCTCGCCCAGGAGCTGGGCTTCCGCACCGACATCGCGTGGGCGGGGCTGCCGGCCCGCGCGAAGAAGGCGCTGTTGTACGGACACAAGACGCAGATCGAGGTCCGCTACCGCAACCGGTACGGGCGGGAGCGGGCGTACACGACGGCCTTCGAGGGCGCCGTGCCGTTCGTCAAGCGGCGGCACGCGGAGTCGGAGAGCGACGCCAGCCGCGAGCGCTTCGAGGGCTACATGCGCGAGGTGCCCTGCCCGACCTGTGAGGGCACCCGCCTCAAGCCGATCGTGCTCGCCGTGACGGTGATGGAGAAGTCCATCGCCGAGGTCGCCGCCATGTCGATCAGCGAGTGCGCGGACTTCCTGGGACGGATGCGCCTCGACGCCCGCGACAAGAAGATCGCCGAGCGGGTCCTCAAGGAGGTCAACGAGCGGCTCCGGTTCCTCGTGGACGTCGGTCTTGACTACCTCTCGCTCAACCGGGCGGCCGGTACGCTGTCGGGCGGCGAGGCACAGCGCATCCGGCTCGCCACCCAGATCGGCTCCGGTCTGGTCGGCGTGCTCTACGTGCTGGACGAGCCGTCCATCGGTCTGCACCAGCGGGACAACCACCGGCTGATCGAGACCCTGGTGCGGCTGCGGGACATGGGCAACACGCTCATCGTGGTCGAGCACGACGAGGACACCATCAAGGTGGCCGACTGGGTCGTGGACATCGGTCCGGGCGCGGGCGAGCACGGCGGCAAGGTGGTGCACAGCGGTTCGCTCAAGGAGCTGCTGAAGAACACCGAGTCGATGACCGGGCAGTACCTGTCGGGCAAGAGGGCCATCGCGATCCCGGAGGTGCGCCGGCCCGTGAACGGTGAGCGCAAGCTGACCGTCCACGGCGCCAAGGAGAACAACCTGCGGGACATCGACGTGTCCTTCCCGCTGGGTGTGCTGACGGCCGTCACCGGTGTTTCGGGCTCGGGCAAGTCGACGCTGGTCAACGACATCCTCTACACGCACCTGGCGCGCGAGCTGAACGGCGCCCGCTCGGTGCCGGGCCGGCACACGCGGGTCGACGGCGACGACCTCGTCGACAAGGTCGTGCACGTCGATCAGTCGCCGATCGGCCGCACCCCGCGGTCCAACCCGGCCACGTACACCGGTGTCTTCGACCACGTCCGCAAGCTGTTCGCGGAGACGATGGAGGCGAAGGTGCGCGGCTACCTGCCGGGCCGCTTCTCCTTCAACGTGAAGGGCGGCCGGTGCGAGAACTGCTCCGGTGACGGCACGATCAAGATCGAGATGAACTTCCTGCCGGACGTCTACGTCCCGTGCGAGGTCTGCCACGGCGACCGCTACAACCGCGAGACGCTGGAGGTCCACTACAAGGGCAAGTCCATCGCGGAAGTCCTGAACATGCCGATCGAGGAGGCGCTGGGCTTCTTCGAGGCGGTGCCGACGATCGCGCGTCACCTCAAGACGCTCAACGAGGTCGGGCTGGGCTACGTCCGCCTCGGCCAGTCCGCCCCGACCCTGTCGGGCGGTGAGGCACAGCGCGTGAAGCTGGCCTCCGAGCTGCAGAAGCGGTCGACGGGCCGGACGGTCTACGTGCTGGACGAGCCGACCACGGGTCTGCACTTCGAGGACATCTCGAAGCTGATCAAGGTGCTGTCGGGGCTGGTGGACAAGGGGAACTCGGTGATCGTCATCGAGCACAACCTGGACGTCATCAAGACCGCGGACTGGGTCATCGACATGGGACCGGAAGGCGGCTACGGCGGCGGTCTGGTGGTGGCCGAAGGCACGCCGGAGGCGGTGGCCTCGGTGGGTGCCAGCCACACGGGCAAGTTCCTGCGGGACATCCTGGGCGCGGACCGGGTGTCGGACGGGGCGCCCGTGGCGCGGCCGGTGGCCAAGAAGGCCCCGGTGAAGAAGGCCCCGGTGAAGAAGGCTGCGGCCACCAAGGCCGTCGCCGCGAAGAAGACGGCTCCGGCCAAGAAGACGACGGCCCGGGCGCGCAAGGCGTAGCAGCCGAGCCGCGTTCGAGTTCGCGTTCGAGTTCGCGTGCGGGGGAGGGTCCGGCCCATGGCCGGGCCCTCCTTCGTTCGCCCGGCTCAGGTGGCGACGCCCACCGCGCGACCGGCGCAGGCCGGGTCCGTCAGGACGGCGAGGAGGGCGTCCGCGACGTCCGCGCGCGGAATGGATCGGCCGCCGGGCACGTTGGCGCCGATCGCGCGGCGGTAGGTTCCGGTCCGGCGCCCACGTGGTCCAGCCCGTCGAGGAGTTCGCCCCGGCCGTGGCCCGCACCGTCTGGGCTGCGCTGAGGTGAGCTGAGCCGAGGAGATCCGAGCCGAAGAGACCCGAGCAGAACCAGTCAGAACCGGGCAGAACCGGGCAGCATGGAGCGGATAGGGCCGCACCGACCCGTCAGCGCAGCTCCGCCGCGTACGGCGGCTCCGCGCCCGCCCGCGTGCAGGTCAGGGCCGCCGCGTGGGCGGCGTGGGCCAGCACCTCCGGCCAGTCCACCGGGCCGCCCGGCAGGGCGGCGAGCCGGTGCAGCAGGGCGGCGTTGACGGTGTCGCCCGCTCCGATCGTGTCCACCACCGGCACCGGGCGGGCCACGGCCGAGTACTCCCCGCCCTCCCGCGTCCAGGCCGTCAGGCCCGCCGCGCCCCGGGTCAGCACCACTGCCGACGGTCCGGCCGCCAGCCAGTCCTCGACCCGGCCGCCCAACCAGGCCGCGTCCTCCTCCGACAGCTTGAGGACGCTCGTGTGCGGCAGCAGCCGCTCCAGGAAGCGCGCGCGGTACGCGGCCGGGTCCGCGATCAGCGCCGGCCGGATGTTCGGGTCCAGCAGGGTCAGCACCCCGCGCCGCGACTCCCGGCGCAGCAAGGCCTCGTACGCGCTCGCGCCCGGTTCCAGGACCAGCGAGCAGGTGCCGAGCGCGAGGGCCCGCACCCCGTCCGGGAGGGCCGGCGGCAGCGCGAAGAGCCGGTCCGCCGTGCCCTCGACGTAGAAGCCGTACGAGGCCGAGCCGTCCGGGGCCAGCGAGGGCACGGCGAGCGTGGTCGGCTCCGGCCCGCGCTGGACCAGCGACAGGTCCACCCCCGCGGCCCGCAGCCCGGCCAGCAGGCCCTCCCCGAAGCCGTCCGAAGAGACCCGGGAGCAGAAGGCCACCTCGGCGCCGAGCCGCCCGAGCGCGAGCGCGGTGTTGTACGGTCCGCCGCCCGGCCGGGGCAGCAGCGCCCCGGGCGGCCGTGCAACGGGCACCAGGTCGATGAGGGCTTCTCCGCCGACGACGATCACGCGGGGGAAGCTACCTCATGGGACGGAGGTATCGTCGGGTGGGCCGGTGCCCCGGCCGGGTTCCGGCCCGCGCCCCGCCCGGCACCCCGCCCCCCGCGCCCGCACCCCAGGAGAACCGCATGCCCGCGCCGCAGTCGCCCGCCCGCCGTACCGTCCTCAAGGGCGCCGCCGCGCTCGCCGGGGCCGCGGGCGCCGGAGCGACCCTCGCGGCCTGCTCCACCGAAACCAACAGCGGCGGCAACACCCCCGCCACGCCCACCGCGCCGGTGGACCTGGGCGCCGCGGCCGACGTCCCGGTGGGCGGCGCGAAGCTCTACAGGGAGAACAAGCTGATCGTCAGTTGCTCGGCGGAGGGCCAGTACAAGGCCTTCAGCGCCCAGTGCACGCACGCCGGCTGCGTCCTGGACAAGATCGTCGAGGGCGAGGGGAACTGCCCCTGCCACGGCAGCCGATTCGACGTGAAGACCGGCCAGGTCCTGCGCGGTCCGGCCGCCGCCCCGCTGCCCGCCGTCCCGGTCCGGGCCGAGAACGGCAAGCTCGTCGCGGGCTGACCGGCGCCCGCACCCGCGACCGAGCCTCAGTCCCAGTCCCAGGCGATCCCGAGGATCCCGCGCCGCACCGACTGCTCCACCAGGTGGACCGCCCGGTGCCGGCCGCTGGGCGTCAGGTCCACGAGGCCGGTGCGCGGAGCCCGGGGCCCGCCCCGGGCGAAGCGTCGGCAGCGCACCGGCAGGGCCGCCTCGTCGAAGCTGACCTGGAGCATGTACTGACCGCCGGCGTAGCTGAACCCGCGCACGTACTCGCCGCTGCGGGCTCCGGTGCCGTCCTCGATCCCGTAGCCGAAGACATGGGTGTCCCCGCGCCGCAGCCGCGCGTCGAAGAGCAGCTCGGCGACCACCACCCCGGACTCGGGGTGGCACCGCACCCGGCCCGTGCGGCAGTTCTCGTACGCCGTCACGCGCATCCGGGACACGTCACAGCCGGGGTCGCCGTGGTGGACGGCCAGGTAGCGGTCGACGCCGTCGCGGTGCGCCCGGACGATCTGCTGCGACTCGCGGACCCGTAGCTCCCCCGCCGGCCCGATGCGGACCCGCTCGTGGTGCCCGATCGAGTGCAGCCCGCCGTCCGGCGGGAGGTCCATCCCGTCCAGCAGCTGCTCCACCGTCCCGCCCAAGCTGAACAGGGCCCGGTACGAGCGGGTGGGCGGACGCGCGGACCCCGGCCCGGGATCCTGGGCGGCCAGCAGGCGCAGGAGGGCGCCGTCGGGCAGTTCCAGGATCCGCTCCAGGGCGGTGACCGCCCGCAGCGACTCCGGGTGACGGGGCCGCCGCGCGCCCTGCTGCCAGTAACTGAGGCTGGTGACGCCGACCTTGATGCCCTGGGTCGCGAGCCGGTGCTGCACCCGGTGCAGGGGCAGACCGCGCGCGGCGAGGGCGGCGCGCAGGGCGAGGTGGAAGGGGCCGCCGCGCAGCAACTGGCCGAGTTCCGTCGGGTCCTCGGTCGGTCGCACGGCGACTCCTTCGTGAACGTTCACACGGGCCGGCGCGGGGGATCGCGGCGGCGGCTCCGGGGGACCAGGTGACACGGCAGCAACCGTTCACACCGTAGCCCCACCGTTCACACAGCAATGTCACCGCGTATTGAAGCGTGTTGACCTGATCGCGACAACTGTCCGATGCTCCTGAACAGCGTCCGGACGCGCTCCTCCACCCCCCACACCCCACACCGGGAGGAACGCGATGCGCAACCGAAACCGGCGGCATTCCCCGGCCGCCTGCTTCACCGCCGTGTTCACCGCTCTGCTGTTCGCCCTGCCCCTCGGCGCCGGCACCGCCGCCGCTGCCGAGGTCGGCACCGATTCCGCCCTCGCCGCCAAGCGCCTGAACATCACCATGCAGGCCCAGACGAAGACCAACTGGTGCTGGGCCGCAGGCGGGAACACCATCGCCACCTGGTTCGGCCGGAACTACAGCCAGAACCAGTTCTGCAACGCCGCCTTCAACCGCCAGCAGGGCAGTGAATGCCCCAACAACCAGGCCACCCTGGGCAACGTCCAGACCGGCCTGCGCTGGGCCGGCATCAACCCCGGCTCGTACGTGAGCGGCTGGCTCCAGTACTCCACCGTCCAGACCGAGATCAACGCGGACCGGCCGATCGAGACCCGCATCCAGTGGTCGAACGGTGGCGGCCACATGCACGTCGTCTACGGCTACGACACCGCGAACAACTGGGTCTACTGGGGCGACCCCTGGCCCTCCAGCGACCGCTACAACTGGGCCTCGCACGCCTGGTACGTCAACAACAACACCTTCTCCTGGACCCACTCCCTCTACCGGATCGGGGCGTGACCGCCATGACCCTGCGCGCCGCCACCGCCGCTGCAGCCGCGGTCCTCGCCACCACCGCCCTCCTCGGCCTCGCCCCGCAGGCCACCGCGGCGCCCGGCGGCCCGGTGCCGCAGCCCCGAGCCGCCACCGCCGAGAACAAGGCCGCCGCCGCGCAGGCGGCCACCGCCCCCGACACCCTGGCCACCCTCTCCCGCTTCTTCGCCCGGGACGGCAAGGTCTCCGTCACGGCCGCGCAGCCCCGGATCGAGGGCGAGGCGATACCGGTCAACCACCTCTCCCCGGAGTTCGTCGCGGGCAGAGCGGGCGCACCCGTCGCCCGCCTGGAATTCCTCGCCAGCAAGGCCGTCTCCTCCGACGGGCAGCAGGCCGCGCTGTGGACCGCGCGGACGGAGGCCGGCTGGCAGGTCGTGAACATCGCCACCGGCGACGACGAGTTCCGCTACGCGCAGCTGGGCGCGGCGAAACTGCCCGGGGGGACGGTGTTCCGCGAGCCGCAGATCGACGCCTGGTACGTGACCCGGGGCAGCAGGGTGCTGCCGCTGGACGAGGACGCCGTGCGAGCCGTGGGCGCGGGCGGTGCGACGTTGAGCGCCTACCGGGCGCGGGTCGTCCAGGCCTACGGGGACAAGCTCCCCGGCTCCCCGTACGCCGAGCGCGGCGCGGCCGGCGGTTATGCGGATGCCGATGCCGGGCCGGCTGCTGCCGAGGGTGCGGAAGCGCCATGGGCGGCGGGGGCCGGTGCTGTGGCGCTCGGGGCGCTGGGCGTGGCCGCCGTGCGGCGATCGCGCCGGGCGGGCGCGCGGGCCTGAGCGGCCGAGCCCCGACCGCAGGGCCCGGCCCGACCCCCACCCCGGGGCCGGGCCCTGCGGGCGGCCCTCCCCGCCCCGCCCTTTCGCCGTTTCCCGGGGCTCCGCCCCGGACCCCGCGCCTCAAACGCCGGCGGGGCTGGAGGGGGGCAGTGGACCGGCCGGATCCGCAGACCGGGCCGGAGGCGTACGGTCGGTTGTCGGTGCGCGCCAGTAGGGTGGTTGGCATGGCCGACCCTTCCAGTTACCGCCCCGAGCCGGGACAGGTCCCGGACTCTCCCGGGGTCTACAAGTTCCGCGACGAGCACCGCCGGGTGATCTACGTCGGGAAGGCCAAGAGCCTGCGCCAGCGCCTGGCCAGCTACTTCCAGGACATCGCCGGCTTGCACCCCCGTACCGCCACCATGGTGACCACGGCCGCCTCCGTCGAGTGGACCGTGGTGTCCACCGAGGTCGAGGCGCTCCAGTTGGAGTACTCGTGGATCAAGGAGTTCGACCCCCGGTTCAACGTCAAGTACCGGGACGACAAGAGCTACCCCTCCCTCGCCGTCACCCTCAATGAGGAGTACCCGCGGGTCCAGGTCATGCGCGGGCCCAAGAAGAAGGGCGTGCGCTACTTCGGTCCGTACGGGCACGCCTGGGCGATCCGCGAGACCGTCGACCTGATGCTCCGGGTGTTCCCGGTGCGGACCTGCTCGGCGGGCGTGTTCAAGCGCTCCGCCCAGATCGGCCGCCCCTGCCTGCTCGGCTACATCGGCAAGTGTTCGGCCCCCTGCGTCGGCAAGGTCACCCCCGAGGAGCACCGCGAACTGGCCGAGGACTTCTGCGACTTCATGGCCGGCCGCACCGGCACCTACCTCTCGCGGCTGGAGAAGGAGATGCACGCGGCGGCCGAGGAGATGGAGTACGAGAAGGCCGCCCGGCTGCGCGACGACATCGGGGCGCTGCGCCGGGCGATGGAGAAGAACGCCGTGGTGCTCGCCGACGCCACCGACGCCGACCTGATCGCCGTGGCCGAGGACGAGCTCGAAGCCGCGGTGCAGATCTTCCACGTCCGCGGCGGCCGGGTCCGCGGCCAGCGCGGCTGGGTCACCGACAAGGTCGAGGCCGTCGACACGGCCGGGCTCGTCAAGCACGCCCTCCAGCAGCTGTACGGCGAGGAGAAGGGCGAGGCCGTGCCCAGGGAGGTGCTGGTGCCGGCCCTCCCCGAGGACACGCCGACACTGAACCAGTGGCTCGCCGAGCGCCGGGGGTCCCAGGTCAGCCTTCGGATACCGCAGCGCGGCGACAAGAAGGCCCTGATGGAGACCGTCCACCGCAACGCGCTGCAGTCCCTCGCCCTGCACAAGACCAAGCGCGCCAGCGACCTCACCACCCGTTCCCGGGCCCTGGAGGAGATCGCGGAGGCGCTGGACCTCGACAGCGCCCCGCTGCGCATCGAGTGCTTCGACATCTCGCACCTGCAGGGCGACGACGTCGTCGCATCGATGGTCGTCTTCGAGGACGGGCTGGCCCGCAAGAGCGAGTACCGGCGCTTCCAGATCAAGTCCTTCGAGGGGCAGGACGACGTCCGCTCCATGCACGAGGTGGTGTCCCGGCGCTTCCGCCGCTACCTCCAGGAGAAGCTCAAGACGGGCGAGTGGACCCCCGAGGACGCGGAGGACGCCGAGGACGTGGCCGCGGCCCGGGAGGTGTCCGAGGACGACGGGCGGCCCAAGCGGTTCGCGTACCCGCCCCAGCTCGTCGTGGTCGACGGTGGTCAGCCGCAGGTCGCCGCCGCCAAGCGGGCCCTGGAGGAGCTCGGGATCGACGACGTCGCGGTGTGCGGTCTGGCCAAGCGGCTGGAGGAGGTCTGGCTGCCCGGCGAGGACGACCCGGTCGTGCTGCCGCGCACCAGCGAGGGCCTCTACCTGCTCCAGCGGGTCCGTGACGAAGCCCACCGCTTCGCCATCCAGTACCAGCGCAACAAGCGCGGCAAGCGCCTGAAATCCGGGCCCCTGGACGAGGTGCCCGGCCTCGGCGAGAGCCGCAAGCAGGCCCTGGTCAAACACTTCGGTTCGGTGAAGAAGCTGAAACAGGCGACAATCGACCAGATCTGCGAGGTCCCGGGCATAGGTCGGAAGACGGCCGAGACCGTGGCCGCGGCCCTCGCCCAGGCGGTTCCCGCTGGTCCTGCCGTCAATACGGCCACAGGAGAGATCATTGAGGATGAGACCCCCGCGCCCGCGGGAGCATCGTCCGAACGGGGGACCGAGCAATGACAGAGCACGCGACCGCGCACGACCGAGACGGAGCACAGGTGAGTACGGGCACGACAGTGGAGCCCGGCGAGACCGCCGAGGCGGCCATCCCCGAGCTGGTGATCATCTCCGGCATGTCCGGGGCCGGCCGCAGTACGGCGGCGAAGTGTCTGGAGGACCTCGGCTGGTTCGTCGTCGACAACCTCCCGCCGGCCCTGATCCCGACCATGGTCGAGCTCGGAGCCCGCTCCCAGGGCAACGTGGCGCGCATCGCCGTCGTCGTCGACGTCCGCGGCCGCCAGTTCTTCGACGCCCTGCGCGAGTCCCTCGCCGACCTTGACAACAAGGGCGTCACCCGCCGCATCGTCTTCCTGGAGTCCTCCGACGACGCACTGGTCCGCCGCTTCGAGTCGGTCCGCCGCCCGCACCCGCTCCAGGGCGACGGACGCATCACCGACGGCATCGCCGCCGAGCGCGACCTGCTGCGCGAGCTGCGCGGCGACGCCGACCTGGTGATCGACACCTCCAGCCTGAACGTGCACGAGCTGCGCGCGAAGATGGACGCCCAGTTCGCCGGGGACGAGGAGCCCGAGCTGCGGGCCACCGTCATGTCCTTCGGCTACAAGTACGGCCTCCCCGTCGACGCCGACCTCGTCGTCGACTGCCGCTTCATCCCCAACCCGCACTGGGTCCCGGAGCTGCGCCCCTTCACCGGGCTCAACGAGGAGGTGTCGGGGTACGTCTTCAGCCAGCCCGGCGCCAAGGAGTTCCTCGACCGCTACACCGAGCTGCTGCAGCTCATCGCCACCGGCTACCGCCGCGAGGGCAAGCGGTACGTGACCATCGCGGTCGGTTGCACCGGCGGCAAGCACCGCAGCGTGGCCATGTCCGAGAAGCTCGCCGCCCGCCTCGCCTCCGAGGGAGTCGAGACCGTCGTAGTCCACCGGGACATGGGGCGCGAGTGACCGCACGGACCCCGCGGCTGAGCCGCCTGCGCCGCCTCACCCCGGGCCGGGGCGAAGACGGCGCGGGCCGCTCCGGCCGCCGGCGCGGCGCCACGCCCAAGGTGGTGGCGCTCGGCGGCGGCCAGGGCCTGTCGGCCTCCCTCGCCGCGCTGCGCCGGATCACCGGTGACCTCACCGCCGTGGTCACCGTGGCCGACGACGGCGGTTCCAGCGGCCGGCTCCGGGAGGAGCTCGACGTGCTCCCGCCCGGCGACCTGCGCAAGGCGCTGGCCGCGCTGTGCGGTGACGACGACTGGGGCCAGACCTGGGCCCGGGTGATCCAGCACCGCTTCCAGTCCGAGGGCGATCTGCACGGGCACGCGGTCGGCAACCTGCTGATCGTCGCCCTGTGGGAACAGCTCGGCGACCCCGTACAGGCCCTCGACCTGGTCGGCAAGCTGCTCGGGGCCCAGGGCCGCGTCCTGCCGATGTCGGCCGTGCCGTTGGAGCTGCAAGCCCTGGTCCGGGGGCACGACCCGGCCCGCCCCGAGCACGTGGACACCGTCCGCGGGCAGGCCACGGTGGCGCTGACACCGGGCGAGGTGCTCTCCGTGCAGGTGGTGCCGAGCGACCCGCCGGCCGTACCGGAGGCCGTGGCCGCGGTCCTGGACGCCGACTGGGTGGTGCTCGGTCCGGGGTCCTGGTTCTCCTCGGTCATTCCACACCTGCTGGTGCCGGAACTGCTGGACGCGCTGATGGAGACGAAGGCCCGGCGGGTCCTCTCGCTGAACCTCGCGCCGCAGCCCGGCGAAACAGAGGGCTTCTCTCCGCAGCGTCATTTGGAGGTTTTGGCCCGACACGCCCCTAAACTCGCCCTGGACGTGGTGCTGGCCGACGAGGCCGCCGTGCCCGACCGCGAGTCCCTCGCCGATGCCGCGAAACGGTTCGGGGCAGCGGTCGAGCTGGCGCCCGTGGCCAGGCAGGACGGCTCTCCGAAGCACGACCCGGAGCTGCTGGCCGCCGCGTACGACCGTATTTTTCGGATGCATGGAAGGATCGGCCCATGGCGATGACGCCTGCGGTGAAGGATGAGATCTCCCGCCTGCCCGTCACCCGGACCTGCTGCAGGAAGGCGGAGGTCTCGGCGATCCTTCGGTTCGCGGGCGGGCTGCACCTGGTGAGCGGCCGCATCGTCATCGAGGCGGAGCTGGACACGGGAATCGCCGCCAGACGCCTACGCAAGGACATCCTGGAGATCTTCGGCCATTCTTCGGACCTGGTGGTGATGGCCCCCGGCGGACTGCGCCGCGGCAGCCGCTACGTGGTCCGCGTCGTGGCCGGCGGTGACCAGCTGGCGCGCCAGACGGGCCTCGTGGACGGCCGCGGACGCCCCATTCGGGGTCTTCCCCCGCAGGTGGTCTCCGGGGCCACCTGCGACGCGGAGGCGGCCTGGCGCGGCGCCTTCCTGGCCCACGGCTCGCTGACCGAGCCGGGCCGGTCCTCCTCCCTGGAGGTCACCTGCCCCGGCCCGGAGGCCGCCCTGGCCCTGGTGGGCGCCGCCCGCAGGCTGTCCATCGCCGCCAAGGCGCGCGAGGTGCGCGGAGTGGACCGGGTCGTGGTCCGCGACGGCGACGCGATCGGGGCGCTGCTGACCCGGCTCGGCGCGCACGAGTCGGTACTGGCCTGGGAGGAGCGGCGGATGCGGCGCGAGGTGCGCGCCACCGCCAACCGCCTGGCCAACTTCGACGACGCCAACCTGCGCCGCTCGGCGCGGGCCGCGGTGGCCGCCGGAGCCCGCGTGCAGCGCGCGCTGGAGATCCTCGGCGAGGAGGTCCCCGAGCACCTGGCCGCGGCGGGCCGGCTGCGCATGGAACACAAGCAGGCCTCCCTGGAGGAGCTGGGCGCGCTCGCTGACCCCCCGCTGACCAAGGACGCGGTCGCCGGCCGGATCCGACGGCTACTCGCGATGGCCGACAAGCGGGCCCAGGACCTCGGCATCCCGGGCACCGAGTCGAACCTCGACCTCAGCGAGGAGATGGCCGACAACATGGCCGGTTAGGCCGTCCCGTACGGCTGAAGGGGCTCGCGCGATCACTCGTGCGGGCCCCTTTGCCGCACGCCCCATTGACATGAGCATGGGCCGGTCTCGAGTCTGGCGTCCGAACGCTTTCGTGGCAGAC
This sequence comes from Streptomyces sp. NPDC091682, assembly GCF_044756625.1. NCBI lineage: Bacteria > Bacillati > Actinomycetota > Actinomycetes > Kitasatosporales > Streptomycetaceae > Streptomyces > Streptomyces sp. NPDC091682. Next base: position 108,772 of record NZ_JBIVTH010000005.1, on the reverse strand, counting down.
GACGCCCAGGGGGGCACATGAGTCACCGCGCGAGATCGATCCTCGCCGCAAGCGCACTCGTCTTCGGAACCACGCTCGCCGTCCTACCCGCCGCGGCGCAGGCCCAGCCGGGACCCGGCACCGCATCCGGCGCAGACGAGGTACGCGTCTACGACGCCGACATCACCCGGGAACAGGTCCCGCTGGTCCTCGCCGCGGGGCAGGACGCGCACGAGCTCACCGAGCGGGCCCCGGAGACCGGCACCGCCCGGGTCGAGCTCTTCCTCAGCGGCGGCCAGGCCGAGGAACTCGCGGCCCAGGGCGTCAAGCTCGCCGAGCGCAAGGTCCCCGCCCAGGGCCTGGCCCGCGCCAAGGCCGCCGGGGACGGGGTGTTCCGCCCGTACAGCGGCAAGGGCGGCCTCCAGGAGGAGATCCTGCGGACCGCGCAGGAGAACCCGGGGCTCACCAAGGTCGTCTCCATCGGCAAGACCGTCCAGGGCAAGGACATCCTCGCCCTGAAGGTCAGCAAGAACGCCAAGAAGACCAAGGACGGTGACAAGCCGTCGGTCCTCTACATGTCCAACCAGCACGCCCGTGAGTGGATCACCCCCGAGATGACCCGGCGGCTGATGCACCACACCCTCGACAACTACGGCAAGGACCCGCGGATCACCAAACTGGTGGACTCCAGCGAGCTGTGGTTCCTGCTCTCCGCCAACCCGGACGGATACGACTACACGCACGCCGCCGACGGCCAGCGGCTGTGGCGCAAGAACCTGCGCGACAACAACGGCGACGGGAAGACCGGCCCCGGCGACGGGGTCGACCTCAACCGGAACTTCGCCTTCAAGTGGGGCTACGACAACGAGGGCTCCTCGCCGAACCAGTCGAGCGAGACCTACCGCGGCCCGAGCGCCTCCTCCGAACCCGAGACCGTCGCCCTCGACCGCTTCGAGAAGCGCATCGGTTTCGACTACGCGATCAACTACCACTCCGCCGCCGAACTGATCCTCTACGGCGTGGGCTGGCAGGTCGCCACCCCCACCCCCGACGACGTCGCCTACAAGGCGCTCGCCGGCACCCCGGAGAACCCCGCCGTCCCGGGCTACTACCCGCAGGTCTCCTCCGAGCTCTACACCACCAACGGCGAGGCCGACGGCCACGCCTCCAACGTCAACGGCATCATGATGTTCACGCCGGAGATGACCACCTGCCAGACCGCCTCGGCGAGCGACCCGAACGACCAGTGGAAGCCCGAGGACTGCGCCTCCGGCTTCAACTTCCCGGACGACGAGAAGCTCATCCAGGCGGAGTTCTCCAAGAACGTCCCCTTCGCCCTCTCCGTCGGCGAGAGCGCCGCGCACCCGGACCGGCCGTCCTCCTCGGTCGGCCTGAGCGCCGCGGACTTCACCGTGGACGCCTTCGCCACCTCCTACGCCGCCCGCGGCGAGGGCCAGACGGTCTCCGTCACGGCCCGCAAGGCGCTGAAGGACAAGGAGCTCAACTTCCGGATCAACGGCGGCCGCACGCACGACGAGGACCTCAAGGCCTGGAAGGGCGGCGAGGTCTACGGCGGCGACGACAACAACTGGTTCGACGAGTACCGCGCCGAGGTCGACGGCGCGAAGCCCGGCGACAAGGTCGAGGTCTGGTTCACCGGCCGAGACCGCTCCGGCAAGCAGGTCTCCAGCGAGCACTTCACGTACACGGTGGCCGAGCGGCCGCGCGCGGACGTCCTGGTGATCGCGGAAGAGGGGGCCAAGGCCCAGCACGCCCAGACCTACGTCGACGCCCTGCGCGCGAACGGAAAGTCCGCGGCGGTCTGGGACGTCGCCGTCCAGGGCGCCCCGCACCACCTCGGCGTCCTCTCCCACTTCGGTACGGCCGTCCACTACACGGGGGCCAAGATCCCGGGCGGCGACACCCAGTTGGCGGTCCGCGACTTCCTGAACGAGGGCGGCAAGCTGATCGAGGCCGGTGAGCTGGCGGGCGGCAACGCCCAGGTCGGCCGCGCCGTGACCAACGACTTCAGCCAGTACTGGCTCGGCGCGTACAGCCGGACGAGCACCGCCGGAGCCACCGGCTTCGCCGGCGCCGGGGCCCTGAACGGCGCCCGGGGCACCGTCGGGGACGCCGCGGGCAACCCGCTGAACGCCCCCGGCGGGTACACCGTGACCTCCGAGACCCTGGCGCCCGCACAGTTCCCGCAGTTCAAGAGCGCCCAGGCGGGGGCCTTCACCGGGGTCGTGAACCCGTACGCCCCCTATGCCGGCGCCGGCATGGCCGCGGCCCTGCACGCCGACGACGACTGGAAGCGCCTCGTCCGTACGATCGACCTGACCGGGGTCACCGCGGCCGACCAGCCCCAACTGAAGCTGGCGCTCAACTGGAACGTCGAGGAGGGCTACGACCACGCCGCACTGGAGGCCCGGACCGCCGGCGGCGACGACTGGACCACCCTGCCGGACGCGGGCGGCCTGAGCAGCACCACCGTCCCGGAGGAATGTGCGGCCGGGTTCTTCGTCAACGGGCACCCGTTCCTGCGCCGCTACCTCACGCTCGACGCCGCCGGCTGCACCCCGCAGGGCACCAGCGGCAAGTGGAACAGCTTCACCGGTTCCTCCGGCGGCTGGAAGCAGGTCGCCTTCGACCTGAGCGCCTACGCCGGCAAGACCGTTGAGCTCTCGCTCTCCTACATCACCGACCCGGGCTCGGGCGGCCGCGGCGTCTTCGCGGACGAGGCCCGCCTCTCCGTCAAGGGCGCGGACCAGCCCGTGGAGGGATTCGAGACGTCCCTCGGAGCCTGGACGGCACAGGCCGCACCGGCCGGCAGCCCCGAGGTTCCCGGCGAATGGGCCCGGTCCGGGGAACTGTTCAAGTCCTACGCTGCGGTGACCACGCGTGACACGGTGTTGCTGGGCTTCGGCCTGGAGCACATGCCCACCGCAGCGGACCGTGCCCTACTCATCGGTAAGGCACTGCGCACACTGCACCGCTGATCCGAGCCCCGGTCGTCACTCACCCTGAGTGACGAGGGGTCGAAGTCCGAGGTCCCGTTCCGGAGTGTCCGGAACGGGACCCTCGCGGGAGTGCCCCCGGGAAGTAGGGGGAGTGTCAGGCCCCGACCGATGTCACCCAAAAGCTCACGGAGAGGTAGGGTCGTAAGCGGTCGGGGACATCCCATTTCAACTCGCCGGCGCTCTTACCGGCGCACCAACGAGGAGATCGGTTCGTGACGATCCGCGTAGGCATCAATGGTTTTGGCCGAATTGGCCGTAACTACTTTCGGGCGCTTCTGGAGCAGGGAGCGGACATCGAGATCGTCGGTGTCAACGACCTGACTGACAACGCCACCCTGGTGCACCTTCTCAAGTACGACACGATCCTGGGCCGCCTCAAGGCCGAGGTCTCCCACACCGACGACACGATCACGGTCGGTGGCAACACGTTCAAGACCTTTGCCGAGCGCGACCCCGCGAACCTGCCCTGGGGCGAGCTGGGCGCCGACATCGTCATCGAGTCGACTGGCATCTTCACGAAGAAGGCCGACGCCGCCAAGCACATCGCCGCGGGCGCGAAGAAGGTCCTCATCTCGGCTCCGGCCAAGGACGAGGACATCACCATCGTGATGGGCGTCAACCAGGACAAGTACGACGCGGCCAACCACCACGTCATCTCCAACGCCTCCTGCACCACCAACTGCGTGGCGCCGATGGCCAAGGTCCTCGACGAGAACTTCGGCATCGTCAAGGGCATGATGACGACGGTCCACGCGTACACGAACGACCAGCGCATCCTGGACTTCCCGCACTCGGACCTGCGTCGCGCCCGCGCCGCCGCCGAGAACATCATCCCGACCTCCACCGGTGCCGCGAAGGCGACCGCGCTGGTCCTCCCGCAGCTCAAGGGCAAGCTGGACGGCATCGCCATGCGCGTCCCGGTCCCGACCGGCTCGGTGACCGACCTGGTGCTGGAGCTCTCCCGCGAGACCACGGTGGAAGAGATCAACGCGGCCTTCCAGAAGGCTTCGGAGGGGCAGCTCAAGGGCATCCTCGACTACACCGAGGACGCGATCGTCTCTTCCGACATCGTGAACTGGCCCGCGTCCTGCACCTTCGACTCCTCGCTGACCATGGTTCAGGACGGTACGCAGGTGAAGGTCGTCGGTTGGTACGACAACGAGTGGGGCTACTCCAACCGTCTCGTCGACCTCACCGTCTTCGTCGGCGGTCAGCTCTAAAAACGTAGGGCAAGGCACCACGATGTGAAGCACAGGGTCCGAGCAGCGCGACGATGCGCCGCACGGGCCCTGTTGCTTGCCTCGTTATCCTTCCTCGCCCTTCGAGTGAAGGCTCAAAGGAGTAGAAATACATGAAGACGATCGATGAACTGCTCGCCGAAGGCGTCAAGGGCAAGCGGGTCTTCGTCCGCGCGGACCTGAACGTCCCGCTGGTCGAGGGCACCATCACCGACGACGGCCGCATCCGCGCCGTCCAGCCCACGATCGCGAAGCTCGCCGAAGCCGGCGCCCGCGTCATCGTGGCCTCGCACCTGGGCCGCCCCAAGGGCACCGGCGTCGAGCCGGCGTTCTCGCTGGCCCCGGCCGCCACGCGCCTCGGCGAACTGCTCGGTGCGGACGTGGCGTTCGCCACCGACACCGTCGGCTCCTCCGCCAAGGAGACCGTCGCGGCCCTCGCCGACGGCCAGGTTGCCGTGATCGAGAACCTGCGCTTCAACGCCGGTGAGACCTCGAAGGACGACGCCGAGCGCGGCGCCTTCGCGGACCAGCTCGCGGAGCTCGCCGACCTCTACGTGGGCGACGGCTTCGGCGCCGTGCACCGCAAGCACGCCTCGGTCTTCGACCTCCCGGCCCGCCTCCCGCACGGGGCCGGCTACCTCATCGCCACCGAGGTCGGCGTCCTGAAGAAGCTGACCGCCGAGGTCGAGCGCCCGTACGTGGTGGTCCTGGGCGGTGCCAAGGTCTCCGACAAGCTCGCCGTCATCGACGAGCTGCTCGGCAAGGCCGACCGCATCCTCATCGGCGGCGGCATGGCCTACACCTTCCTCTACGCCAAGGGCTACGAGGTCGGCATCTCCCTGCTCCAGAAGGACCAGGTGGACAAGGTCAAGGAGTACATGGAGCGCGCCGAGAAGACCGGCGTCGAGCTGGTCCTCCCGGTCGACGTGCTGGTCTCCGCGGAGTTCCCGGACCTCAAGGGCAAGACCCCGGCCACCTTCGAGACCGTCGACGCGGACAAGATCCCCGCCGACCAGGAGGGCCTGGACATCGGCCCCAAGACGCGCGAGCTGTACGCGTCGAAGATCGCCGACGCGAAGACCGTCTTCTGGAACGGTCCCGTGGGCGTCTTCGAGCACCCCGACTACGCCGGGGGCACCACGGCCATCGCCCAGGGCCTGCTCGACAGCAGCGCCTTCACCGTCGTCGGAGGTGGCGACAGTGCCGCCGCGGTCCGCATCCTGGGCTTCGACGAGAATGCATTCGGCCACATCTCGACCGGTGGCGGCGCCTCCCTCGAATACCTCGAGGGCAAGACGCTCCCCGGCCTCGCCGCCCTGGAGGGCTGAACCCGTATGACCACGCGCACCCCGCTCATGGCGGGCAACTGGAAGATGAACCTCAACCACCTCGAGGCCATCGCCCACGTCCAGAAGCTCGCCTTCGCCCTCACCGACAAGGACTACGACGCCGTCGAGGTCGCGGTCCTGCCGCCCTTCGTCGACCTGCGCTCGGTCCAGACCCTGGTCGACGGCGACAAGCTGAAGATCAAGTACGGCGCCCAGGACATCTCCGCGCACGACTCCGGTGCCTACACCGGCGAGATCTCCGGCCCGATGCTGTCGAAGCTGAAGTGCACGTACGTGGCCGTCGGCCACAGCGAGCGCCGCCAGTACCACGCCGAGAGCGACGAGATCTGCAACGCCAAGGTCAAGGCCGCCTTCCGGCACGGGATCACCCCGATCCTGTGCGTCGGGGAGGGCCTGGACGTCCGCAAGGCCGGCCAGCAGGTCCCCTACACGCTGAGCCAGCTCGACGGCGGCCTGGAAGGCGTCCCGGCCGACCAGGTCGAGTCCATCGTGATCGCCTACGAGCCCGTCTGGGCCATCGGGACCGGCGAGGTCGCCACCCCCGACGACGCCCAGGAGGTCTGCGGGGCGATCCGCGGCCGCCTCGCCGAGCTGTACTCGCAGGAGCTGGCCGACAAGGTCCGCATCCAGTACGGCGGCTCCGTGAAGTCCGGGAACATCGCGGCGATCATGGCCCAGCCCGACGTCGACGGCGCCCTGATCGGCGGCGCGGCACTGGACGCTGACGAGTTCGTCAAGATCGTCCGCTTCCGCGACCAGTGAGTATGCGGTAGGGCGGATCCGTCGTACCCTTGCGGGGGCCAGAGGCTGATGCATCAGCCCCTGGCCCCCGTGCACATCTCGCAATGCCGGAAAGCCCGAAAAAGCCAGAAAGTAGGAATCAGCCGTGATTATGGGGTTCTCGATCGCCCTGATCGTCTTCAGCGCCCTGCTGATGCTGCTCGTGCTGATGCACAAGGGCAAGGGCGGCGGCCTCTCCGACATGTTCGGCGGCGGTATGCAGTCGTCGGTCGGCGGTTCCTCCGTCGCGGAGCGCAACCTCGACCGCATCACCGTGGTCGTCGGTCTGCTGTGGTTCGCGTGCATCGTCGCGCTCGGTCTGCTGACGAAGTCGAGCACCTGACCGTTCTGGCCATTCCGGCAGTCCGGTCGGCGCCGCCCGGCCTATCATGAGGTCCTGCGCCCTGGTTGCGGAACGAGTTATTCTGCTCCCCCACCCGAGGGGATGATCCCGTGAGTTGGGCTCTACGTACCCGGGGCGTTTCAGCAGGAACATCCTCACGCTTGGCGGCACCATCACGCAGGGGAGTTACGACCGTGGCAAGTGGCAACGCGATCCGTGGTAGCCGGGTCGGAGCGGGGCCGATGGGTGAGGCGGAGCGCGGCGAGTCCGCGCCCCGTCTGCGCATCTCCTTCTGGTGCTCGAACGGGCACGAGACGCAGCCGAGCTTCGCCAGCGATGCGCAGGTGCCGGACACCTGGGACTGCCCGCGCTGCGGGTTCCCGGCCGGCCAGGACCGGGACAACCCGCCCGCGCCGCCGCGCACCGAGCCGTACAAGACGCACCTGGCGTACGTACGGGAACGGCGCTCGGACGCCGACGGCGAGGCGATCCTCGCCGAAGCGCTCGCCAAGCTCCGCGGCGAGATCTGAGACGGCTCGAAGCACGTGACACGAGGCCCGGTGACACAGGAACATCTCCTGCGTCACCGGGCCTCTTTGTGTGCGTTCTGCCGCTTGTGATCCCTTAGGTTGGTGAACGGCGGGGCACGACAGGACGGAAGAAGTGGGTTGATGTCCGAGATGAACGCAGGCACGCGTACGAAGCTGAACCGGACGACGGAGTGGCTTGCCCTGGGCAAGCACCGGGAGGAGTTCGGGCAGACGCATCTGCGGGAACTGTTCGAGCAGAATCCCGGCCGCGGCGCCGGCTACACCCTGCAGGTCGGTGACCTGCACATCGACTACTCGAAGCACCTCGTCACCGACGAGACGCTCGCACTGCTGCGCGAGCTGGCCGAGGCCACGGGCGTGGCCGAGCTGCGCGAGGCGATGTTCCGCGGCGAGAAGATCAACACGACCGAGGACCGGGCGGTGCTGCACACCGCCCTGCGCGCACCGGCGGACACCGTCGTCGAGGTCGACGGCGAGGACGTCGTCCCGGGCGTGCACGCCGTCCTCGACAAGATGGCGGACTTCGCCGACCGGATCAGGTCGGGAGCGTGGACCGGCTCCACGGGCCAGCGCATCAAGAACGTTGTCAACATCGGCATCGGCGGCTCCGACCTCGGTCCGGCCATGGCGTACGAGGCCCTGCGCGCCTTCACCGACCGCGATCTGACGGTGCGCTTCGTCTCCAACGTCGACGGTGCGGACCTGCACGAGGCCGTGCGGGACCTGGACCCGGCCGAGACGCTGTTCATCATCGCCTCCAAGACCTTCACCACCATCGAGACCATCACCAACGCCACCTCGGCGCGCGGTTGGCTGCTCGCCGGACTGGGCGGCGACCAGGCCGCCGTGGCCCGGCACTTCGTGGCGCTGTCCACCAACGCCGAGAAGGTCACCGACTTCGGCATCGATCCGGCCAACATGTTCGGGTTCTGGGACTGGGTCGGCGGACGCTACTCCTTCGACTCCGCCATCGGCCTCTCGCTGATGATCGCGATCGGCCCGGCCGCCTTCCGCGAGATGCTCGGCGGCTTCCACGCCATGGACGAGCACTTCCGCACGGCGCCCGCGCACGAGAACGCGCCGCTCCTGATGGGCCTGTTGGGGATCTGGTACGGCGCCTTCTTCGACGCCCAGTCCCACGCGGTGCTCCCGTACAGCCACTACCTCTCGCGCTTCACGGCCTACTTGCAGCAGCTGGACATGGAGTCCAACGGCAAGTCGGTGGACCGCGACGGCAATCCGGTGGAATGGCAGACGGGCCCGGTGGTCTGGGGCACGCCCGGCACCAACGGGCAGCACGCCTACTACCAGCTGATCCACCAGGGGACGAAGGTGATCCCCGCGGACTTCATCGGCTTCGCCCGGCCGGTGGCGGAGCTGGAGGCGGCCCCGGCGGCCCAGCACGACCTGCTGATGGCGAACTTCTTCGCGCAGACCCAGGCGCTGGCCTTCGGCAAGACGGCGGACGAGGTGCGGGCCGAAGGCGCTCCCGAGTCGCTGGTCCCGCACAAGACCTTCCACGGGAACCACCCGACGACCACCATCCTGGCGGGGGAGCTCACCCCGGCGGTGCTGGGCCAGCTGATCGCGCTCTACGAGCACAAGGTGTTCGTCCAGGGCGCGGTGTGGAACATCGACTCCTTCGACCAGTGGGGCGTCGAACTCGGCAAGGTGCTCGCCAAGCGCGTAGAGCCCGCGCTGACCGAGGGCGCCGACGTACCGGGGCTGGACGCCTCGACCAAGGCGCTGGTGGCCACGTACCGGAAGCTGCGCGGCCGTAGCTGACGCCGGGAAACGGCGATGGGCCCGCCCCCCGAGGGGGGCGGGCCCATCGCCGTTCGGACCGGCCCCGGTCAGGAAGAGGCCGGGGGGTACATGCCGCTCGGGAGCTTGGCCGCCGCCGCGCGGTCCAAGAGCCACAGGGTGCGGGAGCGGCCGTACGCCGCCGCGGCTGGGGCCTGGACCTCGCCCGCGCCGCCGAGGGCCAGGGAGACCGCCCCGGCCTTGTCCTCGCCCGCGGCCAGCAGCCAGACCTCACGGGCCGCCCGGATCGCCGGGAGCGTGAGCGAGATCCGCGTGGGCGGGGGCTTCGGGGCGCCGTGCACGCCGACCACCGTTCGCTCGGTCTCGCGGGCCGCCGGGTGTTCCGGGAACAGCGAGGCCACGTGCGTGTCCGGGCCGACGCCGAGCATCAGCACGTCGAACCGGGGGACCGGACCGTGGTCCTCCGGGCCGGCCGCCTTCGCCAGCTCGGCGGCGTAAGCGGCCGCCGCGGCGTCCACGTCGCCGCCGTACGGACCGTCCGAGGCGGGCATCACGTGCACGCGGGCGGGGTCCACCGGGACCGAGTCCAGGAGGGCCTCGCGGGCCTGGGTGTGGTTGCGCTCGGGGTCGGCGGCGGGGACGTACCGCTCGTCACCCCACCACAGGTCCAGCCGGGACCAGTCGATCGCGTCCCGCGCCGGGGCGGCGGCCAGCGCCGCGAGCAGGCCGTTGCCGTTGCGTCCGCCGGTGAGGACGACGGACGCGGTGCCGCGGGCCGTCTGCGCGTCCACGATCTTCGTGATGAGCCGGGCCGCGGTGGCCTGGGCCATCAGTTCCTTGTCCCGGTGGACGACTACCTGGGGAGTCGTCATACCCATGTGCTGCCGCCTTGTCGGTAGATCGGGGGGTGCGGATGCCGCTGCGCGGAGCAGTGCCCCACCCCGCCCCTTCCCGAAACCGGGGCTCCGCCCCGGACCCTGGTCCTCAAACGCCGGACGGGCTGAAGATTCAGCCTCGCCGGCGATTGAGGCGCGGGGTCTGGGGCGGAGCCCCAGGAAACGGAGAAGGGGCGGGGTGGGGTCGGCTCCGCGCAGCGGCTCCGGCTACTTGGCTGCGTTCTTCTTCGACGGCTTGGCCGCCGGCTTCGAGGCCTCGGCCTTGGCCGGAGCATCGGCATCGGTCGCCGCCGGGGCCTCCGGCTCCGGGGCCGACGCCTCCAGCCTCGCCACGCCGAACTTCAGCGAGGCCTCGTACGTGTTGTCCGGGTCCAGCCGGCGCAGCTCCTCCGCCAGGAGCTCGGCCGTGTCGCGGCGCTTGAGCGCCACCGCACGGTCGGGCTGCCCCGGCATGCACAGCGTGGCCAGTGAGCCGTCCGCCCGGTCCAGGACGATGTCGCCGTCCTTGGTGGACAGGCGTACCGCCGTCAGGCCCGGGCCCGACGACAGCGTGCGCTTGACGGGTACCTGGAGCCGGTCAGCCAGCCACATGGCCAGCAGTTCGCAGCTCGGGTTCTCGTCCTCGCCCTCGACGGTCGCCGAGGCGACCGTCAGGGCCTGCTGGTCCAGTGCGGCCGCCAGCATGGAGCGCCACGGGGTGATCCGGGTCCACGACAGGTCTGTGTCCCCGGGGGCGTACGCCCCCGCACGGCCGCTGAGCGCCCTGATCGGGTCCTCGCAGGAGTACGTGTCCGTGATCCGGCGCTGTCCCAGTGCACCCAGCGGGTCGCCCGCCAGGTCCATGGGGGCACCGTCCGGCCACCAGACGACCACGGGGGCGTCGGGCAGGAGCAGCGGGAGAACCACCGACTGGGCGTGGTCGACCAGTTCGCCGTGAAGGCGGAGCACAACCGTTTCACCGCTGCCGGAGTCCGCCCCGACGCGGACTTCTGCGTCGAGCCGGGCGTCGCGGCGGCTGCGGGGCGAGCGGCTGGCCCGCTTGATGACGACGACGATCCGCGAGGGGTGTTCGTGGGACGCGTCGTTCGCCGACTTGAGCGCGTCGTACGCGTTCTCCTCGTCGGTCACGATCACCAGCGTGAGGACCATGCCGATGGCCGGCGTGCCGATGTCCCGGCGTGCCTGCACCATCGCGGCATTGATCTTGCTGGAGTTGGTCTCCGTGAGGTCGATCTTCATGGCCGGCGCCAGCTCCGTCCGTCTCGTGCGAGCATCTCGTCCGCCTCGACCGGCCCCCAGGTGCCCGACGGGTACTGCGCGGGCTTGCCGTGCTTGTCCCAGTACTCCTCGATCGGGTCGAGGATGTTCCAGGACAGTTCGACTTCCTGGTGGCGCGGGAAGAGGTTCGCGTCGCCGAGGAGCACGTCGAGGATGAGTCGCTCGTACGCTTCGGGGCTGGACTCCGTGAAGGACTCGCCGTAGGCGAAGTCCATCGTGACGTCCCGGACCTCCATGGAGGTGCCCGGGACCTTGGAGCCGAAGCGGACCGTCACGCCCTCGTCCGGCTGGACCCGGATGACCAGGGCGTTCTGCCCCAGCTCCTCGGTCGCGCCCGACTCGAACGGCAGGTACGGGGCCCGCTTGAAGACGACCGCGATCTCGGTCACCCGGCGGCCCAGGCGCTTGCCCGTCCGCAGGTAGAACGGGACGCCCGCCCAGCGGCGGTTGTTGATCTCCAGGCGGATGGCCGCGTAGGTGTCGGTCTTCGACTTGGGGTCGATGCCGTCCTCTTCGAGGTACCCGACGACCTTCTCGCCGCCCTGCCACGCCGCCGCGTACTGGCCGCGCACGGTGTGCTTGCCCAGGTCCTCCGGCAGCTGCACCGCGGTGAGCACCTTGAGCTTCTCGGCCACCAGCGCCTTGGGGTGGAAGGAGCCGGGCTCCTCCATCGCGGTCAGCGCGAGCAGTTGGAGCAGGTGGTTCTGGATGACGTCACGGGCGGCGCCGATGCCGTCGTAGTACCCGGCCCGGCCGCCGATGCCGATGTCCTCGGCCATGGTGATCTGCACGTGGTCGACGTACGACCGGTTCCAGATCGGCTCGAACATCGTGTTGGCGAAGCGGAGCGCCAGGATGTTCTGGACGGTCTCCTTGCCGAGGTAGTGGTCGATCCGGAAGACCTCGTCCCGCGGGAAGACCTCGTGGACGACCTTGTTGAGCTCCTCGGCGCTCTTCAGGTCGTGTCCGAAGGGCTTCTCGATGACGGCACGCCGCCAGGAGCCTTCCTTCTGCGCCAGCCCGTGGTCCTTGAGCTGCTGGACCACCTTGGGGAAGAACTTGGGCGGGACGGACAGGTAGAAGGCGAAGTTGCCGCCCGTGCCCTGCGCCTTGTCCAGCTCTTCTATGGTCGCCTTCAGCGTCTCGAAGGCGGCGTCGTCGCCGAAGTCGCCCGAGACGAAGCGGCAGCCCTGCACGAGCTGCTGCCACACTTCCTCGCGGAAGGGCGTCCGGGAGTGCTCCTTGACGGCGTCGTGGACCACCTGCGCGAAGTCCTCGTCCTGCCACTCGCGGCGGGCGAACCCGATCAGCGAGAAGCCCGGCGGAAGCAGGCCTCTGTTGGCCAGGTCGTAGACGGCAGGCATTAGCTTCTTGCGCGACAGGTCACCCGTAACGCCGAAAATGACCAGGCCGGACGGCCCCGCGATGCGCGGGAGCCGCCGGTCCTGTGCGTCACGAAGCGGGTTCGCTCCGTTTACAGACAAGGTGTTCAGGCCTCCGTGGGGGCAAGGCGCTCAAGCTCCGCCTCGGTCGACTTGAGCAGGTCGTTCCAGGACGCCTCGAACTTCTCGACGCCCTCGTCCTCGAGCAGCTGCACCACATCGTCGTACGAGATGCCCAGCTTCGCGACCGCGTCGAGCTCGGCGCGCGCCTGCCCGTAGGTGCCGCGCACGGTGTCACCCGTGATCTGCCCGTGGTCGGCGGTGGCCTCCAGGGTGGCCTCCGGCATGGTGTTCACCGTGTTCGGGGCGACCAGGTCGTCCACGTACAGGGTGTCCTTGTACGCCGGGTCCTTGACGCCCGTCGAGGCCCACAGCGCACGCTGCTTGTTGGCGCCGAGACGCTCCAGGGCGACCCAGCGGTCGCTGGCGAAGACCTCCTCGTAGGCCTCGTAGGCCAGACGGGCATTGGCGAGAGCCGCCTTGCCCTTGAGGGCCTTCGCCTCGTCGGTGCCGACCGCGTCCAGGCGCTTGTCGATCTCCGAGTCCACGCGGGACACGAAGAAGGAGGCGACCGAGTGGATCAGGGAGAGGTCCAGGCCGGCGGCCTTGGCCTTCTCCAGACCCGCCAGGTACGCGTCCATGACCTCGCGGTAGCGCTCCAGCGAGAAGATCAGCGTGACGTTGACGCTGATGCCCTTGCCGATGACCTCGGTGATCGCCGGCAGGCCGGCCTTGGTCGCCGGGATCTTGATGAGCGTGTTCGGGCGGTCCACCAGCCAGGCAAGCTGCTTGGCCTCGGCGATGGTCGCCGGGGTGTTGTGCGCCAGGCGCGGGTCGACCTCGATCGACACCCGGCCGTCCTGGCCGTCGGTGCGGTCGTAGACCGGGCGCAGGATGTCGGCGGCGTCCCTGACGTCCGCCGTCGTGATCATGCGCAGGGCCTCTTCCACGGTGACCTTGCGGGTCGCGAGGTCGGTGAGCTGCTGCTCGTAGCCCTCGCCGCCGCTGATGGCCTTCTGGAAGATCGCCGGGTTGGTGGTGACACCGACCACGTGCGACTGGTCGATGAGCTCGGCCAGGTTGCCGGACGTGATGCGCTTGCGGGACAGGTCGTCCAGCCAGATCGCGACGCCTTCGTCGGAGAGGCGCTTGAGTGCGTCTGTCATGGGATTACATCTCCTACTTGGGTTGCGTACCGGCGTCAGCGCGCGGCGGCGGCGATGGATTCCTGGGCGGCGGCCGCCACGTTCTCGGCGGTGAAGCCGAACTCGCGGAAGAGCACCTTCGCGTCCGCCGAGGCACCGAAGTGCTCCAGCGAGACGATCCGGCCTGCGTTACCGACGTAGCGGTGCCAGGTCAGGCCGATGCCCGCCTCGACCGCGACGCGGGCCTTCACCGACGGCGGCAGGACGCTGTCCTTGTACTCCTGGTCCTGCTCCTCGAACCACTCGACCGACGGCATCGAGACGACCCGGGTGGGGACGCCCTGGGCCTGGAGCTGCTCACGGGCCTCGACGGCCAGGTGAACCTCGGAGCCGGTACCGATGAGGAGGACCTGCGCCGGGCCGCCCTCGGCCTCGAACAGGACGTACCCGCCCTTGGCGGCGGCCTCGTTGCGCTCGTAGGTCGGCACGCCCTGGCGGGTCAGCGCGAGGCCGTGCGGGGCACCCTTGCCGAAGACCTTGGTGTGTCGGCGCAGGATCTCGCGCCAGGCGATGGCGGTCTCGTTGGCGTCGGCCGGGCGGACGACGTTCAGGCCCGGGATGGCGCGCAGCGAGGCGAGGTGCTCGACCGGCTGGTGGGTCGGGCCGTCCTCGCCCAGACCGATGGAGTCGTGCGTCCACACGTACGTCACCGGCAGGTGCATGAGCGCGGAGAGGCGGACGGCGTTGCGCATGTAGTCGGAGAACACCAGGAAGGTGCCGCCGTAGATGCGGGTGTGGCCGTGCAGCGCGATGCCGTTCATGGACGCGGCCATGGCGTGCTCGCGGATGCCGAAGTGGATGGTGCGGCCGTACGGGTCGGCCTCCGGCAGCGGGTTCCCCACCGGCAGGAACGAGGAGTCCTTGTCGATGGTGGTGTTGTTGGAGCCGGCCAGGTCGGCCGAGCCGCCCCACAGCTCCGGGATGACCGCGCCCAGCGCGCCGAGGACCTTGCCGGAGGCGGCGCGGGTGGCGACGCCCTTGCCTGCCTCGAAGACGGGGAGCTCGTCCTCCCAGCCCGCGGGCAGCTCGTTGGCGTTGATGCGGTCGAACTCGGCGGCGCGCTCCGGGTTGGCGGTGCGCCAGGCGGAGAACTCCTTCTCCCACTCGGCCTTGGCCTCGCGGCCGCGGTCGCCGAGGGCGCGGGTGTGGGCGATGACCTCGTCGGAGACCTCGAAGGTCTGCTCCGGGTCGAAGCCGAGCACGCGCTTGGTGGCCGCGACCTCGTCGTCGCCGAGCGCCGAGCCGTGGGCGGCCTCGGTGTTCTGGGCGTGCGGGGCGGGCCAGGCGATGATCGAGCGGGCCGCGATGAAGGACGGCCGGCCGGTCTCGGCCTTGGCGGCCTGGAGGGCGGCGAACAGCGCCTTCGGGTCGAGGTCGCCGTTCTCCTGCTGCTCGACGCGCTGGACGTGCCAGCCGTACGCCTCGTAGCGCTTCAGGGTGTCCTCGGAGACGGCCGTCTCCGTGTCGCCCTCGATGGAGATGTGGTTGTCGTCCCACAGCAGGACGAGGTTGCCGAGCTTCTGGTGGCCGGCCAGCGCGGACGCCTCGTGGGAGATGCCCTCCTGGAGGCAGCCGTCGCCCGCGATCGCGTAGACCATGTGGTCGAACGGGGAGGCGCCCTGGGCGGCCTCCGGGTCGAACAGGCCGCGCTCGTAGCGGGCGGCCATGGCCATGCCCACCGCGTTGGCGATGCCCTGGCCGAGGGGACCGGTGGTGGTCTCCACGCCGGCCGTGTGGCCGTACTCCGGGTGGCCGGGGGTCTTCGAGCCCCAGGTGCGGAACGCCTTCAGGTCGTCCAGCTCCAGCCCGAACCCGCCCAGGTACAGCTGGGTGTAGAGGGTCAGGGACGAGTGCCCCGCGGAGAGCACGAAACGGTCGCGGCCCACCCACTCGGGGTCCGCCGGGTCGTGTCGCATCACCTTCTGGAAGAGGGTGTACGCGGCGGGGGCCAGGCTCATCGCCGTACCGGGGTGGCCGTTCCCGACTCTCTGGACCGCATCAGCGGCCAGGATGCGGGCGGTGTCGACGGCCCGCTGGTCCAGTTCGGTCCACTCGAGCTCTGTGGTGGTCGGCTTGGTGCTCACCGTGAGTCAGGGCTCCTCTCCACATGTTTGTATCCCGGTGACGAACGGTGCACCGGCGATTCTGAGCCTACCCCCGCAACGGCGTGCAGCTATTCGAGTGCAGGCGGTCCGTCACCGCGCCGCCGCCGCTCGTTCACCCGCACACCGGCGTCCGGCGGGGCCCGTCCCCCGTATGTATGCACGGCCCGATCGGCTCAACACGAGGCGACCCCGGCGCGGGGCGACGTAAGTGCAACGTCTACAGTGGCGTGGTACGCGCAAGCCCCAACCGGGCCTTCATGTCGTGAATGGTCCGAGTCGGAGCTTGCTGGATTCTCTCTCAGGGGTGTGCGTGACGGCCGTCGAATCCCGTCCAGCGGGGGTGCTCGGGACGAGCCCCGGTCACCGGCCGCTCGGGACCCGCGTCATGGCTTTCGTGGCATTGACCAAGCCGCGGATCATCGAACTTCTGCTGATCACCACAGTGCCGGTGATGTTCCTGGCAGAGCAGGGCGTTCCGTCGCTGCAGCTGGTTCTGGTGACCTGCTTCGGCGGCTACTTGTCCGCGGGCGGCGCCAACGCGCTGAACATGTACATCGACCGCGACATCGACGCGCTGATGGACCGGACCTCGCAGCGCCCGCTGGTGACCGGCATGGTCAGCCCGCGGGAGTGCCTGGCCTTCGGCCTCACCCTCGCGGTCGTCTCCACCCTCTTCTTCGGCCTGCTCGTCAACTGGCTGTCGGCGGCGCTGTCGCTCGGCGCGCTCCTCTTCTACGTCGTGATCTACACGATGCTGCTGAAGCGGCGCACCGCGCAGAACATCGTCTGGGGCGGCATCGCGGGCTGCATGCCGGTACTGATCGGCTGGTCGGCCGTCAAGAACGAGGTCTCCTGGGCCGCGGTCATCCTCTTCCTCGTCATCTTCTTCTGGACGCCGCCGCACTACTGGCCGCTGTCGATGAAGGTCAAGGACGACTACGCGCGGGCCGGCGTGCCGATGCTCCCGGTCGTGGCGGGCAACAAGGTCGTGTCGCGCCAGATCGTCCTCTACAGCTGGGTGATGGTGGCGGTCTCGCTGCTGCTGACCCCGCTGGAGTACACCGGCTGGTTCTACACCTCGGTCGCGCTGGCGGCGGGTGGCTGGTGGCTGTGGGAGGCGCACGCACTGCACGCGCGGGCCAAGGCGGGCGTCACGGGCGCGAAGCTCAAGGAGATGCGCCTGTTCCACTGGTCCATCACCTACGTGTCGCTGCTGTTCGTGGCGGTGGCCGTGGATCCCTTCCTCCGTTGATTACTCGCCGGTAGCATGACTTCCATGGGAGACACCGCAGACACGGCGGCCGCCGCAGGCGCCGCGGACAAGAAGCAGGACCGTAAGGCCGCGAAGCTGGCCAAGCAGATCGGCGCGTTCGCCAAGCAGCACGGCGGCGTCGAGGGCCAGCTCGCCCACATCGGCCAGGCCGGCACCCGGATCGTGCTCGTGGGTACGGACGGCGGCTGGGGCGACCTGGTCGCCCCCAGCTTCGAGGTGGCCCAGCTGGCCGCGGAGAAGGCCGCGCTGACCCTCCACGACGAGTTCGACGGAGAGTTCGCAGCGCGCGTGCGCACGGGCCCGTACGAGTGGACGCGGATGGCCGGCATCCAGATCGGCGGACCCGAGAACCCGGCGGCCTGACCCCGGGAGAACGTCCGGGGGACCCGGGAGTGCCGTCTCGGTCAACAGCCCGAGCAACACCTCACACCCCGCTCACCCGTTAGGACGTGTGGAAGCCCCTTCCTCACGTCCGCAACGGGATGACCGGATGATCGAAACGCCGCCCCTGGTGGACCAGTACTGCCACGGAGTACTCCGTACGGAGCTGGGCCTGGGCACCTTCGAGGCCCAATTGGTGCGTTCGGCCGGCCCGCCCGCCGCGGGCACCACCTCCTTCGACACGCAGACCGGCTTCGCGGTGCGCCGCTGGTGCCCACCGCTGCTGGGGCTGGAGCCGCACGCCACCCCCGCCCGCTATCTGGCGCGGCGGCGCGAGCTGGGCGTGGCGGAGACCACCCGGCGGTTGCTGACGGGATCCGGAGTGGCCGCCTACCTGGTCGACACCGGGGTGCCCGGAGACCTCACCGGGCCCAAGGAACTGGCGCTCGCCGGGGACGCCGAAGCCTTCGAGTCGGTCCGGCTGGAGTTGCTGGCCGAGCAGGTCGCCGACACGTCCGGCACGGTGGGCTCCTTCCTCGCCAATCTCGCCGGGGCGGTCCACCACGCAGCCACCGGGGCCGCGGCCTTCACCTGTGCCACGGCCTTCACCCGCGGGGACACCCCGGCCGTCGAACCCGAGCCGCCCGGTCCCGGCGCCGTGCGCGGTGCGGCCGGCAGGTGGCTGGCCCGGCGGCCGCGGGGCGGAGCCGTGCGGGACCCCGTGCTCCTGGCCCACCTGTTGTGGAGCGCGGTGGCGTCGGGGCGGCCGCTCCAGCTGCACACGGACGAGGCCGACCCCGCCGCGCTGACCGGGTTCGTACGGGCCACCGCGGGCCTCGGGACGCGCCTGGTGCTGCTCGGCGGATATCCGCACCACCGCCGCACCGCCCAGCTCGCGGCGGCCTTCCCGCACGTCTACGCCGATACGGGCGCGGCGCTCGGGCGGACCGGGGCGCGGGCCGCGGCGGTCCTGGCGGAGCTGCTGGAGACCGCGCCGTTCGGCAAGGTGCTGTTCTCCAGCGGTGGCCGGCAGCTGCCCGAACTGCACGCGGTGGGAGCCCTGGTGTTCCGCGAGGCGCTGGGCCGGGTGCTGGGCGGCTGGGCGGCCGAGGGTTCCTGGTCCTGGCGGGACGCGGAACGGGTGGCCGCCCTGGTGGCGGCCGGCAACGCCCGCCGCGTCTACCGCCTGGATCGTGCTTAGGCCGCGGAGAGCTGCGGGTCGGCCTGGGCGGGGATCTCCGCCTGTTCGACGGGCCGCTCGCGCAGGCTCAGCGCGACCCGGACCACGGCGATCCACACCAGGCAGGAGCCGAGCATGTGGGCGCCGACCAGGACCTCGGGGACCTGGGTGGCGTACTGCACGTAGCCGATCGCGCCCTGGGCGAGCAGGACGATCAGCAGGTCGCGGGCGCGGGCCCGGGTGTCGGCGGGAGCGTCGACGACGCGCAGGACCAGCCACATCGCGATGCCGAGCGCGCACACCAGCCAGGCGGCGGCGGCGTGCACGTGGACGGTGGTGTCCCAGTCGAAGGGCATGCGCTTGATCTCGCTGCTGTCACCGGCGTGCGGACCGGAGCCGGTCACGACGGTGCCCGCCGCGATCAGTACGAGGGTGGTCGCGAGCAACGCCCACGACAGCTTGCGCACCGGGCCGGGCACGCGCGGCCGGGGGGCGCCGTCGCCCTCGCGGGTGCGCTGCCAGGTGACCGTCGTCACCGCGATCAGGGCGGTGGCGAGGAGGAAGTGTCCGGCCACGCTGTACGGGTTGAGTCCGGTGCGGACGGTGATCCCACCGAGCACGGCGTTCGACATCACGACTGCGAACTGGACCCAGCCGAGCTTCGTCAGGGAGTGCCGCCAGGGCTTGGCCGAGCGGGCGGCGACGATCCCCCAGCCGACCGCCGCGCTGAGCACGTAGGTCAGCATCCGGTTGCCGAATTCGATGATGCCGTGGAAGCCCTGCTCCTGCGTCACGATCAGACTGTCGTCGGTGCACTTGGGCCAGGTGTCGCAGCCGAGGCCGGACCCGGTCAGCCGTACCGCGCCGCCGGTGACGACGATGGCCACGCTCATGACGAGTGCGGCGAGTGCGGCCCGCTGGACGATCCGGGGTGACGGGGTCCAGCGGCTGGCGATGTGGGCGAGGGGGTTCAGCACGCCCCATATCGTAGGCGACCACTTGTGCAAAGTTTCACGAGGGGGTGGCCAGGGGGGCGTCCGGGCCGACGGCCAGCCGGTACTTCGCCCCCGCGGGGTCGCCCTCCTCCTGCCACCACAGGAGGAGGCGCCAATGGGCAGCGGCGCCCGGGTGGTCCGTCGAGGCGACGAACCCCCGCAGTAACTCGCCCGCTACGTCCTTCGCCGTCCTGTTCCTTACTTCTGTGGTGCTGTGCCAGGGATGTTCCAATGCGCTCCACAGGCCGTCGGGCCCGCGCACCTCGAAGCGCCACACCGCGAGCCAGGGGGTGACCTCCAGCATCGTGCGCACCTGCTCGACGTCGAGACCCAGCCCGGTCGCGATCCCCGGCTCCGCCACCCCCTGGATGCGGGCGGCCACCACGGCCCGGGGCAGCAGCCGCTCGGGCAGCAGCCCCTGCGTGCGCAGGCTGACCAGCGAGCCGAAGGTCAGGAAGCGCAGCCGCAGTTCCAGCTGGCGGCCGATGTGGTCGAGGGCCTCCTCCGCCTCCCCGGACTCCTCCGTGGCCGGGTCCCCGAGCAACAGCTGCCGGAAGTCGGACTCGGCGGCCACGGCCCAGGCCACGGCCTCCTCGGCGAACCCCAGCTCGGCGAGGCGGTCCCCGAGGAACACCTTGGCCTGGGCCAGACCCAGCCGGTTGACCGGATCCCGCTGGTCCAGGCCCGCCCACACCTCCACCGCGGTCCGGGTCAGATCGCGGGCGCGCTCACCGGCCGCGCGCTCCATGGCGCTCGGCCCTGTTCCCGCGGCCGGGCCCAGCGGGTGCTTGGGCAGCCGGGCCCCGTCGCTGAGCGGCCAGGACAGCCAGACCCCGTGGTTGATCAGCCCGCGGGCGTACCAGCGGGCGAATTCGGGGGAGTGTCCGGCCGCGCGCTCGGAGCTGCGCAGCCCCTCCTCGATCGTGGCGAGGGCGCTGGCGCGGTCTCCCGCGGCGAACCGCGCGGCGGCCCGATCGGCGAGGCGCAGCCCGAGCAGTGCGGTGCACCGAGGGTCGTCCGTGAACGGGCGCAGTGCGCCGATCAGCTCGTCGAGGAGCCGGTCGCGCTCCCCGGGCTCCGTGTGCTCCGCCCCCGACCGCACCCGTGTCCATTGATCGTCCAGCCGTAGAACGGCTTCCCGCTGCACCATGTCCGCCCCCCGGCTTCATGTGTGAGGGGCCCATCCTCGCGGCATCGCCGCCGCGAGGGGAAGGATTTCATTCCCAGCGGAAGAGCCGCGCGGCGGCGCCCAGACCGAGTACGGCCCAGCCCGCCAGTACGGCCGCGTCGCCCCACGGGAGCGAAGCACCGTGCTGGAGCACCTCGCGCAGCCCGTCGGACAGGGCCGAGATGGGCAGCAGCCCGAGGACCGACCGCACGGCGTCGGGGAACTTCTCCAGCGGCACGATCACCCCGCCGCCGACCAGCAGCAGCAGGAAGACCAGGTTGGCGGCGGCCAGGGTCATCTCGGCCTTGAGGGTGCCCGCCATCAGCAGCCCGAGGCCGGAGAAGGCGGCGGTGCCCAGCAGGATCAGCGCGGCCACCGACAGCGGGTCGCCCTGCGGTGACCAGCCCAGCGCGAGGGCGATCACCGTCAGCAGGGCGATCTGCAGTACCTCGGTGACCAGCACCGACAGGGTCTTGGCGGCCATCAGGGCCCAGCGGGGCAGCGGGGAGGCCCCGAGCCGCTTGAGGACCCCGTAGCGGCGGTCGAAGCCGGTGGCGATGGCCTGGCCGGTGAAGGCGGTGGACATCACGGCGAGCGCCAGGATCCCGGGCGCGAGGAAGTCCACGGACCTCTCGGTGCCGGTGTCCACGATGTCGACCGCGGAGAAGAGGGTCAGCAGCAACGCCGGGATGATCACGGTGAGCAGCAGCTGCTCCCCGTTGCGCAGCAGCATCCGGGTCTCCAGCGCCGTCTGCGCGAGGATCATGCGGGACACGGGCGCGGCCCCCGGGCGGGGGGCGAACGTACCGGCGCTCATGCGCGCAGCTCCTTGCCTGTCAGTTCGAGGAAGACGTCCTCGAGGGTGTGCCGCTCGACCGTGAGGCTGCTCGGCATCACGCCGTGCTGCGCGCACCAGGAGGCGACGGTGGCCAGCAGCTGCGGGTGGACGTCGCCGGTGACCCGGTAGACGCCCGGGGTGAGCTCGGCGGCCTCGGTGCCGTCGGGCAGCGCCTTCAGGAGCGAGGCGAGGTCGAGGGCGGGGCGGCCGGTGAAGCGCAGGGTGTTCTCGGCGCCGCCGCGGCACAGCTGCTCGGGGCTGCCGTGGACGATGACCTTGCCCGCGTCCACGATGGCGACCTCGTCGGCGAGCTGCTCGGCCTCGTCCATGTGGTGGGTGGTGAGGACGACGGTGACCCCGTCGGTGCGCAGCTCCCGTACGAGGTCCCAGGTCGCGCGGCGGGCCTGCGGGTCCAGGCCGGCGGTGGGTTCGTCGAGGAAGACCAGCTCGGGGCGGCCCACCACGGCCATGGCCAGGGCCAGGCGCTGCTGCTGGCCGCCGGAGAGCCGGCGGTAGGGGGTGCGGCCGCAACCGCCGAGGCCGAGGCGTTCCACCAGGGTGTCGACGTCGAGCGGGTCGGCGTAGAGCTTGGCCATGTGGCGGAGCATCTCGACGGCGCGGGCTCCGGAGTAGACGCCTCCGGACTGCAGCATCACGCCGATCCGCGGGCGCAGGGCCTCGGCCTGGGCGACCGGGTCGAGGCCGAGGACGCGGACGGTGCCGGCGTCCGGGCGGAGGTAGCCCTCGCAGGTCTCCACCGTGGTCGTCTTGCCCGCGCCGTTGGGACCGAGGACAGCGGTGACGGAGCCGCTCCGGACGGTGAGGTCCAGGCCGTCCACCGCGGTCTTGGCGCCGTACCGCTTCACCAGTCCGCGGATCTCCACGGCGGGGTCGTTGCTCATGGGGGGTGAGTCTACGGAGCCGGGGGAGGGGCCGTGGGTCCCGGGGTCAGGGCCCCCGTCGCCCCCTCCGGATCCCCCTTCGCCTTCGGTTCCTCCCCGGTTCGTCTCCGGAGATTCGAACGTCGCGTCGCGAATGCGGTTCTTTTCAGTCGGTCGGTCCTGGAAGCGTCGGCATGTTTCAGTGATCTTTTCCGGAGGTCGGCTTTTCGCGGTGCCGGGGAGCCGTCGCGGGTGCAGATGCGCTGGTGGGGGGCGGTGTGTGGGCTCATCGAGGGCGTCCGGGAAGATAGCGGAATACCTTCATCCGAATAACTCTCCGTCGATAAATAAGGTAACCCTTAGTGATGGAGGCCACCAGGGGTGGCGTCCATCACGGCTTGTCGCCGCTCGGTTAATTACGCAACAATGGCGTTGTGAAATACGGCGAACGGCAGATCGACACCCCCCAGGGGGAGCTCGGCACCGGGGAGCGGTCAACCCGCAACCGGGTGGCGCGCTCGATCCTGGACCACGGTCCGTCCACCGTCGCCGACCTCGCCCAGCGCCTCGGCCTCACCCAGGCCGCCGTCCGCCGCCACCTCGACACGCTCGTCACCGACGACGTGGTCGAACCCCGTGAGCAGCGTGTGTACGGCGCGCGCACCCGGGGTCGGCCCGCCAAGGTCTTCGCGCTCACCGACTGCGGCCGCGACGCCTTCGACCAGTCCTACGACACGCTCGCCGCGGACGCCCTGCGCTGGATCGCGCAGTCGGTCGGCGGCGGCGAACAGGGCGAGGTGGCCGTCGCCGCCTTCGCCAAGTCGCGGATGGAAGCGCAGGCGCGGGCCTACCGGGAGGCCGTCGAGGCCGCCGCCCCGCAGGAGCGCACGGAGGCCCTTGCCAGGGCGTTGACCGTGGACGGGTACGCTGCTACGGCGAAGAGCGCTCCAGGTCCGCACAGCGGTGAACAGCTCTGCCAGCACCACTGCCCGGTCGCACACGTCGCCGAGCAGTTCCCGCAGCTCTGCGAGGCGGAGACCGAGGTCTTCTCCCGTCTGCTGGGGACCCATGTGCAGCGCCTCGCCACGATCGCCCATGGCGACGGGGTGTGCACGACGTTCATTCCGCGTGGCGCGAGCACCACACAGACCGACACATCAGTATCTGCAAGTACGGCCGGGAGGAACCCCGCATGACCACGGAGATCGCTCACCCTGAGCTCGATGGCCTGGGCACTTACGAATACGGCTGGGCCGACTCCGACGCGGCCGGTGCCGCTGCCAAGCGGGGTCTGTCCGAAGATGTCGTCCGCGACATCTCGGCGAAGAAGTCCGAGCCGGAGTGGATGCTCAAGCTCCGCCTCAAGGGCCTGAAGCTGTTCGACAAGAAGCCCATGCCGAACTGGGGTTCCGACCTCTCGGGCATCGACTTCGACAACATCAAGTACTTCGTGCGTTCCACCGAGAAGCAGGCCGCTTCGTGGGAGGACCTGCCCGAGGACATCAAGAACACGTACGACAAGCTCGGCATCCCGGAGGCGGAGAAGCAGCGCCTCGTCGCCGGTGTCGCGGCCCAGTACGAGTCCGAGGTCGTCTACCACCAGATCCGCGAGGACCTGGAGGAGCAGGGCGTCATCTTCCTCGACACGGACACCGCGCTCAAGGAGCACCCGGAGCTCTTCCAGGAGTACTTCGGCACGGTCATCCCGGTGGGCGACAACAAGTTCGCGTCGCTGAACACCGCGGTGTGGTCCGGCGGCTCCTTCATCTACGTCCCCAAGGGTGTCCACGTGGACATCCCGCTCCAGGCCTACTTCCGCATCAACACGGAGAACATGGGCCAGTTCGAGCGGACGCTGATCATCGTCGACGAGGACGCCTACGTCCACTACGTCGAGGGCTGCACGGCCCCGATCTACTCCTCGGACTCGCTGCACAGCGCCGTGGTCGAGATCATCGTCAAGAAGGGCGGCCGCTGCCGCTACACGACGATCCAGAACTGGTCGAACAACGTCTACAACCTGGTCACCAAGCGCGCCGTGGCGTACGAGGGCGCGACCATGGAGTGGATCGACGGCAACATCGGTTCCAAGGTCACCATGAAGTACCCGGCCGTCTACCTGATGGGCGAGCACGCCAAGGGCGAGACCCTGTCCATCGCCTTCGCGGGCGAGGGCCAGCACCAGGACGCCGGCTCCAAGATGGTCCACATGGCGCCGAACACCTCCTCGAACATCGTCTCCAAGTCGGTGGCCCGAGGCGGCGGCCGCACCTCTTACCGAGGTCTGGTCGAGATCGGCGAGGGCGCTGCCGGCTCGAAGTCCAACGTGCTCTGCGACGCACTGCTCGTGGACACCATCTCCCGCTCGGACACGTACCCGTACGTGGACGTCCGCGAGGACGACGTGACCATGGGCCACGAGGCCACCGTCTCCAAGGTCTCCGACGACCAGCTCTTCTACCTGATGCAGCGCGGCCTCACCGAGTTCGAGGCCATGGCCATGATCGTGCGCGGCTTCGTCGAGCCGATCGCGAAGGAGCTGCCGATGGAGTACGCGCTGGAGCTCAACCGGCTGATCGAGCTGCAGATGGAGGGTTCGGTCGGCTAGTCCGGCCCCGCCCCGCAGCACATTCACAGACGTAGACGTGTTCTTTTAAGAGAGCGAGCAAGACGACAGCCATGGCTGAGGCTCAGAACGCCCCCAAGAACCTGACGGTTCAGGGCGGTACCCCCGCGGCGGGCTCCACCACCGCCGGCGCGATCGCGGTGGCCGCCGAGTCCACCGTCGCCACCCGGATGAGTGCGCCCCCGTCCTTCGACGTGGCCGACTTCCCGGTCCCGCACGGCCGCGAGGAGGAGTGGCGGTTCACCCCGCTCGCCCGCCTCAAGGGCCTGCACGACGGCACCGCTGTCGCGGACGGCACCATGAAGGCCCAGATCGACGCGCCCGAGGGCGTCACGGTGGAGTCCGTGGAGCGCGGCGACGAGCGGATCGGCAAGGCCGGCACCCCCGTCGACCGGGTCGCGGCCCAGGCCTTCTCCTCCTTCGCCAAGGCCACGGTCGTCACCGTGCCCAAGGAGACCGTGCTTGCCGAGCCGATCCGGGTCGCCCTGCACGGCGAGGGCGGCACGACCTTCGGGCACACCGTCTTCGACATCAAGCCGTTCGCCGAGGCGATCATCGTGATCGACCACACCGGTGACGGCGTGCGCGCCGCCAACGTCGACGTCCTCGTCGGCGACGGCGCCAAGGTGACCTTCGTGTCCGTCCAGGACTGGGACGACACCGCGGTCCACACCTCGCAGCACAACGCCCTGATCGGCCGCGACGCCAGCTTCAAGTCCGTGGTCATCACCTTCGGCGGCGACCTGGTCCGTCTGCACCCGCGCGTCACCTACGCGGGCCCCGGCGGCGAGAGCGAGATGCTCGGCCTGTACTTCACGGACGCCGGCCAGCACCAGGAGCACCGCCTCCTGGTGACGCACGACGCCCCGCACTGCAAGTCGAACGTGGTCTACAAGGGCGCGCTCCAGGGCCAGGACGCCCACGCCGTCTGGATCGGTGACGTGCTCATCGAGAAGACCGCCGAGGGCACCGACACCTACGAGATGAACCGCAACCTCGTCCTCACGGACGGCGCGCGGGTCGACTCGGTGCCGAACCTGGAGATCGAGACCGGCGAGATCGTCGGTGCCGGCCACGCCTCCGCGACCGGCCGCTTCGACGACGAGCAGCTCTTCTACCTGCAGGCCCGTGGCATCCCGGCCGACGAGGCCCGCCGTCTGGTCGTCCGCGGCTTCTTCGCGGAGCTCGTCCAGCAGATCGGTGTCGACGACATCGAGGAGCGTCTGCTCGCCAAGATCGAGACCGAGCTCCAGGGTTCCGTCTGATGAATTACGTCAAGGCCTGCGCGCTCAGCGAGCTGGAGGAGGACACCCCGAAACGGGTGGAACTCGACGGCACGCCGGTCTCCATCGTCTCCACCGAGGGGGAGGTGTTCGCGATCAACGACATCTGCTCGCACGCGAACGTCTCGCTCTCGGAGGGCGAGGTCGAAGACTGCATGATCGAGTGCTGGCTGCACGGGTCGGCCTTCGACCTGCGCACCGGCAAGCCCTCGGGTCTGCCCGCGACGCGCCCCGTACCCGTATACCCCGTCAAGATCGAAGGGGACGACGTGCTCGTCTCCCTCACCCAGGAGTCCTGAGGTATCCATGGCAACGCTTGAAATCCACGACCTGCACGTCTCCGTCGAGACCGGCGACTCGGCGAGTGGCTCCCGCGAGATCCTCAAGGGCGTCGACCTCACCGTCAAGCAGGGTGAGACGCACGCCATCATGGGTCCGAACGGCTCCGGCAAGTCCACCCTGGCGTACTCGCTCGCCGGTCACCCGAAGTACACCATCACCGGTGGCACCGTGACCCTCGACGGCGAGGACGTCCTCGAGATGTCCGTCGACGAGCGCGCCCGCGCCGGCCTCTTCCTCGCCATGCAGTACCCGGTCGAGGTCCCCGGCGTCTCGGTCTCCAACTTCCTGCGCACCTCCGCCACCGCCATCCGCGGTGAGGCCCCCAAGCTGCGCACCTGGGTGAAGGAGGTCAAGTCCGCGATGGAGCAGCTCCAGATGGACCCGGCCTTCGCCGAGCGCAACGTCAACGAGGGCTTTTCCGGCGGCGAGAAGAAGCGCCACGAGATCCTTCAGCTGGAGCTCCTCAAGCCGAAGATCGCGATCCTCGACGAGACCGACTCCGGCCTCGACGTCGACGCGCTGCGGATCGTCTCCGAGGGCGTCAACCGCGTCCGCGAGACCGGTGAGGTCGGCACCCTGCTGATCACCCACTACACGCGCATCCTGCGCTACATCAAGCCCGACTTCGTGCACGTGTTCGCGAACGGCCGCATCGCCGAGTCCGGTGGCGCCGAGCTCGCCGACCAGCTGGAGGCCGAGGGCTACGACAAGTACGTGAAGGGTGGCGCGACCGCGTGACACAGCTGCCTGGCCTCCTCGACATCGAGGCGATCCGCAAGGACTTCCCCCTGCTGGATCGTGTGGTCCACGACGGGAAGAAGATCGTTTACCTGGACAACGCGGCGACCTCGCAGAAGCCGCGCCAGGTGCTCGACGCGCTGAACGAGTACTACGAGCAGCACAACGCCAACGTCCACCGTGGCGTGCACGTGCTCGCCGAGGAGGCCACGGCGCTGTACGAGGGCGCCCGCGACAAGGTCGCCGCCTTCATCAACGCACCGAGCCGCGACGAGGTGATCTTCACCAAGAACGCCTCCGAGTCGCTCAACCTGGTCGCGAACATGCTCGGTTGGGCGGACGAGCCCTACCGGGTCGACCGCGAGACCGAGATCGCCATCACGGAGATGGAGCACCACTCCAACATCGTGCCGTGGCAGCTGCTGGCGCAGCGCACCGGCGCGAAGCTGAAGTGGTTCGGCCTCACCGACGACGGCCGGCTCGACCTGTCCAACATCGAAGAGGTCATCACGGAGAAGACGAAGATCGTCTCCTTCACGCTGGTCTCCAACATTATGGGCACGGTCAACCCGGTCGAGGCGATCGTCCGGCGCGCCCAGGACGTCGGCGCACTCGTACTGATCGACGCCTCCCAGGCCGCCCCGCACATGCCGCTGGACGTGCAGGCGCTCGGCGCCGACTTCGTGGCCTTCACCGGCCACAAGATGTGCGGCCCGACCGGCATCGGCGTCCTCTGGGGCCGCCAGGAGCTCCTGGAGGACCTGCCTCCGTTCCTCGGCGGCGGCGAGATGATCGAGACCGTGTCGATGCACGCCTCGACCTACGCCCCGGCACCCCACAAGTTCGAGGCGGGTACGCCCCCGATCGCCCAGGCCGTCGGCCTCGGCGCGGCCGTGGACTACCTGACCGCGATCGGCATGGACAAGATCGCAGCGCACGAGCACGCGATCACCGAGTACGCGATCAAGCGCCTCGCAGAGGTGCCCGACCTGCGGATCATCGGCCCCACCACGGCCGAGGACCGCGGCGCCGCGATCTCCTTCGTCCTGGGTGACATCCACCCGCACGACGTCGGTCAGGTACTGGACGAGCAGGGCATCGCGGTCCGCGTGGGACACCACTGCGCGCGCCCCGTCTGCCTGCGCTACGGAATTCCTGCGACGACGCGAGCGTCTTTCTACCTGTACTCCTCTCCGGCCGATGTCGATGCGCTGATCGACGGGCTGGAGCACGTACGGAACTTCTTCGGCTGACGGACGAGGCGACGAGGACGCAGTGAAGCTGGATTCGATGTACCAGGAACTGATCCTGGACCACTACAAGCACCCGCACGGGCGCGGCCTGCGCGACGGCGACGCCGAGGTGCACCACGTCAACCCGACGTGCGGTGACGAGATCACGCTGCGCGTGAAGTACGACGGCGAGACGTTGACCGACGTCTCCTACGAGGGCCAGGGCTGCTCCATCAGCCAGGCCAGCGCGTCCGTACTGAACGAGCTGCTCGTGGGCAAGGAACTGGCCGAGGCGCAGAAGATCCAGGCAGTCTTCCTGGAGATGATGCAGTCCAAGGGCAAGATCGAGCCCGACGAGGCCATGGAGGAGGTGCTGGAGGACGCGGTCGCGTTCGTCGGCGTCTCGAAGTACCCGGCTCGTGTGAAGTGTGCTCTGCTGAGCTGGATGGCGTGGAAGGACGCGACGGCCCAGGCTCTGGGCGGCGCGGAGAGGGAGACGGCATGACCGAGAACGCGACGCCCGAGGCGTCGATCAAGCCGGCCACCGAGGAGGAGGTCCGCGAGGCCCTCTACGACGTGGTCGACCCCGAGCTGGGCATCGACGTCGTCAACCTGGGCCTGATCTACGGCATCCACATCGACGACGCGAACATCGCCACCCTCGACATGACCCTGACCTCGGCGGCCTGCCCGCTGACGGACGTCATCGAGGACCAGGCGAAGTCGGCGACGGACGGCATCGTCAGCGAACTTCGCATCAACTGGGTCTGGATGCCGCCGTGGGGCCCGGACAAGATCACGGACGACGGCCGCGAGCAGCTCCGCGCGCTCGGCTTCAACGTCTGAGCCGTCGTGAACGAGGAAGGGCCCCCGGCATCGTGCCGGGGGCCCTTCCTCGTGTGGTCCGGCCGGGACCGGAGGCTTCGTCCGGCTGCTCAGGTGTCCGCCTGACCGTTCGGCCGCGGGTCCGGATGGGCCGGGTGCGTGTCCGCGGGTGCGGGTCCGGGTGCCGGTGCGGGGGCGGCCGTGGGGACGGTGCCGGGGGTCTGCGCGGCGGCCTCGGCGAGGATGGCGGAGGCGAGGTCCTCACGCCGGATCCGCTGGTCCACGTAGAGCAGATCGTTGACCAGCTGGGTGTACCCGGTCTGGAACATCTGGCTCACGCCGCCGCCGACCAGCAGGCACGCGAAGCAGAACACGAGGCCGACGATCGTGCCTGCCGACGGGGTGGCTCCCTCGCCCCCCTCGACCATGAGCGGGAGCATCCCGAACATGCCGATGAGCTGGAAGGGCATCTGGATCAGGTAGGCGACGCTCATCCCGATCATGCTGCCGACCAGGGAGATGCCGAAGATCCGCCACCACTGGCCCTTGACCAGTGCGGCCGAGCGGCGCAGCGCGATGACCGGGCCGGCCTCCTCCATGACCGCCGCGGCGGGGGCGAGGCTGAGCCGGGTGCCGAGCCACACGGCCACCGGCAGGGCGAGCAGCATGAGCACGGGCAGGAGGAGCATCGCCCCGGGTGACGGGTCGCCGCCGGAGGTGGAGGCGATCATCACCGGGATCCACACCGCGAGGGCGGCGAGCACCGGGGCGCCGGCGATCAGCCCCGTGAGCGCCAGCGCGCCCAGGACGGCGGGCGTCCGCCGCAGGGCCGTGTCCCACATCGCGCGGAAGGTCGTGGGCCGGCCCCTGACCGCCTCGCGGAGGACCGCCGGGCACAGGGCGGTGAGCATCGCCATGCCCAGCAGCCCCACGGCGAGCAGCAGCACGAACAGCGTGACCGCCGCGACGAGGAACGGTGTGAGGTGCTCGGCCGACGGGGGCCGGCCGTAGGGCGGGTCGAGAACCGGCTCGATGTGGTCGTACACCGCGGCGACGGCGATGCCCGCCAGCAGGGCCATGGCCAGCAGGCAGATGCCCTGCACGGCCAGCATCACGCCGAGCAGCTGCTTCCAGTGGCGGCCGAGCGTGGCGAACGAGGCGCTCACGATGTCCCCGAGGCCCAGGGGCCGCAGGGGCATCACCCCGGGCTGCGGCGGGGGCGGCGGAGCCCATCCTCCCCACTGCGGCGTGCCACCCGGGCCTCCTGGCCATCTTGACCCCGGTGCCCCCGTGGATCCCCACCCTGCGCTCTGCGTCATGCGTCCGCTCCGTCTGCTCGTTCCCCCATGGAACGCACACCGTATCCCAGCATGTCAGGGGCATGACGGGCCATATCCGGTTCGCTTGTGTACGCGCGTACGCATTGATGTGTACAGTTGTACGCATGCCTTACGTCATGCTTGCCGCGGCCATTGCCGCAGAGGTCGCCGGAACCACCGCCATGAAGTACAGCGACGGCTTCACGAAGCTGTGGCCGTCGCTGGGCACACTGCTGGGCTATGCCATCGCCTTCACCCTGCTCGCGCAGACGCTGAAGTCGATGTCGGTCGGCACGGCGTACGCCATATGGGCGGGCGTCGGCACCGCCGCGATCGCCGCCATAGGCATGGTGTTCCTGGGGGAGGCGGCCACCGCCGCCAAGATCGCCGGCATCGCCCTGGTGATCGGCGGCGTGGTCCTGCTGAACCTCGGCGGGGCCCACTGATGAGCCCCGGTGTGCGGCGCTACGACCCGGACCGGCGGCAGCGGATCGTCGACGCGGCGCTGCGGGTGGTCGGAGATCGGGGCATCGCGGGGCTGACCCACCGCAGCGTCGCCGCGGAGGCCGACGTGCCGCTCGGGTCGACGACGTACCACTTCAAGACGCTGGACGACCTGCTGGTCGCCGCCCTGCGCCAGGCCAACGAGGGCTTCGCCCAGGCGGTGGCGCGCTCGGCCGCGCTGGCCGACCCCGACGCGGACCTCGCCGGGGTCCTGGCCCGCCTGCTCGGGGAGTTCCTGGCGGGGGACCGGGGCCGGGTCGAGCTGGAGTACGAGCTCTACCTCGCGGCCCTGCGCCGCCCGGCACTGCGACCAGTGGCGGCGCAGTGGTGCGAGGCGGTGTCTGCGGCGCTGACCCCGCGGACCGATCCGGTGACCGCGCGGGCGCTGGTGGCGGCCATGGACGGGATCGGCTTGCAGGCCCTGCTGACGGGGGCCGCGTACGACGAGGAGTACGCCCGCGAGGTCCTGGGGCGGGTGCTGCGGCCGTCGTAGGCGCGCCGTTGCCGTTCGGCTCCTCCGAATGCCCGAGCTCGGCCCGGCTGTCCGGCCCCGGCCCGGCCCGTTCAGCCCGCGGAGCGTACCGCCGCGAGAGCGGTCTGCACGCTCGCCTCGATGTCCTGGATCGGGTAGATCACCTCGCGGACCGTGCGGTCGCGGTCGATGACGAGCGTCAGCCGCTTGATCCGGCTCGTGCCCGCCGCGCGGAACGTCGGAAGGCGCAGCGCGGCCGTCAGCGCCAGATCCGCGTCCGACAGGAGCGGGAACCGCAGCCGCTCCTGCTCCGCGAACTCCCGCTGCTCGTCCGGGCGCTGGGTCGACACCCCGTGCACGGTGGCGCCGGCCGCGGTGAATTCCGCGAGCTGGTCGCGGTAGGTGCACGACTCGAACGTGCAGCCCCGGGCACCCGGGATCCCGGCCCAGCCGGGCGGGTAGGACTCGGCGCGCGCGTACGCACCCGGGAAGCAGTACAGGACCGTGAACGGGGTGTCCGCCACCGGGTCGCTCAGCTCGCCGAAACGGTCCGGCAGCAGCAGCGGGGGCACCTGCGCGCCGCGCAGCGCGTGCACGCGTTCCGCCTCGCGCGAGGCCTCGTCGGTCGTCGCCGTCATCTCTCCCTCTCCCAGGACCCAGGTGTCTCCCCAGTCCTGGAGGGCCACCAGGACGGGCAGTAGCCCCCGCCCGCGCGGGGTCAGCCGGTACTCGTGCCGCACCGGGCGTTCCTGGTACGGCTCGCGCGACAGCACCCCGGCCTCGACGAGCAGTTTCAGCCGTTCCGCCAGCACCTTGCGGGACATCCCCAACTCGCGCTGGAGCTCGTCGAAGCGGTGCAGACCCCGCGCGGCGTCCCGCACGATCAGCAGCGTCCACCAGTCGCCCACCACATCGAGGGCCTGGGCGATGGCGCAGTCCGCGTCGCCGAGGTGTGTGCGCTGGGCCATGGGAACTCCTTCGTCCGTTGACCCAAGGCTGCCATGCTGACATAGTCCGTTCCCAAAGGGAACTTACTCATGGGATCAGGGGGACACAGGTGTGCTGCAGGGGTTCAAGGACATACCGAAGGTCGTGTGGCTGCTGGCTGCGGGGGGCTTCGTCAACGCCGTCGTCAGCTTCACGTTCGTCTTCGTCTTCCTCTACCTGACCGGCCCGCGCGAACTCGGCGCCGCCCAGGCGGGCCTCGTCACCGGAATCGCGGGCATCGGCCTGGTCGCCGGCAATTTCACCGGCGGCTGGTACGGCGACCGCTTCGGCCACCGCCGGGTGCTCCTCGCCGCATCCGCCCTCGGGGGTTTGGTGCTCGTGGCCCTCCCCCTGCTCCCGCTGCCGCTCCTCTACGCGGCCCTGCCCGTGGCCCAGTACGCCTCCGGCGTGGTCCGGGCCGCCAACTCCGCGCTCGTCGCGGTCACCGTCCCGGAGGGAGCCCGCCGCCAGGCCTTCGCCCTCGTGCGCTGCGCCTCCAACGGCGGATTCACCCTCGGGCCGCCGCTGGGTGCCCTGATCGCCACCGGCCTCTCCTACGACTGGCTCTTCGTCGGCGACGGCGTCGGCACGCTCGTCTTCGCCCTCTGGACCGCGCGGGTCGTCCCGGCCCGCGGCGCTCCCCGCTCACTCGCCGCAGCCCAGGACGGGGGTCCGGGCCGCGGCGAACGGGGCCTGTGGCACGAACTGCGCGCCCGCCCCACCGTGCTGGTGCTGCTCGGCGCGATCATGGTGACCGACGTCGTCTACCGCCAGCAGTACTCCACCTTCGCCGTCTTCCTCGGCGACCACGGCCTGGACGCCCGCGCCTTCGGGCTCGTCATCGCCCTGAACGGAGGGGTGATCCTGCTGCTGGAACTGCCCGCCGCCGTCGCCCTGCGCGAGCGGCCGGCCCTGCCCGTCATCGGCACCGGCATGCTGCTCGTCGGGGCCGCCTACGCGGCGCTGCTGTTCGGGGCCGGGGTCGCGAGCGCCGTGGCGATGATGGTCCTGCTGAGCCTCGGGGAGATCCTCTACAAGACCACCGCCACCGCCCACATGGCCGACCAGGCACCCGAGCACGCCATCGGGCGGTTCCAGAGCCTGTACGCGGGCGTCTCGGTCAGCGGGGTCGTCCTCGGCCCACCGCTCGGCGGAGCCCTGTACTCGGCGGCGCCATGGCTGCTGTGGCCGCTCTGCGCGGTGCTGGCGGCAGGGGCGGGCGCGGCGCTGCTGGGGGCGCACGCCCGCCAGGCCCGGCACGCGGCGCGACCCGCACGACCGGCACATGAGACCGGTTCGCAACCGAAGGCCGTCGCCGGTTAGGTTTCGGATATGACTGCTACGCGTACCACCGGCGCCGTCGCCGCCGGACTTGCCACCCTCACCGCCGACGGCACCGTCCTCGACACCTGGTTCCCCGCCCCCGAGCTGGTCGCCGAGCCCGGCCCGGCCGGCACCGAGCGCCTCACCGCCGACCAGGCCGTGGAGCTGCTGGGCGCCGCCGCGGCCAAGGCGATCCGCACGGACGCGGTCCGTGGCGTCGAGGTCGTAGCCGTCCGCACGGTCATCTCCTCCCTGGAGGACAAGCCGCTGGACGCGCACGACGCGTACCTGCGCCTGCACCTGCTCAGCCACCGCCTGGTCAAGCCGCACGGCCAGAACCTCGACGGCGTCTTCGGGCTGCTGGCCAACGTCGCCTGGACCTCGCTGGGCCCGGTCGCGATCGACCAGGTCGAGACCGTCCGCCTCAACGCGCGCGCCGAGGGCCTGCACCTCCAGGTCACCTCGATCGACAAGTTCCCGCGGATGACGGACTACGTCGCCCCCAAGGGCGTGCGCATCGCCGACGCGGACCGCGTCCGCCTCGGCGCGCACCTCGCCGAGGGCACCACCGTCATGCACGAGGGCTTCGTCAACTTCAACGCCGGTACCCTCGGCACCTCCATGGTCGAGGGCCGCATCTCCGCGGGAGTGGTGGTCGGCGACGGCTCCGACATCGGCGGCGGCGCCTCCACCATGGGCACCCTCTCGGGCGGCGGCAAGCAGATCATCTCGATCGGCGAGCGCACCCTGATCGGCGCCGAGGCGGGCGTGGGCATCGCGCTGGGCGACGAGTGCGTCGTGGAGGCCGGCCTCTACGTGACCGCGGGCACCCGCGTGACCCTGCCGGACGGCCAGATCGTCAAGGCCCTGGAGCTCTCCGGCGCCAACAACATCCTCTTCCGCCGCAACTCGGTGACCGGCGCCGTCGAGGCCCGCCCGTACAAGGCGGCCTGGGGCGGCCTGAACGAGGTCCTGCACAGCCACAACTGACGCCCTGCCACGGTGTCACGTCGAAGAGCGCCCTCCCACGGTTCGGGGAGGGCGCTCTTCGCGTTCTGCGGGCCACGAGTCGGGTCGCCGGCAGCCGGCCGCCGGCACGTCGTCAGGGGCCGAGGCCCTCGACGACCTCGGGTACGCGCCGCACCGCCGTGGAAGCCCACCGCACGCGGACCGGCGCCAACTCTGCCACCGCCGCGCCCAGCCCGTTCCCGCGGGCGCTCAGGGCAGGGAGATCGTGCGGACCAGGCCCGCAAAGGCCTGCTTCTCCGCCTCGGTCAGCTCCACCGACTCCATCGGGTGCGCGGCGGAGCCGCGCTGGGTCGGGATCATCGGCAGGCCCCCGGCGGCGGGACCCGAGCGGGGGAAACTGCTGTTCTCCCGCATGTGGCGGAGGCCGGTGAACCAGACGATCGCGCCCATGAGCAGGACGGCGAGGCCGATTTCCTGAGCGAGGGGGATGGAGGGCAACACGAGGATCCTCCGGGAGTGCGTTCGGTACGGGCCGGTAACAAGATCGTGCGTGGAAATACTCAACCACCACAACCGGCCGATTCGGTACGGATGTGTCGAGCGTCACGCCAGGGTCGAAAGTCCCTAGCTTGTCCGGGAAGGCGCGGTTACGGCTCCAGGTGCAGCTTGAAGCCCTCGTGGCTGCGTGCGAAGCCCAGTCGCTCGTAGAACCGGTGCGCGGCCGTCCGACGCTTGTTGCTGGTCAGCTGGACCAGGCCGCAGCCGCGCCCGCGGGCCCGCTCGACGGCGAGCCGTACCAGTTCGGCGCCGAGTCCCGCGCCCCGCCGGTCCGCGCGGATCCGTACCGCTTCCACCAGTGCCCGTTCCTGCCCGTCCTGGCCCAGGCCCGGGACGTAGGTGAGCTGGAGGCAGCCGAGGACGACCTCGCCCGCCTCGCGCGCTCCGTCCGCCCCGTCCGCCCCGTCCGTGAGGACCAGCATCTCGTTGCGCGGGTCCGCCCCTATCGCGGCGAAGGCCCGCTCGTGCGCCTCGCCGATCACGATCTGGGCCGGGTCGAGGACCGAGTCCTCGTCGGCGAGCAGGGCGAGTACGGCGGGCAGGTCCTGGCGGGTGGCCTCACGGAAGATCATGGCGGGATTGTGGCAGGGGGCCCGGCCGGGACAGCGGCCGGACCCCCTACGCCTGCGGACCCCGAAGGGCTACGGGCGGAAGCGCAGCACCTGCGGGTCGTGGTCGCTGTTCTGCGCCGCGAACTCCGCGTTGATGTGCACGCTGTCGTACGTGAACTTCTTGATCGCCGGGCTGGTCAGGATCTGGTCCAGCACCTGCGCGTTGCCCTGGTAGACGTACGAGTAGCGCTCGGCCTTCGGTAGCGACTTGATCGCCGGGTACAGCGCCCCGCCGTCCGCCAGCGCGTCCGTCGTCGCCGAGAACTCGAAGTCGTTGATGTCGCCGAGGACGAGGACGTTGGCGTTCTTGTCCTCCGCGAGGATCTGCTTCACGAAACCGTTCACGGCCTGCGCCTGGAGCAGTCGCTTGGTCTCCGAGGAACGGACCGGCGGCTGGTGGTGCGAGGTCAGGCCCTCGTCGCCGCCCTTGGAGCCGAAGTGGTTGGCGATCACGAAGACCGTCTTGCCGCGGAAGACGAACTCGCCCGCCAGCGGCTTGCGGCTGTCCGCCCACGCCGGGTTGGCCGGGTCGACGCGGCCGGGGGAGTGGGTCAGGGCGACCTTGCCGTTCACCTTGGTCACGCCGGTCGCGGTCACCGCGTCACCCGGGGCGCGCTCGGTGAAGGAGACCCGCGCCGGGTTGAAGAGGAACACCTGCCGGATGTTGCCGCCGGGCTCGCCGCCGTCCTTCTTGTCCTCCGGGTTGACGGTCCGCCACTGGTAGGCCGGGCCGCCGGCGGCCGAGATCGCCGAGGTGAACTTGGTGAGGGTCTGCTCGGCCGAGACGGTGCCGTCGTTCTTGGCGCCGTTGTCGTCCTGGATCTCCTCCAGGGCGAGGACGTCGGGGGAAGCCAGGTTCTCCACGACCGCCTTCGCCAGCGCGTCGAACTTCTCCTGGGGGTCGGTCGGGTCGAGGTTCTCGACGTTGTACGTGGCCACCGCGAGCTCCTGCTCGGCCTGCGGCTTGGTCTTCTCGGGGGCGAGGGTGCCCGCCTTGACGGTACCGAGGGTGCGGGCCACCAGCGTGTAGCCGCCGAACTGGTTGAAGTCCAGCGGGCCTTCGGTGGTGCCGGTCAGCCGGTCGCCGACATTGGCCACCGGGAAGGGCTGCTGCGCGATGGGCGCGAGCTGCTGGATCTGCAGGCGGCCGGTGTTCTGGGACTCGTAGGAGCCGTAGATGGTGCCGCCGCGCTTGGCGGTGTTCTCCCAGCCCTTCACCGTGACCCACAGCTCCGAGTACGGGTCGGTGGCGCCGACCACGCGGGAGGTGCCGATCTTGACGTTCATGCCCTCCAGCGACTCGTAGTGGTCGAGTGCGTAGCGCGAGGGCTCCAGGGTCAGGCCGTTGATGCTGCCGGCGGCGGCCGGGTCGCCGGCCGGGGCGTACTCGGCGGGCACCGAGTACTCGTTGATCGCGGTGGCCTCGGGCAGCGCGTTGCCGGAGGAGACCACGGTCACCGTCGGCTTGGAGATCTGGGTCACCGACTGGTTGCCGGAGTTCACGCCGCCGGGGACGTACTCGCCGACGGTGCCGGAGACCTTGACCGCGTCGCCCGCGGCGACGGTCGGGACGGCGTTGGTGAAGACGAAGACGCCCTCGCTGGTGGCGTCGTTGTCATCGGCGTTCGGGTCCTGGATCCAGAAGCCGCGCGAGCCGTACGCGCGCACGCCCGTCACGATGCCCTCGACGTCCGTGACCTGCTTGCCGTTGAGCGGGGATATCCGGGTGGTGCCCTGAATGTCGTGGATGCGTATCGGATCGGCGGACACGGCGCCTTCGGCCGCGTCGGCGGAGCCCGCGAGCAGGCCGGTGGCCAGTGCGGTGGCGACGAGGGCCGCGACGGCGGCGGAACGGGGATGCGAGGAGCGCATGGGCGGGAACTCCGGTGTGGGAGAGGGAAATGGTGGGGGGTGCGGCAGTGAGATCTGCGGGAGGCATGCCGCTCCCTGTACATCTACGCGCGTCAATTTCCTGTGTGGCCAGCAAAGTTGTCAAGCCCTCCAGGGAAGACGACAGCTGACTGTGGGATGAACCAAAGGGGATGGCCCGCCGGACGCGCCCGAAATGCGTCTAGGCTGGAGCGCCGTACGAAGGCCACGCCTGTCATCTGCGCCACATCCGCGTGCCCGCACTGCCCCGTCATGTCGGCCATGTCAGCGAAATCCGGGCGCACATGACGGTCCGACCGGCAGCGCGGCCCGTGTCACCAACGCCACACTCCGCCGTACCCCGTCCCACCCCGTTTCGCCCCGAGTCCCACCCCGTTTCATCCCGAGTCCCACGCCGTCTCACCCCGCCCCACCGCGTCCGCGAGGAGAACCGCCCCATGTCCGCTGACTCGCACCCCACGCTGCCGCCCGTACGGCTGCACTCCGATGCGGAGCTGGCCCGCGACGCCCTCGGCGCCCCGCTGTTCGCGCGCGCCGTACGGCTCGCCCGCTGGGCCGGACCCGACACCCGCATCGGCGTCGGCGGAGAGCTCGCCACCGACCAGCTGCCCGGGGCCGCCGCAGTGCTCGGCCTCGACGCCGCCGACGCGGACTCCGTCGGGTACGCGAGCCAGGCCTGGCGGGTGGCCGTGGACACCGGTCTGGTCGACGTGACCGAGCCGGAGGACGGCGGCGGGGAGGGCGACGAGGAGCGCTTCGGCACGGCCGCGCCGGGTGAGGACCTCGCGCTGGTGACGAGCGGTGCGCCCGGCGACGTACTCGACCTCTGGCTGGCGGCGCTGGACACGGTGCTCGCCGACGCGGCGGTGCCCGACCTGGACGACCTGGTCGACGCGCTGGACGCGGGCGGCGAGATCGACTTCGACCGGCTGGACTGGAACCCGGGGCGCGAGGCGGACCTCCTCGACGAGGTCCTCGCCAACCTCTACCTGCTCACCGTTACCGAGGAGAGGGCCGCGGACGAGCCGGTTCCGCTGCCGGTGCTCGCCGCGTCGATGGTCGTGCCCGACGGCATGGGCGAGCCCACCGACGCCGTACTGGAACAGGTCTCGGACGCGATGATGCGCCTCGACGACCAGTTCCGGCAGTTGGAGCCGATCGGGCTGGTGGAGTTCCGGCCCGTCGACGAGGCGCTCATGGCGGAGGTCGACGGACCGCTGGAGCCGGCGACCGCGAGCGCCGTGGACGACGAGGAGGTCTCCCGCTACGGGATGGTCCGCCTGACCCCCCTCGGCCTGTACGGGATCCGGGCCCGGATGCTGGAGGCCGGGGTCGATGCCC
This sequence comes from Streptomyces sp. NPDC091682, assembly GCF_044756625.1. NCBI lineage: Bacteria > Bacillati > Actinomycetota > Actinomycetes > Kitasatosporales > Streptomycetaceae > Streptomyces > Streptomyces sp. NPDC091682. The sequence goes on along the minus strand of NZ_JBIVTH010000005.1, from coordinate 69,086 downwards.
CCGCCGTCGGCGAACTGGCCGAGAAGGGCGCCGACGCACTCCTCGACGCGGTCTCCGCCTACTCCGAGAACGCCGCCCAGGCCGAGATCGAGCACTGGCTGGCCGGCCGGGAACTGCCCGCCGCGGCCGCCGAGCTGCTGGCCGCCGCCCGCGGGGACGACGAGGGCGGCCCGCTGCGCCGGCTCCGGTGCCAGCAGGCACTGGCCCCCGCCGGAGCGGAGGCCGAGCCCGCGTTCCGCTCGGTGCTGGACGACCCGGAGCTCGGCGGACTCGCCCGGGTCTGGCTGGCGGAGCGCGGGGTGAGCGACGTACCGGCGCCGGACCCGGAGATGGTGTTCTGGCTCACCGTGGACACGATTGCGGCGCAGCTCGCCGCCGACGGGGAGACGGAGGAGTTGCCGCTCCTGATGGCGGGTCTGACCGCTCATCACGCGGGCTTCTTCGAGGAGGTGTGGCGGGTGGAACACCCGGCGACGGCGTACGTCCTGGAGGCGATGGGCCGGCTGCACCCGGACAAGAAGTCGGCCAAGGAAGCCCGCAAGGCCGCCTTCAAGGCCCGCTCCCGTCCGTCCTGATCGCCGGGTGCCCGGGTGCCCGGGTGCCCGGGTGCCCGGGTCGTCGGGTTCCCGGGTTCCCGGGTCGTCGGGTTCCCGCGTGGTCGGGTCCCCGGGTCGTCGCCGTCGGATCCGGCCGGGCCCGCACCGCCCGGCACGGTCCGGCAGGGACGACTCAGACCGTCGTGTGCCAGCCGCCGCCCGCAACGCCCCAGCCGGTGAGTTCGGGCTGGACCGGGGGGAGCGCCCAGGGATCCAGGGTTCCGTCGCAGAGCTCCGCCAGGAACTGGACCATTCCGGCCTCGTAGTGCCACCAGGCGCTGTTGTGCGAGCTGATGGTGACGGGCCAACGGTCCGGATCGTCCCCGAGCACGCTCCAGAAGAAGTCGTCGCCTTCCTTCGAGTCCCCCCAGAGCATCAGGACCGTCGAGGCGAGCTCGGCGGGACGCAGCTCGGGTCCCTCTCCTTCGAGCTCCCTGGCCCACGCCGTGGCGCGGGCGTTTTCCGTCCCGGGCAAAGGGGAGGAAAGACCCAGGAAGTCGCCCAGTTCAAAGGCCGGATACCACTCGGCGAGCGCCTTGAAGTCGGACGGCAGAGCCGTTCCGATCCTCTCCTCGACCGTGTGCCAGTCGAAAACCGCCCGTTCCCTCCGACGGAGCTCCACCAACCCGGGAACGGCGCGCTCCAGGGCGGCGATCGCCTCGTCGGGGTCAAGGATCCTGCGTACCGGCTTCTGCGTTCCTATGAGTTCTTCCACGTGCGCAGCCTGGCAGAACCAGGGCCCCTGACCGCAGACCGGGGCGGGCGCCCGGGAGGATGCCCGGGGGGTGGTGACAATGCGCCGTTCCTGGGGCCGGAGTTGGCCATTCCGGGGCTGGGCAAGGGGTCGGTTCCTCTTGGTGGGTAGTTCAGCCGCCGTTCACGTGCGGGCGAGAGCGTGTGCGCCGACGACCGCACGACAGGCGCACCACCTCCCCACCCCAGGAGCCCCGATGCCGCTCAGCCGTAGAGACTTCACCGCTCGTACCGTCATCGCCGGAGCGGGAGTCGCGCTCACCGGGACGGTCGGCGCCCTCGCCACCGCCCCGGGGGCGCTCGCCGCCGAGGACGGCACCGGACGCGACGAGCAGGGACGGCCCTGCGAGCCCGGCTACGGCCCGCTCGTCCCCGACCCGGCCGGACTGCTGGCCCTGCCCGCAGGGTTCACGTACCGCGTCATCACGCACAGCGGGGTCACCGAGCTGGACTCCGGTGAGACCACCCCGTCCAACCACGACGGGACCGCCGCCTTCGAGGGCCACCGCGGGGTCACCCTCCTCGTCAACAACCACGAGCTCAAGGGCAAGAGGGAGAACTGGGCCCGCCCGGTCCCGCTCACCGAGGGCCTCGTCTACGATCCGGCCGCGGCCGGCGGGTGCACGGTCGTGGAGGTCCGGCGCGGCGGCGAGGTCGCCGAATGGGTGGGCATCGCCGGTACGTCGACCAACTGTGCGGGCGGTGCCACCCCCTGGGGCACCTGGCTGACCTGTGAGGAGAACTCGGACCTGGCAGGCAAGAACGGCATGACGAAGGACCACGGCTACGTCTTCGAGGTCGACCCGCACGACCGGCGCGCCAACCGTGACCCGCGGCCGGTCAAGGCCTTCGGGCGCTACGACCACGAGGCCGTGGTCATCGACCCGCGCCAGGGCCACGCCTACCTCACCGAGGACGCCTCCGGCCCCAACGGGCTGCTCTACCGCTGGACCCCGCCCCGCGGCTTCCACCACGGGCGCGGCAAGCTCCGTACGCTCGCGGCCGACGCAGGCGTGCTCCAGGCCGCCAAGTGCATCGACAGTTCCGGCCGGTTCGTCGACGACTTCTCGCGCGCCACGAAGATCGGCACCGTGTACGGGGTCGACTGGGTGGACGTCCCCGACCGCGATGCCCGGACCGTACCGGTGCGCAAGCAGTTCGCGGACGGTGTGGTGACGCGCGGGCGCAAGCTGGAGGGCATGTGGTGGGCGGACGGCGGCGCGTACTTCGTCTCGTCCTACGCCCGTGAGGAGAGCCCGGGCGCGGCCCACGACGGTCAGGTCTGGTTCTACGACCCCAAGCGGCGCACGGTCCGGCTCACCGTCCTCATCGGGATTAACGCCGATCCGTCGGTCGACGGCGGCTACGACGGCCCCGACAACATCACCGTGTCCCCGTACGGCGGCCTGATCATCGCGGAGGACGGCTCGGGGCTGCAGCACCTGTTCGGCGCGACGGCCTCGGGACGCACCTACCCGCTGGCGCGCAACGAGCTGAACAACGGGTCGGCCGAGGAGCCGGAGTACTCCGAATTCACCGGTGTCTGCTTCTCCCCGGACGGGCGCACGCTGTACGCCAACATCCAGGACCCGGGCATCATGCTGGCCATTACCGGGCCGTGGCGGCGCGGGCACTGACGTAGACGTCGGCGTCTACGTCGGCGGCGCGAGGGCGCACGTGGCGCCTACAGGGCCGGGGAAATCTCAGCGCGCGAGGCCTCGGCCCACTCGGCGAGCAGAAACTCGTACGCCTCCGAGGGCCACTCGCCGTCCACCTGGGTCTCGACGAGGCGCCGGATCGCCTCGTTCGCCTCGGCGGCGGACGGGCGGGCGGGCCCCGCGGGATTGAGTGACTCGTGCATGGTTTCAAGGCTACGGGCGGGCACTGACAGCCACCTACGGATTACGCGTGGCATCCATCACCCGGAACGCGTACCGGTGGCCGCACGTGCCCGCCCACCTGCTCAGAGTGCCTGTGCGGCGGGCTTGACCATGCCGCGCACTGTGCGCGACTTCACAAAGTCGCCCATGGCGGTCATCTCCCACTCGCCGGAGAACTGCTTGATCAGCTTGGCCATCATCACGCCGGTCTGGGGTTCGGCGCTCGTCAGGTCGAAGCGCACCAGCTCTTCGCCGCTCGCCGCGTCGATGAGACGGCAGTAGGCCTTGGCCACCTCGGTGAACTTCTGGCCGGAGAAGGAATTGACCGTGAACACCAGACCGGTGGCGTCGGCGGGGATCCGGCCGAGGTCCACGACGATCACCTCGTCGTCGCCCGCGCCCTCACCGGTGAGGTTGTCACCGGAGTGCTTGACGGCACCGCCGAGGATGGACAGCTTGCCGAAGTAGCAGCTGTCGATGTGGTTGCGCTGGGGGCCGTACACGATGACGGAGGCGTCGAGGTCGATGTCCTTGCCGCGGAAGGCCGGCTCCCAGCCCAGCCCCATCTTGACCTGGGAGAGCAGCGGGCGGCCGCCCTTGACGAGGGAAACGGTCTGGTTCTTCTGGAGGCTGACCCGCCCTTTGTCGAGGTTGATCTTCCCGGAGCCGGGCGCGGCCGCCGCGGGTGCGGGAGGGGCCACGGGGGCGGCCGGGGCGGGAGCCGCGGGCGTGGTGGCGCCGCCGAGCCAGGGGGAGGCCGGGTAGGAGACCGGCGGGGCCGGGGGCGCGGGGGGCGCCGGGGGCGCGGGCGGGGTCACGGCCTGGGGCGCCGCGGGCTCCTCGTCCACGGAGACCCCGAAGTCGGTGGCGATGCCCGCGAGGCCGTTGGCGTACCCCTGGCCGACCGCGCGCACCTTCCACACGCCGCCGCGCTGGTAGACCTCGACCACGACGAGCGCGGTTTCGGTGCCCAGCCGCGGCGGGGTGAAGGAGGCAATCACCGCGCCGCCGTCGGCGTTGCGCACGGTGCCGGTGGGTTCGATGCCCTGGAAGGACTGCCCGGCGGCGTCGGGGCTGGCGGTGACCACGATCCGCTCGATGCCCGGGGGCAGCGCGGCCGTGTCCACGGTGATCGAGTCCGGTGCCGCACCCCCGCCGGACCGGTAGCTGACACCGGGACCGGAGGGCTGGTTGAAGAAGATGAAGTCGGCGTCGGAGCGCACCTTGCCGTCCGCCGTCAGGAGCAGGGCCGATACGTCGAGCCGTACCGGCGCAGCCACGTCGACCGTCACGCGGACGGCGTTGAGCGGCAGGTTGGATCCAGGGGTCATAGCGGTCATGCCCGGAGAACGACCGGAGGTGCTTTGCCGTTCCCTTACCCTCGCGGGATATTTCGGGGCGCTTCAGTCCTGATTGCGCGGGTGGCTGCGCGCGACGCGCTCCTTGCCGAACTTGTCGGGCGGTCGGGCGGTCGGGTGTTCCGGCGGTCCCGGCGATCCGGCGGCGGTCCGGTGTTCCGGCGGGGCGTGGGGCATGCCGCCCGCCGGCATACCGGACCGCCCGGTGCCCGCTCAGCCCCCGGTGACCTGACGCGGCAGCCCCAGCGGGTTGGACTCGCGCAGCTCCGCCGGAAGGAGGGCGTCCGGCACGGACTGGTAGGCCACCGGCCGCAGCCAGCGCTCGATCGCGGTCCCGCCCACCGAAGTGGAGTGCGAGGTGGCCGCCGGGTAGGGGCCGCCGTGGTGCTGGGCCGGTGCCACCGCGACCCCGGTCGGCCAGCCGTTGACCACGATCCGCCCCGCCAGCCCGGTGACCTGCCCGATCAGTTCGGCGGCCGGGCCGGGCGCGCCCTCGGTCTCGGCGGCCGACAGCTGGAGGGTGGCGCTCAGGTTCCCGCCGAGGAGCCCCAGGACCGCGCCCGCCTCGGCCTGGTCGGCGTACCGCACGACGACGGTGACCGGACCGAAGCACTCCTCCAGCAGGACGTCGTAGGCGCCGCCCTCCAGGAGGTGTCCGGCCGGTACGGTCAGGTAGCCCGCCCCGACGGTGTGCTCGCCGCCGGACCCCGGGGTCACGGGCGCGTCGACGCCGGGCAGCGCGGCCCGCTCGCGCACCCCGGCGACGAAGTTCTCCCGCATCCGGTGGTCGAGCAGCACCCCGGGCTCGGTCTCCCCGAGCGCCTTGGTGAGCTCGCCGGTGACCCGGTCGCCGTCCGCGCCCTCGGGGACCAGCACCAGGCCGGGCTTCACGCAGAACTGGCCGACGCCGAGGGTGACCGAGCCCGCGAGCCCGGCGCCGATCTCCTCGGCGCGTTCGGCGGCCGCGGCCGGCGTGACCACGACCGGGTTGAGGGAGCCCAGTTCACCGTGGAAGGGGATGGGTACGGGCCGGGCGGCCGCCGCGTCGAACAGGGCCCGCCCGCCCCGGATGGAACCGGTGAATCCGGCGGCCGCCACCAGCGGGTGGCGGATCAGTTCCAGACCGGCGTCGAACCCGTGGACCACGCTCACCACCTCGGCCGGGAGCCCGGTCAGGGCCGCGGCCCGGCGCAGCAGCGAGGCGCACAGCTCGGAGGTGGCGGGGTGGTCGGGGTGAGCCTTGACGACCACCGGGCAGCCGGCGGCCAGCGCGCTCGCGGTGTCCCCGCCGGGGACGGAGAAGGCGAGCGGGAAGTTGGAGGCGGCGTAGACCGCGACCACGCCCAGCGGGACCTTGTAGCGGCGCAGTTCGGGGCGCGGCGGGCTGAGGGAGGGGTCGGCGCGGTCGATCCGGATGTCGAGGTAGGCCCCGGCGTCCACGGCGTCGGCGAAGGCGCGCAGTTGGCCGGTGGTGCGGGCCAGTTCACCGGTGAGCCGGCCCGGACCGAGCGCGGTCTCGGCGTCGGCGGCCTCGATCACGTGGGCGGCGGCCTCGTCCAGCAGCGCGGCGGCGGCGCGCAGGAAGGCGGCGCGCACGGTGGGGTCGGCGAGCGGGCCGCGGGCGGCGTGGGCGGCCCGTACGGCTTCGTCCACCTCGCCGGGTGTGGCCTCCACCGCAACCTGTTCGCGCTGCTTCCCGGTGCGGGGGTCCACACTCCAGACTGGTGTCGTTGTCATGGCCCACTGCCTCCTGGATCGTTCAGTATTCTGAACGCGGTTCCGGTGGATGAATGATCACATCTGCTGTGGACTCTATTTCCGCGTCCTCGGCGTGACAAGAGGCGATCAGAGGGGAAGCAGGCGTATGACGACGACCGAGTCGGGGATCCCCGCCCAGGCGGCGCCGGTCAAATCGGCGGTGCGGACCGTCCTGCTGCTGGAGCACTTCGCGGCGCGGCCGGGGCTGCACAGCCTGGCCGACATCCAGAACGACCTCTCCCTGCCGAAGTCCAGCCTCTACATGCTGCTGCGTACGCTGGTGAACCTGGGGTGGGTGGAGACGGACGCGACGGGCACCCGGTACGGCATCGGCGTACGGGCCCTGCTGGTCGGCAGTTCGTACATCGACGGCGACGAGGTGGTCGCCGCGGCCCGGCCCACCCTGGACCGGCTCTCCGACGACACGACGGAGACCATTCACCTGGCCAGGCTGGACGGGACGAGCGTGGTCTACCTCGCCACCCGGCAGTCCCAGCACTACCTGCGGCCCTTCACCCGGGTCGGGCGGCGGCTGCCCGTGCACTCGACGGCACTCGGCAAGGCGCTGCTCGCCACGCACTCGGACGCGGAGGTACGGGCGCTGCTGCCGCGGCGGCTGGAGGCGGTCACCGAGCACACCATCACCGACCGGGAGCAGCTCATCGAGGAGTTGGCGCTGGTGCGGGAGCAGGGGTACGCGCTGGACCGGGAGGAGAACACGCTCGGGCTGCGCTGCTTCGGGGTGGCCGTGCCGTACCGGACGCCGGCGCGGGACGCGGTGAGCTGCTCGGTGCCGGTGGCCCGGTTGACGGGGGAGCACGAGCAGGTCATCAAGGCGGCGCTGTTCGAGGCGCGGGACCGACTGTCGGTGGTCACGCGCCGGATGTGACGGTGCGTGGTGCGTGGTGCGTGGTGCGTGGTACGGCGCGTGCGGGAGTGCGCGCGGGAGTGCGTGCGGTGCCGCGGGGACGGCTGTTTCCTCCCCCACGTGGGGGAGGCGGTTCCCCATTGAGGGGGAGGTGGCGGGCCGCCGCGCACGGGACCGTTGGGGCATGACCACACGAGACGCTCAAGCGAAGAACGCACCGCAGTCCTCCGCCCCGACACCCTCCCCCGGGGCCGCCCCCACCCCCACCCCCGCCCCCGCCCCCGGCCCCGTGCCCGGGGCCTGGAGGCACGTCCTCGCGGCGGTGGCCCTGGTGGCCACGGCGCCGTATCTGGTGCTCAAGGCCGCCTGGCTGTCCGGCAGCCGGATCGGGATACCGGACGGCAGCGTGCTGCTGGAGGCCGGCCCGTTCCTCACGGTGGCCAATGCCGTCACGCTGGCCATGGACGCGTGCGTGATCCTGCTCGTCCTGGTGCTCACCAGACCCTGGGGGCTGAGAACGCCCGCCTGGATGCTGACCGTTCCGGTGTTCACCGCCACGGGCCTGCTGACCCCGATACTCCTCGGATTTCCGGGCCAACTGCTCGTACGGGCACTGGGCTTCGGGGACGGCCCGGAGGTGGTGGCCGCGCGGGAGCCCTTCCTGGACTCCTGGGTCTTCGTCGTCGTGTACACGGGATTCACCGTCCAAGGACTCGCCCTGGCCGCGCTGTTCGTCCCCTATGCGCGTCGGCGCTGGGGCCGGCGGTGGCAGGGCGTGGTGGGAGAGCGGCTGCCGTCGCCCACGGGGGTGGTGGCGGCAGCCGCGGCCTCGGGCGCCCTGGTGCTGACCGCGTTGTTCCTCTACTGGGCCTTCGGTGGCACCGCCGGGTTGAGCGCAGAGCGGGCCGAGTCGTATTCGGCGGAGAGCGCCGTCGGGTCCGTGGCCCACGCGATCTGCGCGCTCGCCGCGGGAGCGGGAGCACTGCTCCTGGCCCGTGGCGGGGCGCTCCGGGCACGGTGGCCGCTCGGGCTCACCTGGGTCGGTGCCGCCGCGACCCTGGCGTGGGGGGCCTGGATGCTGAACGCTTCGCTGGGGCCGCAGCTGGGCCACGGTGAAGGACCGTCCACCGCCGTGCAGTTGATCTACGCTGGCCAGATGGTCACGGGAATGCTCGCCACCGCCGTTCTCACCCGGTTCCTCATATCCCGACGCGAGAGCTGATGCGCGTCGGCCCGGGCCGGCTGCTGGGGGCGCGGGCCCGGCTGCGGTGGGTCCACCAGATCCTCGGCGGCGCCCTGCTGATGCCGTACTTCCTCTTGGCCTCGGTGGGAGTCGGCTCGGCGGCCGGCGGAACCAACGCCCTCTCCTCTCTGCCCCTGTCCCTCGCCGCCTACGCGGCGGCCCTGCCCATGGCCGCCGCCACCGGGATCTACGGGCTGGTCCGGCCGCTGTCGGTGACCGCCGTCCGGGCCATGTGCGGGGTGCCGGGGGAGCGGCTCGCCGAAGGGCCGGCGCGGTCCTGGGCCGCGCGGGGTCGGGCATCGGCCTGGTGGACCCTGCACCTGGGGGTCGGAGCGCTGGTCAGCGGGATGACCCTGGCGGTGCCGCCCATGGCGCTGGTGCTGATCGTGCTGCCGTTCGTGAGCGGCCTGCGCGAAGTCCGGCTGGGCTTCGGGTGGTTCAACACGGGCGTCGAGACGTACATGGCCCCCCTGCTCGGGATCGGCCTGCTGGCCGGGCTCACCCTGTGTGCGGTCGGGGCCGGGGAGCTGCTGGCCAGGGTGGCGCCCGTACTGCTGGGGCCCACGGCGGCGGACCGGTTGGCCGCGGCCGAGGAGCGGGCCGCCGATCTGGTCCTGCGCAACCGGCTGGCCCGGGAGCTGCACGACGCGGTCGGTCACGCCCTGAGCGCCGTCACCCTCCAGGCCGCCGCCGCCCGGCGGATGCTGGAGCGCGACCCCGACTTCGTACGGGAGGCGCTGGCCGCGATCGAGGACACCACGCGGCGGACGGTGGGCGAGCTCGACGCCGTACTGGGCCTGCTGCGGGACGGGAACCCGGACCGGGCGGACGCCGCACCCGCGCCCACCCTCGCCGCCGACCTGGACGGACTACTGGCCCGCACCCGGGTCGCCGGCACCACTGTCACCGCGCACCAGGACCCCGGACCCGCCGGGGACTGGACCGCCCTCCCGGCGATCGCCTCCCGCGAGGCGTACCGGATCGTCCAGGAGGGACTCACCAACGCCCTGCGGCACGGCGCGGGCCCGGTGGATCTGAGGATCCGTATCCAGGCCGGCCCGGACCCCGCACACCGTGAACTGGAGATCACCATGACCAATCCACCGGCGGCACCCGCCGAGGACCGGGAGGCCCGCACCACCGGGGGCCGCGGACTGCGCGGCGCCGCGGAACGGGCCGCTCTGCTCGGCGGCAGCGTCGAGGCAGGCCCGCACGGGGACCGGTGGCGCCTGCGGGCCGTCCTCCCGTTCGCCGGGGAAGCCCGATGACCGTGCCCGTGCCCGTGCCCGTGCCCGTGCCTGCCCCTGCCCCCGTGCCTGCCCCTGCCCCCGTGTCCGCTCCCGCGCCTCGGCCGTCGCTGCGCATCGTGCTCTGCGACGACGAGCGGATGGTCCGCACCGCGCTGCGGGTGATCCTGGAGGCCGAAGCCGACCTGGAGGTCGTCGGTGAGGCGGCCACCGGGGCCGAGGCGGTTCCGCTGGTCCGCTCACTGGCCCCCGACGTGGTGCTCATGGACGTGCGGATGCCCGAGATCGACGGCATCCGGGCCACCGAACAGATCCTCGCCACCATGGCCGAGCCGCCCCGGATCGTGGTCGTCACCACCTTCGAGAACGACGCCTACGTCTACGACGCGCTGCGCGCCGGAGCCGCCGGCTTCCTCCTCAAACGGGCCGACCCGGACGAGCTGATCGGCGCGGTCCGACTCGTCGCCCGCGGTGACTCGCTGCTCTTCCCGGCCGCCGTACGCTCCCTGGCCGCCGCCCACGCGGCCGGCGTCCCGACCGCCGGCGCGCCCTGGGTGGCCCGACTCACCGAGCGCGAGGCCGACGTCCTGCGCCTGATGGCCACCGGACTGTCCAACCACGAGATGAGCGAGCGCCTCGGCGTCGGACCGCAGACCATCAAGACCCATGTCGGGTCGGTCCTCACCAAGACCGGCTCCCGCGACCGCACCCAGGCGGTCATCGCGGCCTACGAGGGAGGTTTCATCATGAAGAAACACTGAGAACCCCGCCACAATCGGGGCAGAGCGGAACGGCTGGGACCGCCGGGACGTCCTTCTGGGGGATGAACAAGACGATCAGGCGTGCGTCGGTCTTCTGTCTGCTCCTGGTGCTGGCCCTGCTGGTCCGCGTCACCTGGGTGCAGGCATACCAAGGCCAGGCCCTCGCAGACGACAAGCACAACCGCCGGAATCTCATCGGGCAGTACGAGAACCCGCTGGGGAACATCATCGTGGGTGGGGAGGCGATCACCGGCTCGGTGAAGACGGGCGGCAAGGACTTCGGCTACAAGCGGACGTACGTCGACGGTCCCCTCTACGCCCCCATCACGGGCTACAGCTCCCAGGCCTACGGCAGCACCATGCTGGAGGGCATCTACAGGAACGTCCTCAACGGCTCCGACAGCCGACTGAAGACGGTCATGGACATGCTCACCAATAAGCGGGCTTCCCCCGGCAACGTCCTGACCACCATCGACAAGGACGTCCAGAAGGCCACCTATGACGCGCTCCAGGGCAAGCAGGGCGCGGCCGTGGCCCTGGACCCCGGAACCGGCGAGATCCTCGCCGTGGTGAACAATCCCTCCTTCGACCCGGGCACCATCGCCGGCGCCAACGACGAGAAGGCCTGGACGGAGCTCTCCGCGGACAAGGGCAAGGCCATGGAGAACGTGGCGCTGCGCAAGCCCCAGGCACCCGGCTCCACCTTCAAGCTGGTCACCCTCGCCGCGGCGATCGAGAACGGCCTCGTCACCGACATCGACCGGCAGACCGGCATCGCCGACCCGTACACGATTCCCGGCACCCGTACCCCGCTGCCCAGCGAGGCGGGCTCCGCGGCCTGCAACAACGTCTCGGTGCGCACCGCCCTGAGGCTGTCCTGCAACAACGTCTTCGCCGAGCTCGCTTCCAAGCTGGGCCAGGACAAGATGCGGGCGACGGCCGAGAAGCTCGGATTCAACGTGCAGATCGACACGCCGGTGCGCACCAACCCGCCCAGCAAGTACCCGTCGAAGAAGATGTCGATCGACCAGGTCGCGCAGACGGGTATCGGCCAGTTCGACGTGCAGGCCACCCCGCTCCAGATGGCGATGGTGACCGCCGCGATCGAGAACGGCGGCAAGCTCGTCGCCCCGCACGTCGTATCCGAGGTCACCGACGCGGGCGGCAACGTGCTGGAGAGCTTCAAGGACGCGAAGTCCCAGCGGGTCATGGGGGAGAAGACCGCCTCGATGATCCGCGACGCCATGCGCACGGTCGCCACCGAAGGCGGCGGCAAGCCGGCCCAGGTGTCCGGCGCCGAGGTGGGCGGCAAGACCGGTACCGCCCAGCGCGGTGTCAACAACAGCCTCGCTCCGCTGGCCTGGTTCACCTCGTACGGCAAGTCGAACGGCAAGCAGATCGCGGTGGCCGTGGTGATCGAGAACTCCGACACCGACCGTTCCGAGATCGGCGGCGGGAAGCTGGCCGCGCCCATCGCCCAGAAGATGATGGAGGCGTGGCTGAAGAAGTAGCCGCGGAGGCCGCGCGGACGGAGCGCCGGGAACCGTCGGGGTTCCCGGCGCGTTCCCCCTCCCATGATCAGAGCCGCGCACCCCGACGACCTCCCTGCGATCGCCGCCCTGCACACCCGGGCCCGCGCCACCTACTACCAGGGCCACATCCCCGAGCAGGCCTACCTGGGCGACGCCGAGCTCCAGCGGACCCGCGAGGGCTGGTCGCGGGCCATCGCCCGGGACGCGGCCGAGGGCGAGGTGCTCTGCGCCGAGCAGGACGGCGAGCTCACCGGGGTCGCCGCGTTCCGCACGCAGGACGGCGAGACCACCCTCACCCAGCTCCACGTCGACCCCGTCCACTGGCGCGGCGGCACCGGGGCCGCCCTGCACGCCGCCTGCCTGGACGCCTGGCGGCGGGCCGGAATCCGCCGGGTCCGCCTGGAGGTCTACGAACACAACCTCCGCGCCCAGGCCTTCTACGCCACCCAGGGGTGGCTCGCGGATCCCTCGGCCCCGCGCTCGGGCACCCACCGCACCCTCTGGCTCCAGGTGGGCCGGGCATCTGCCCCGTCCGGGGAATGAGACGGGGCGGCGAATGGTTGAACCACAAACCGTTTCCCCCTGAACCCGGAGAGAAGAAGGATCATGCGCGTCGAAATCTGGAGCGACATCGCTTGTCCCTGGTGCTACATCGGAAAGGCCCGTTTCGCCAAGGGCCTCGCCGAGTTCGCGCACCGCGACGAGGTGGAGGTCGTCTTCCGGTCCTTCGAACTCGACCCGGGCGGGGCGAAGGGCGTCACCACTCCCGTCGTGGAGATGCTCGCCAAGAAGTACGGCCGCACCCGCGACGAGGCGCGCGGCATGGAGGAGCACGTCGCCGCCAGCGCCCGCGCGGAGGGGCTCACCTACCGGACCGAGGGTCGCGACCACGGCAACACCTTCGACATCCACCGGCTGCTCCACCTGGCCGCCGCCCGCGGCCGGCAGGAGCAGCTGCTCGACCTCGCCTACCGGGCCAACTTCGGCGAGGAGCGCTCCGTCTTCGACCCCGAAGTTCTGATCGAGCTCGCCGTCGAGGCCGGACTCGACGGGGCCGAGGCCCGCGCCGTCCTCGCCGACGACTCCGCCTACGCCGAGGCGGTCCGGGCCGACGAGCGCGAAGCCGCCGAGCTGGGAGCGAACGCCGTGCCGTTCTTCGTCCTCGACCGCCGCTACGGGATCTCCGGCGGACAGCTGGCAGAGGTGTTCACCCGGGCCCTGGAGCAGGCGTGGGCCGGGCGCGAGGCCCTGGAACCGGCCCCCGCCGCCGAGGCCTGCGAGCCCGACGGCGCGTGCGCGGTCCCCCAGGCATAAGGACCGCTCGGGGAGAGCCGGGGGCCTCAGGGGTCTCGGGGGCCTCAGGGGTCTTGAGGTCTCAGGGGTCTCGGCGATGGACTGTGGGCGTGGTCTGGCGCACAGTTGAAGGCATGGATCTTCTGCTCGCCGAAGCGACCCGTGCCGAGTTCGCCCACTCCACCACCTACCTCAACACCGCCAATTGCGGGGTCGTCCCGCGTTCCGCCGTCGCAGCCGTACGGGAGCTGGCCGAGGCGGCGGGGGCAGGGCTCCCCACCGGCTTCGGCGACTTCGACCGCGTGAACGGGGCCCGGGCGGCCTTCGCCCGCCTGGTCGGGGTGGACACCGACCGGGTGTCCACCGGCTCGGCCGTCTCCACCCACGTCGGCCTCGTCGCCGCCTCGCTCCCGCCGGGCGCCGAAGTGCTGTGTCCCGAGGGCGAGTTCTCCTCAGTGATCAACCCCTTCGTGGCGCGCGGCGACCTCAAGGTGCGCTTCGCCCCGCTCGAAGCCGTCGCCGAGGCCGTGGGCCCCGGTACCGCTCTGGTCTCGCTGAGCGTCGTGCAGTCCGCGGACGGCCGCAAGGCCGACCTGGCGGCGGTGCGCGCCGCGGCGACCGCGCACGGGGCCCGGATGCTCGTGGACGCGACCCAGGCGGTCGGCTGGCTCCCCTTCGACGCCTCGCCGTACGAGTACACGGTCGCCGGCGGCTTCAAATGGCTGCTCGGCGTGCGCGGAGCCTCGTACCTGACGGTGTCGCCGCAGGCCCAGCACACGCTGACCCCGCTGCACGCCGGATGGGTTCCGGCGGTGGCCGAAGGGGGCGCCACCTACGGGCCGATGGCGGAACTCGCCCACGGAGCGCGGCGGTTCGACGAGTCCCCGGCCTTCCTCGCCTACCACGCGTCCGAGCCGGCGCTGGCCCTGCTGGAGCGGATCGGCATCGAGGCCGTCCACGCCCACGACACCGCCCTGGCCGCCCGCTACCGGGCCGGGCTCGCGCGCCTGGGCCACGAACCCGTCCCCGGGGACTCCGCCATCGTCTCCGTACCGGGCCTCGCCGACCGGCAGCCCGTCCTGGAGGCGGCCGGCATCGTCACATCGGCGCGCGCGGGCCTCCTGCGGGCCTCGTTCCACCTCTACAACACGGAGGCGGACGTGGACCGGCTGCTGGACGCCCTCTCCGCCTCCTGAAGCGGCGGGGCCCGTGCGTACAGTGCCGCCATGAGCGATGTGAGCGGTGTGAACCAGGCAGGCGATGTGCGCGACGGGCGCGATGTGCTGCACGTCAAGGGGCGGGTGCTGATCGGGCCCGACGAGGTGCGCGACGAGCTGTGGGTGGTCGGCGGGCGGATCTCCTACGAGCGCCCGCCCGGCGCCCGCGAGATCACCACGGTGACCGGCTGGGCCCTACCCGGACTGGTCGACGCGCACTGCCACGTGGGCCTGGACGCCCACGGCCCGGTCGACGCCGAGACCGCCGAGCGCCAGGCCCTCACCGACCGCGACGCCGGCACCCTCCTCATCCGGGACGCCGGTTCGCCCTCCGACACCCGCTGGATCGACGACCGCGAGGACCTGCCGAAGATCATCCGGGCCGGGCGGCACATCGCGCGCACCCGCCGCTACATCCGCAACTACGCCCACGAGATCGAACCCGCCGACCTCGTCGATTACGTCGGCCGCGAGGCGCTGCGCGGTGACGGCTGGGTCAAGCTCGTAGGAGACTGGATCGAACGCGAGGCCGGGGACCTCACGGCCTGCTGGCCGCGCGCCGAGGTCGAGGCGGCCATTGCCGAGGCGCATCGGCTCGGCGCCCGCGTCACCGCGCACTGCTTCGCCGAGGACTCGCTGCGCGACCTGGTCGAGGCGGGCATCGACTGCATCGAACACGCCACCGGCCTCACCGAGGACACCATCCCGCTGTTCGCGGACCGCGGGGTCGCGATCGTCCCGACGCTCGTGAACATCGCGACCTTCCCGAAGCTGGCGGCGGGCGGCGATGCGAAGTTCCCCCGCTGGTCGGCGCACATGCTGCGGCTCCACGAACGGCGCTACGACACCGTCCGCTCCGCCTACGACGCGGGCATCGACGTCTTCGTCGGCACCGACGCGGGAGGCTCCCTGCCGCACGGCCTGGTCGCGGCGGAGGTCGCGGAACTGGTCAAAGCCGGTATCCCGCCGATCGACGCCCTCTCCGCGACGACCTGGGCGGCCCGCGAGTGGCTCGGCAGGCCGGGGCTGACCGAGGGGGCGCCCGCCGACCTCGTGGTGTACGCCGCCGACCCGCGGGCCGACGTACGCGTGCTCGCGCAGCCGCTGCGGGTCGTCGTGAACGGCAGGGTCCGGGCCTGAGCCCCGCGTTGGCGCCCGGTTGACGCCGCGTGACATCGGGGACCCATCGGTCGTTGAAAGAGACCGCACGGGGCGAGCCTCCGTGAAAGGAGGGAACTCGCGTTCTTCATGGGGCGCGACGATTCGAATATGCTCCCGGAAACCACCCTTTGGGGTGAACTCGCATCAGGTTGACCCTCGTTCACCCACAGTGCGTAAAGATTCCGGAGTCGAGTCCGTCGGCGCCCGCGATGTCCCCCATCGGCGGCGCGACGGCACCCAACTCCCCGGGGGGTTCCACCACTGTGAACAGCCATACCTTCCGCAGGCCCGCGGCCGTCCTCCTCGCCACGGGAGCGATGGCCCTGCTCGCCGCTCCGCCCGCCTTCGCCACGGGAGGCGGCGCGGCCGGGGGAGAGGGCAAGGCCGGCGCCGTCGTCCTGCGCGCCGCACTGGACGTGGGCCTGCTCAACACGACCGTGCACGTCCCGCTGAAGACGACCCTGAACGAGGTCAGCGCCCCGGCGACGGCCGAGAAGACCGCGTTGACCGTCACCGTGGACGGGGCCGAGGGGAACAATCCGGTCAGCGTGCTGCGCGCTGACGTGGCCACCTCCAAGGCCACCGCCGACAAGACCCGGGCCGAGGCGGAGGCGAACCTCGCCAAGGCCTCCGTCCACGTGCCCGGACTGCCGTTGCTCTCCCTCATCGAGGTGGAGAAGGTCACTTCCAAGGCCGTCTGCGAGGCGGGCAAGAAGCCGGTGGCCAGTGCGAACGCCCTCGGGAAGGTGACCGCGCTCGGCAAGAAGGTCACGCTGTCGGCGGGCGGCCCCACCAAGATCGAGGTCCCCGGAGTGGGTCAGATCGACCTGGAGCTGTCCGGTACGGAGACCACCTCCACCACGGCCGCCGCGGCCGCGCTCCGCCTGAAGGTGGCGATCAACCCGCTGAACTTGAACGTGGCGAAGGTCGACGGTGAGATCGTGCTCGCCGAGGCGCACTGCGAGTCCCCGACGGGCGCGGCGCCGGCGTCGAACCCGCCCGCGAACCCGGACATCAAGCCCCAGGCGGCGACGGGGACGGGCTCCGGTTCCGCCGTGTCCGGCGGCACCGCCGGCAATTCCGGCACCACCGGTGCCAACCTCGCCGAGACCGGCGGCGGTTCACTGACTCCCTACGTCGCCGGCGGGGCCCTGACCCTGCTCGCCATCGGTGGGGGCGCGCTCCTGATCACCCGGCGGGGCAGGGCCTCGTAGGGCGGCCGGGAGCCCCGGGCCGCCGCCCGGCGCGCCCGCCCCGAGGAGCGCACGGAGGGGAGCGCTCAACGGGTGACGGGCGAGGACGGGCGGCGTGCCCGGCGACGCACGGGCCTGCGGGTACCGGTGGCCTGCGGGCCCCGGTGGCCGCGGGCTCGACGGCCGGCTCGGCGCGCGATGCGCTCGGCGCGCGACACGTTCGGCGCGTGGCGTGCTCAGCGGGCGGCGTGCTCCAGGCCCTGTCCACCCGCGCCACGTGACATCACGGCCTCGGTGACCTGCCGGTCGATCCGCTCGTACTCGCTCCGCTTCGCGGCCGGGAGCGAGGTGTCCGAGGCCGCGCAGGAGGCGCAGACGACGCGGAACGGCGGCCCCATGTCCGAGTACTGCGTGAGGTATTCGGCCTTCACCACCTCCCAGCGGCCCGGATGGCCCGCTGCCGGGGAGAAGGTGAAGCGGGGGATCGAGGACTGGTTGCCGCGCAGTTTGTCGGCCGGTACGAAGCTGGCGACCTGGTCGCCCATCCCGAAGACCACCCAGGTGCCGTTGATCTTCTCGTAGGGCTGCGGCACGTGGTTGTGCGTGCCGATGATCAGATCGATGTCGGGGAGTCCGTCGGCCGAGCGGGCGGCGGTCAGCGCCTGCGCCAGTGCCTTCTGCTGGTCATCGGGCGCTGTCTGCCACTCGGTGCCCCAGTGGACGCTGAGCACCACCACGTTCGCGCCCCCCGCCCGAGCGGCCCGGGCGTCGGCGATGATCCGGTCCTCGTCGATCAGATTGACGGCCCACGGCTTGCCCGGGGGAAGCGGGATGCCGTTCGTGCCGTACGTGTAGGAGAGCTGGGCGACCTTCGCCCCGCCCGCCGCGAGCAGCGCCGGGGCCTTGGCCTCCTCCGCGCTGCGGGCCGAGCCGACGTGCGGGATGCCGACCCGGTCGAGGTGGTCCAGAGTGCGGGCGAGGCCCTCGTAGCCGTCGTCCAGGGTGTGGTTCGAGGCGGTGGAACAGCTGTCGTACCCGGCGTCCCCCAGGGCGTCCGCCAACTGGTGCGGGGCCTTGAAGGTGGGATAGCCGGTGTAGGGGCCGCCCGGGCGGCCGTACGGTATCTCGTGGTGGCATATCGCCAGGTCGGCGGCGGAGACCAGGGGTTTGACCCCGGCGAGTATCTTCCGGAAGTCGTACTCTCCGGCCTTGCCCGCGTCCTGCGCCGACCGTTGGACGATCGACGGGTACGGGATGATGTCGCCGGTCGCCACCAGCGTGAACGGCTTGCCGGCGGCGGCGCCGGCGGGCGCGTCCGTCTTGTCCCGGCCCGGCTCGCCCTGGAACCGCTGCCCGGTGGCGGGCCCCCCGCCGTTGTTCAACAGCTGCGGTACGGCGTAGATCCCGCCGCCCACGACCGCCAGCACGGCCAGAGCCGTGCCCATCTTCGCGGATGAATTCATTCCCTACCCCCGGTGTCATGCACTGATGCGGGGATCCTCACTCGGCCCCGCCCCCGAGGCCAGCGTACGGAGCCGTACGGGTGACTGCACCGTCGGCGCTCCGTAAGGACCGCAGGTCGGACGGGTGTCGTGGAGGTCGGAACGGCCGGTTCGCGCTCAGCGCGCGCTCAGCTGGCGCTCGGTCCGCGCTCGGTCCGCGCTCGGTCCGCGCTCGGCTCAAGCTCAGCGCGCGGCCAGTGCGAGGGCGTGGTCCAGTGCTTGGAGCAGCCGGCCCGTCGTCGCCCGGTCGCGCACCGCCAGTCGGAGCCAGGAGTGGTCCAGCCCCGGGAAGGTGTCCCCGCGGCGGACGGCGAAGCCGAGGGCGCGCAGCCGGGTGCGGACCTCGGCCCCGCCGGCCACCCGGATCAGGACGAACGGCCCCTCCGCCACCCCGACGGCCGTCACCTCGTCGAACTCCGCGAGCCCGGCCAGCAGGTGCGCCCGGTCCACCGCGATCCGCCGGGCCGCCTCCTCCGCCTCGGCGAGCGCCGCCGGAGCCACACAGGCCTCGGCCGCCACCAGCGCCGGGGTCGACACCGGCCACAACGGCTGCGCGGCCGCCAGCTTCGCGATCACCTCGGGCTCGGCCAGCACGTAGCCGATCCGCAGCCCCGCCAGCCCCCACGTCTTGGTCAGGCTCCGCAGCACCACCAGCCCGGGCAGGTCCATCCGTCCGGCCAGGGCCTCCCGCTCGCCCGGGACCGCGTCCATGAACGCCTCGTCCACGACCAGGATCCGGCCCGGCCGGGCCAGCGCGGAGAGGCTTCCCGCGGGGTGCAGCACGGACGTCGGGTTGGTCGGATTGCCGATCACCACCAGGTCCGCGTCCTCCGGCACGGCCGCCGGGTCCAGCCGGAAGCCGTCCGACGCCCGCAGCACCACGCGCTCGACCTGGTGCCCCGCGTCCCGCAGGGCCGCTTCCGGCTCGGTGAACTGCGGATGCACCACGACCGGCCGTTCGGCTCCCAGGGCCCGGGCGATCAGTACGAAGGCCTCCGCGGCCCCGGCCGTCAACAGCACCCGTTCGACCGGCAGCTCGTGCCGGGCCGCCACCGCCGCGCGGGCGCGCCGCCCGTCGGGATATGCGGCGAGGTCCCCGAGCGAGGCGGCGATCCGCTGCTTGAGCCAGTCCGGCGGGGTGTCCGCACGTACGTTGACCGCCAGGTCCACCAGCGCGGAGCCCGCGTCGATCACCTCGGCGTCCCCGTGGTGGCGCAGGTCGTGCGCGGCGGCCGTGGCCACGGCGCAGGTCGCCGAAACCGACCGCCGCTTGGGCACGAGGAGTTCCCCGCCGCCCGCGAGGGCCGCGGCCTCCGCCACCGAGGGGGTTCCGGTGGCGGTGCGCGCCGCCTCCGAGGGGTGCGGCACGGCGATGGCGGCCAGCTGGTCGGCGGGGTAGCTCACCAAGGGCACGCCGAATCGTTCCGCCGCGCCCGTGATCCCGGCCTCGCCCGCCTTGGACTCCACCGTGGCCAGCGCCGTCACCGCCCCCACGGTCAGCCCGGCCCCGCGCAGCGTCTCCTCGACCAGGGCGCAGACCTCCGCGACGGAAACCCCCGCGCGTCCGCCGACACCGACCACCACCTGCGTCGCGTACTCGCCCACCGGGGGCCATCCCTCCGTAGTCACCGTCACCGGCCCATCACCGGCCCGTCACCGGCACATGCCCGGCCGGTCGGCCGTCAACACTCCGCCACCCGCCACTCGCGCGCGGACGTGCGCTCGGGGCGAGGAGTCTGTATTCAGGGGCGCATGGCCGTGATCGTGGCGTTGGGCGCGTTCCTGATGACCCTGGCGGGCGGATGGGCGGCGCAGCGCGTCACCGACCGCCGCCACCTCGTGCTGGGCCTGGCCGGCGGGCTGATGCTCGGCGTCGTGGGCCTCGACCTGCTCCCGGAGGCCCTCCACGCGGCGGGCGAGGAGGTGTTCGGCGTCCCGCTCGCCCTGCTGCTCTTCGTGGCCGGATTCCTGATCGCGCACGTCGTGGAACGGCTGCTGGCGGTTCGCCAGGCCGCGCACGGCGCCGAGGACGGCGCCCGCGTCCCCCAGGTCGGGCTCACCGCGGCCGCGGCCATGGTCGGCCACAGCCTCGCCGACGGGGTGGCCCTGGGTGCGGCCTTCCAGGTCGGCGGGGGGATGGGCGTGGCCGTGGCGCTGGCCGTCATCACCCACGACTTCGCCGACGGGTTCAACACGTACACGCTCACCAGCCTCTACGGGAACGACCGCCGCAAGGCCCTGATGATGCTCTTCGCGGACGCCGTCGCCCCGGTCGTGGGCGCGGCGTCCACCTTGCTGTTCACCCTTCCGGAGGAACCCCTCGGCGCGTACCTCGGCTTCTTCGGAGGAGTCCTGCTGTACCTCGCGTCCGCCGAGATCCTGCCCGAAGCGCACCACAAGCACCCCGCCCTGTCCACGCTGATGTGCACGGTGGGCGGGGTGGCCGGGATCTGGCTGGTGGTGGGCATCGCGGACTGAGCGCCGGCCGGGGACGGAGGTCACGACCGTGCTGCCGCGGCTTCCGTGAAACGGCGCGCGACGGACGGCTCCGCCGCCCAGTGCGTGTGCAGGTAGCTGGCGTGCACACCCTGCTGCACGAAGCCCTCGACCCGGCGCTCCGGGTGGGTGAACCCCCAGGCCGGGGCCGTTCCGGCGCCCGGCTCGATCACCGTCCGGTGGAACTCGTGCCCGCGCAGCCGGGTCCCGGCCCGCGCGAGCGCGCTGTCGGACACCGCCACCGCCTCGCGGTAGCCGAGGGTGAGGCGCTCCGACATCCGCGCATCGGCGTCGAGCACCCCGCACATGGGCTTCCCGTCCAGCGACCGGCCGAGGTACAGCAGCCCGGCGCACTCGGCGGCGATCGGGCCGCCGGCCGCGGCGAAGGCGGCGACGGCCGCCCGCAGCGGTTCGTTGGCGGACAGCTCGGGCGCGTACACCTCCGGGAATCCGCCGCCGATCACCAGGCCGGTGGTGCCGGGCGGGAGCGCCTCGTCCCGGAGCGGGTCGAAGGTGACGACCTCCGCTCCGGCGGCGGTGAGCAGCTCCGTGTGCTCGGCGTAGGAGAAGGTGAAAGCGGCGCCGCCGGCGACGGCGACGACCGGTGCGGCGCCGCTGCCCGGGGCTCCGTCGAGGTCCGCGGGGGCGGCGCCGTTGCCGGCGGCGCAGCCCCCGGACTCCCGCGCCTCGATCGCCGGCGGGGCTTGACGGGGCGACCACGGCTCGCAGTGCAGCGGTGGGGCCGTGCGGGCCAGGGCCATCAGGGCGTCCAGGTCGCAGCCCGCGCGGACCTGCGCGGCCAGCGCCGCCACCGAGGCCAGCGCGTCGGTGTGCCGCTCGGCCACCGGGACCAGACCCAGGTGGCGCGAGGGAGTGGCCACCTGCGGAGCCCGCCGCAGGACACCGAGGACCGGCATCCCTGCCTCCTCCAGGGCCTCCCGCAGCATCACCTCGTGCCGGTCGGAGCCGACCTTGTTCAAGATCACGCCCCCCAGCCGCACCTGCGGGTCGAAGGACGCGAAGCCGTGCACCAGCGCCGCCACCGAACGCGACTGCGAGGAGGCGTCGACCACCAGCACCACCGGCGCCCGCAGCAACTTCGCGACCTGCGCCGTGGACGCCAGTTCGCCCCGCCCCGCGGCGCCGTCGTAGAGCCCCATGACGCCTTCGACGACGGCCAGGTCACACCCGACCGCCCCGTGTGCGAACAGCGGAGCGACCAGCTCCGGCCCGCACATGAAGGCGTCGAGGTTGCGCCCCGGCCGGCCGGTGGCCAGCGCGTGGTAGCCGGGGTCGATGTAGTCGGGCCCGGCCTTGTGCGGGGACACGGCGAGGCCGCGCTCCGAAAAGGCCGCCATCAGGCCCGTGGCCACGGTGGTCTTGCCGCTGCCCGAGGAGGGAGCGGCTATGACCAGCCGGGGCACGTTGAACGGGTACGAAGTCACCACTCGATGCCCTTCTGGCCCTTCTGTCCCGTGTCCATCGGGTGCTTGACCTTGGTCATCTCGGTGACGAGGTCCGCGAACTCCACCAGCTTCTCCGGCGCGTTGCGGCCCGTGATCACCACGTGCTGCGTGCCGGGACGGCCCCGCAGCACCTCGATGACCTCGTCGACGTCGATCCAGCCCCAGTGCATCGGGTAGGCGAACTCGTCGAGCACGTACAGCTTGTGCGTCTCGGCGGCCAGATCGCGCTTGACCTGCTCCCAGCCCTCCTTGGCCGCCTGCTCGTTGTCGAGCTGCGCGTCCCGCTGGACCCAGGACCAGCCCTCGCCCATCTTGTGCCAGACGACGGAGCCGCCCTCGCCGGAGGCGCCGAGCACCTTCAGCGCGTTCTCCTCGCCGACCTTCCACTTCGCCGACTTGACGAACTGGAACACCCCGATCGGCCAGCCCTGGTTCCAGGCGCGCAGCGCCAGCCCGAAGGCCGCCGTGGACTTGCCCTTGCCGGGGCCGGTGTGGACGAAGACCAGCGGACGGTTGCGGCGCTGGCGCGTCGTGAGCCCGTCGTCCGGAACGACGGACGGCTGTCCCTGAGGCATTACGCGGCCCTCCTGTTGCTGCTGTGGGGTGAAGCGGTGGACGTCACCGCGGTACGTACGTTCTTCACGAGCCCGGCCAGCGAGTCGGCCCGCAGCCCGTCGAGCGTGACGGCGGGCCCGCCGAGGTCGCGGGCCAGTACGCCGGCCAGTCCCAGCCGGACCGGCCCGGACTCGCAGTCCACGACCACCGAGGCGACGCCCCCGGCCTGCAGCAGCCGCGCGCTGTGCCCCGCGAGCTCCCGCGGGCTGCTGTCCGTACGGCCCCCGGCGTTCCCGGCCGAGGTGGCCCGCCCGTCGGTGACGACCACGAGCAGCGGCCGGCGCGAGGGATCCCGCAGCCGCTCGATCCGCAGCACCTCGTGGGCCTTCAGCAGCCCGGCCGCCAGCGGGGTGCGGCCGCCCGTCGGCAGCTGCTCCAGCCGGGCCGCAGCCGCGTCCACCGAGGAGGTCGGCGGCAGGGCCAGGTCGGCCGTGGACCCCCGGAAGGTGATCAGACCGACCTTGTCCCGGCGCTGGTAGGCGTCCAGGAGCAGGGACAACACGGCGCCCTTGACCGCGCTCATGCGCTGCCGGGCGGCCATGGAGCCGGAGGCGTCGACGACGAAGAGGACGAGGTTGCCCTCGCGCCCCTCCCGCGCGGCCTGGCGCAGATCGTCCTTGCGGATCACGAGGCCGCGCCCGTCGCGCCCGCGCGCCTTCTGGTGCGGGGCGGCGGCCTGGATGGTGGCGGTCAGGTGCAGTTTCGTCAGGTGTCCGCGCGGGCGCTGGGCGCCGGTGGTACGGCCGTGGGAGGTACGGGCGCGGGAACGGCGGCCCGACGCGCCCTCGCCGAGGCCGGGCACGCTGAGCATCTTGGTCCGGAACGGCTCGGCGGCACCTACCGCGGCCTGCTCGGGCCCGGTGCCCTCCTGGGCGGCGGGCTGCGGGGCCTCCGGGGCTTCCGCCGGCGCCTCGCCGCTTTCGGGGGTCTCGGGGGCCTCGACCGAGGGACCCGGGTCCTGGGGTCCGCCGTCCTGCGGGGGCGTGCCGCCCGGGCCGCCGTCGGGTCCGCCGTCCCCGGGCCCGTCGTCGTCGGGGCCCTCGGGCTCCGGCTCGGGCTCCGGCTCCTCGTCGGGGAACCCGTCCAGGATCCGGTCGAGCAGGTCCTCGTCCAGTCCCGGCGCGTCGAACGGGTTGCGGCGGCGCCGGTGGGGGAGCGCCAGCAGGGCGGCCTGCCGGACGTCCTCCTTGCGCACGTCGGTCCGCCCGGCCCAGGCGGCCAGCGCGGTCGCGGTCCGGGCCATCACGATGTCGGCACGCATCCCGTCGACCTCGAACCCGGCGCAGGTCGCCGCGATCTGCAGGAGCGCGGTGTCGCCGAGCGAGACCTTCGGGAGCAGCGCCCGCGCGGCCACCACCCGGGCGCGGACCTCGTGCTCCTCCCCGGCCCAGCGGTTCGCGAAGCCCGCCGGGTCGTCCTCGTAGGCGAGCCGGCGCCGGACCACCTCGACGCGCTGGGCGGGCTCGCGGGAGGCGGCCACCTCGACGGTGAGTCCGAACCGGTCGAGGAGCTGCGGCCGCAGCTCGCCCTCCTCCGGGTTCATCGTGCCGACGAGCAGGAAGCGGGCGGCGTGCCGGACGGAGACGCCCTCGCGCTCCACGTACGAGGCGCCCATCGCGGCGGCGTCCAGCAGCACGTCCACCAAGTGGTCGTGGAGGAGGTTCACTTCGTCGACGTAGAGGATCCCGCGATGCGCGTCGGCCAGCAGGCCGGGCTCGAAGGCCTTCACCCCCTCGGCGAGGGCGCGTTCGATGTCCAGAGCACCGACCAGCCGGTCTTCGGAGGCGCCGACGGGCAGCTCCACCATGCGCGCGGGCCGCAGGGCGCCGGGCCCGGACTCGTGCGGGCCGTCCGGGCACGACGGGTCGGGCGCGGCCGGCGCGCAGGAGAACCGGCAGCCGGGAACGACGTCGACCTGCGGCAGCAGCGCCGACAGCGCGCGCACGGCGGTGGACTTGGCGGTCCCCTTCTCGCCGCGCACGAGCACCCCGCCGACCGCCGGGCTCACGGCGTTGAGGAGCAGGGCCAGGCGCAGGTCGCCCTGGCCCACCACCGCCGTGAAGGGGAAGGGGATGCTCATGTGTTGCTCACTCCTTGGAAGGTGAGGACCGTTGCCGGGTGCGGCGCCGCTGCCGGGGCTCCGCCCCGGACCCCGCGCCTCAATCGCCGGCGGGGCTTGATTCGGCTGGTGCCGTGCGCCCGGTGCGGTGGGAATGCGCGGGTCTGGGCGGAGCCCCGTTCCGGGAAGGGACGGGGCGGGGGAGAGCCCCGCAGGGCCCGGGCGCCCGTCACGGCGCGCCCGGCGGGAGGAAGGGGAGTCCTGCCGGGGCGCCGCCCTCGATCAGCCGAAGCAGCGCAACGGTGTCCGCGTGCTGCTCGATCAGGTCGCCCAGCAGGTCCAGCTGCTCCTCCCGCAGCGCGGCGAACGAGGTGTCCGGCGCCGGGACGAAACGGCGGCCGGCGGCCGCGGCCACCTCCCGCAGGAACGCCCGGCGGAAGCCGTCCGACTCCAGCGAGCCGTGCCAGTGGGTGCCCCACACCGACCCGACCCGGCAGCCGTCCAGGAAGGCCTCGCCGCCCAGCACCTCGGCCACGCCGTGGTGGATCTCGTAGCCCGCGACCTCCTCGCCCAGCGCCGAGCCCACGGGGCGGGCCAGGGTCTTCTCCCGCTCGAAGCGGACCCGTACGGGGAGCAGGCCGAGGCCGTCGACCTCGCCCGCCTTCGATTCGACCTCGTCCGAGATCCGCTCGCCCAGCGCCTGGAACCCGCCGCAGATGCCCAGCACCGGCCGCCCCTCGGCGGCCCGCCGCAGCAGCGCGTCCGCGAGCCCGCGCTCGCGCAGCCACTGGAGGGCCTTCACCGTGCCCCGGGTGCCGGGTACGACGACCAGGTCCGCGTCGGCCAGTTCCTCGGCCCGGTCCACGAACCGCACGACGACCCCCGGCTCCGCCGCGAGCGCGTCGACGTCCGTGAAGTTCGACATCAGCGGCACCGCGCACACGGCGACCCGCAGCACGTCCTCGCCCACCGGGGGCGCGACCACGGACTCGCGCACCGCTCCGCGCAGGGAGACCCGCAGGCCGTCCTCCTCGTCGATGCCCAGGCCGTGCTGGAACGGCAGCACCCCGTACGTGGCCCGGCCCGTCAGGCCGCGGAGCATCTCCATGCCGGGCTCCAGCAGCGACACGTCGCCGCGGAACTTGTTGACCACGTAGCCGGCGATCAAGGACTGGTCCTCGGGGGAGAGCAGCGCCGTCGTCCCGAAGAAGGACGCGAAGACGCCGCCGCGGTCGATGTCCCCGACCACGACCACCGGGAACCGCGCGGCCCGCGCGATCCCCATGTTCACGATGTCGGTCCGGCGCAGGTTGATCTCGGCCGGGCTTCCCGCCCCCTCGCAGATCACGGCGTCATACGTGCCCCGCAACTGCTCCAGGCAGTCCGTGACGATGCCGAGCAGCTGCTCCTGGCGCCCGCCGTGGTAGCCGCGGGCGCTCATCTCGCCCACCGGCTTGCCCAGCAGCACCACTTGACTGCTGCGGTCGCTGCCCGGCTTGAGCAGCACCGGGTTCATCAGTGCCGTCGGCTCCACGCGGGCCGCCTGGGCCTGCATCGCCTGGGCGCGCCCGATCTCGGCGCCCTCCAGCGTCACGAAGGAGTTCAGCGACATGTTCTGCGCCTTGAAGGGCGCGACCTTCACGCCCTGTCTGGCCAGCCAGCGGCAGATGCCCGCCGTGACCACGCTCTTGCCCGCGTCCGACGTGGTGCCCGCGACCAGCAGACCGCCGCCGCGCTTCGCGCCGCTCATGCGCGTCCCCCTCGTACTCGTGTCACGAGCAGCCGGGCGGCCACGCAGGCGCCGAGGGCCAGCCAGGTCACCTGCCGCGACAGCCGTACCGCACGCTCGATGTCCGCGACCTCCACCGGCCGCCCCGCCCCGCCGTTCAGTACGGCCCGGTGCTCGACCCGGCCGCCGTACGCGAGGGTGCCGCCCAGTCTGACGCCCAGCGCCCCGGCGAAGGAGGCCTCGACGGGTCCAGCGTTCGGGCTCGGGTGCGCGGCGGCGTCCGCGCGCCAGGCCCGTACGGCGCCCCGCCGGTCGGGGCCGGCCAGTACGGCGGCGACCGCCGTCAGCCGGGCTCCCGGCCAGCCGGCCAGGTCGTCGAGCCGGGCGGAGGCCCAGCCGTAGCGCAGGTAGCGGGGGGACTTGTGGCCGACCATCGCGTCCAGGGTGTTCACGGCGCGGAAGGCCAGCAGTCCGGGGACTCCGGCGACGGCGCCCCACACGAGGGCGCCGACCACCGCGTCGGAGGTGTTCTCGGCGACGGACTCCACGACGGCGCGGGCCATCTGCTGCCCGTCCAGGGCCTGCGGGTCGCGTCCGCACAGGTGGGGCAGCCGCTCCCGGGCCACCTCGGCGTCCCCGGCGGCGAGCGCGCCGCCGATGGCGCGGGCCTCCCGGCCCAGGGAGGTGCCGCCCACGACGGCCCAGGTGGCGGCGGCGGTCAGGGCGATACGGGCGGCCGCGGGCCGGGAGCGCACGGCTCGGGCGCCCAGCACTCCGACGGCGGCCGCGCCCCCGGCGCACACCAGGGTGTGCAGGAGGCCCCGGGCGCGGTCGTCGCGCCACAGGGAGCGTTCGACGGCGGTGGCGGCCCGTCCGAAGGCGGCCACGGGGTGCCCTCGGCGCGGATCCCCGAGGATCCGGTCGCCGATCAGGCCCGCCGTGGCGCCGTACGCAAAGACGCGATCGGCACGCATGGTGGCAGGTATGTCCTCACTCAGGGTCCGCGCCCTGGTTCGACGTGTCCGGCGGCGAGAGTTCCTGGCTCCCGGGACGCACGCACGGCGTGCGGTTCCGGTGACAGTGGCGGGACCGCGCCGGATTCGCACCGGACTTCCTCTCCATGCCGCCGTATTGGCTCCGGCAGTCCACCACGCACGTCGAAGGCCCGTCAACTCGCCGTTGACCTGCGGCGCGGCAGGGGCACGGGATGCGAAAAGCTCCCTCCGGGACAAACCCGGAGGGAGCCTTCACGCCCGGTCGGCCGCGGGGCGGCGGATCAGGCGACGATCAGGTAGATCCCGTAGCCCACGGCCGCCGCGATGACGGCGAAGCAGGCGTACGCGCCGCTGCGGGCGAGGGTGGCGGTGCCGCCCTGCTCGGTGGCGGTCTCGTGCTTGGACAGGCCCACCAGGCCCAGGGTGAAGAGGGTCACGAGGGCGACGGTGGCGAAGAGGCTGACCCCGAAGACGGAGCCGAGCGCTTCCCAGTCGATCTTCATACTGCCGCTTTCTGAATGTCCGGGTCTGTGTCTCTGTCTCGGTCAGACCGCGGCGGCCGGAGCCGCCGGGGTCTGCGTCGCGGCCGGGATGGTGGCCTTGAGGGCTTCGTCCGTGACCTCGGCGGTCGTTGCCGCGGCGGTGGTGGTGCCGGCGGCGGCGACGGTCGGCGGGACGGTGACCGCGGCGATCGCCGTGGTGACGACACCCGGCTCCTCGGCGCGGGCCTGCTCCACCTCGTTGACGTTGTTGTGGTCGACGACCTGGCGGCGCGAGATGAGCCAGATGGCCAGGCAGGAGCCGACCAGGAAGACCGTGACCGCGGCGATGCCGACGTCACCGATGCGCATGACCAGCTCGGCACCGGCCGAGACCAGCGCGGCGGCCGGCAGGGTCAGGCCCCAGGCGACGAACATGCGGGTCGCGGTGGACCAGCGGACCACACCGCCCTTGCGGCCCAGGCCCGCACCCATGACCGCACCGGAGCACGAGTGGGTGGTGGAGAGCGAGAAGCCCAGGTTCGAGGAGGCGAGGATGACGGACGCGGCCGAGGTCTGGGCGGCGAAGCCCTGCTGCGGGTGCAGGTCGGTCAGGCCGCTGCCCATGGTGCGGATGATGCGCCAGCCGCCCAGGTAGGTGCCCATCGCGATGGCCATACCGGCGGAGACGATGACCCAGACCGGCGGGTTCGCGTCGGGCGCGATCGCGCCGCCGGCGATGAGGGCCAGGGTGATGATGCCCATCGTCTTCTGCGCGTCGTTGGTGCCGTGCGCGAGGGAGACGAGACCGGCCGAGGCGATCTGGCCGGCGCGGTATCCCTTGGCGGAGGTCTTCTCGCCGACCTTGTTCCCCAGCTTGTACGTGACCTTGGCGGCCAGGTACGCGGCGATGCCGGCCACCAGCGGGGCGGCGATCGCGGGGATGAGGACCTTGGTGATGACGACGCTGCCGTTGACCGCGCCGATGCCGGCGGAGGCGACCGCGGCACCGATGAGGCCACCCATCAGGGCGTGCGAGGAGCTGGAGGGAAGACCGACCAGCCAGGTGACGAGGTTCCAGAGGATCGCTCCGACCAGGGCGGCGAAGATCACCTCTGGCTGGATGCCCTCCTCGTTGACGAGCCCCTTGGAGATCGTCTTGGCGACCTCCACGGACATGAACGCGCCGACGAGGTTGAGCACGGCGGACATGGCCACCGCCGTCTTGGGCTTGAGGGCGCCGGTCGAGATGGTGGTAGCCATCGCGTTGGCTGTGTCGTGGAAACCGTTCGTGAAGTCGAACACGAGAGCGGTAATGATCACGATCCCGAGGAGAAGCGTTATGTGCTCCATTTACCCAGGCTTCTGTTTGACGTCAGTGGCTCGGCGACCGTAGGCAACCTGAGTGAACAGAAGATGAACTGACTTGGGCGGAGCGGTGTACTGGCCCGGGGTGCGATCGGGCCATTCGTCCTGATTCTTACAGTGATAGCACCATTAATGCACGTCAAAGCCGGGTGAATGAACCCCTCCGCAGAGGGTTCGCCGTGCGCGCGACCCCGCTCCCCGGGCCTCGAATGAGACCTAGATCACCCCCTCCGCGCGCGTCCCTGTACCCGTCGCGGAAGGATCCGCTCCGGTGGCCCGCCCGAGGCCCCGACCCGACACTGGAGCAGTGCGTACCGCGACAGCGACGGCTGCGGCCGTCACGACGACCCTCCTCGGTGCGGGCGCGGCCGCCGTCGCCGTCGCCCGGCACGCCGCCGACGCGACCCTGCGGCCCGAACCGGGGCGCCCGCTCCCCGGCGGGCCGAAGCTCAGCGTCCACTCCACCGCTGACGGTCGGATCACACTGACCCGCTCGCTCGCCTCCCTGCGCCCCGGCACGTACGGCCTGGTCGCACCCGGCGTGCACGCCGTCGTCGGGCCCGTGGTCCCGGACGCCGACCCCGGCCCCGACGCCGTCGTGCGGCAGCTCGTCTCCGTCACCCACGGCACCCTCGACCCCGGCACCCGGGTCTCCCTCACCCCCCAGGTGTACGTCGGCAACCCGCGCACCGCCCTCGGGCTCGACCACGCCGACGTGGACGTCCCCGGGGAGCTCGGCGCCCTGCCCGCCTGGTTCGTGCCCGCCGCCCGGGACACCTGGGTGATCGCCGTGCACGGGCTCGGCAGCAGCCGGGAGCACCCGATGGTGGTCATGCCCTTCCTCAACCGCCACCAGCTCCCCGTCCTGGACCTCGGCTACCGGGGCGACCTGGGCGCCCCCTCCTCCCCGGACGGTCTCGGCCACCTCGGCGAATCGGAATGGCGCGACCTGGATGCCGCCATCCGCTACGCCCTGCGCTACGGAGCCCGCCGCGTGGTCCTGTACGGCTGGTCCACCGGCGCCACCATGGCCCTGCACGCCTTCGAGCGCTCGCCGCTCGCCCACCGGATCTCCGGGCTGGTCCTGGACTCCCCGGTACTCGACTGGCACACCACCCTGCGCGGGCTCGCCGCGGCGCGCGGCGTCCCCGGCGTGGTGCTGCCGCTGGCCGTCCGGGCCGCCGAAGGCCTCACGGGCCTGCGTGCCGACCGCCGGCCCGCGGGCGCCGACCCCGGCGCGCTGCGCGTCCCCGTACTGATCTTCCACGGCCCGGACGACGCGCTCGCCCCCTGGGGGCCCTCGCGCAGGCTCGCCGCGGCCCGCCCGGACCTCGTCGCGCTGCACACCGTGAGCGCGGCCGGGCACGGCGCGATGTGGAACGCCGACCCGGCCGGCTACGAGGAGGCCCTGCGCCGCTTCCTCACCCCCCTCATGTGAAGGGCCCGTGCACGATCGGCCGCGCGAAGTGCCGTACGAAGGGCCGGGTGAGGGGCGGTCATGTGAAGGCCCTGTGACGGACAGGGCCCCGCGGGCGGCTTGTCCCGGTCTGCACTGCGGTGAACGGCGGCAACCAAGGGTTCCGTTTGGGCTTTCGGCCAGTGACGGGCGAGACTGCTTCCGTGACGTCCCGAAAGCCTGATGAGCAGTTGGCTCGCGACTCCAGACTCCGACTCGTCTCGCCGCGTTCCGTCGCCGCGGCCCGCAAGGCGGTGACCGACCGACGCACCCGGCCCGCGCCCAGGCCCCCGGCGGGTACGCCCGCCACGGCCGACCTCGCGAACCGGGCCCGGGCCTCGCTCGCCGACGCCGTGCGCCTGACCCGCTGGGCCGAGCGCAACCTCGGGGCCGGAGACGGCGGCCGGCCCGCTCCCACGGGCGCCCTGCCCGCCGCCGACGTCGAACGCGCCGCTGCGGAACTGGGGCTGACGCACGGCCAGATCCAGGTCGGCTGGGACCGCGCACGGCTCGCCGGACTGGTCGAGGTGCACGGCGGCCACGCCCGGCCCGGCTGGCGGCTGCGCGCCTGGGACCGCGACGACACCGCCGTACTGCGCGGCTGGGTCGCCCTCTTCGACGCCTGGTCGCTGGTCCATCCCGCACCCGCCGACATCGCCCCCTCGGCCGTCGCCGAGGTCGTCGAGGCGATGCCCCAACTCCTCTCCCTGCTGCAGCTGTCCGCCGGCCCGGTGACCGTCCCGGACCTGCTCGACCTGCTCGGGCAGCGCGTCACCGAACTGCGCGACGAGCGGTGCGAGATCCCGTACGAGGTCGAGCCCGCGGTGGCGCTGACGTCCGCCGGCTCCGCCGAGGCCCGGCCCGTCCCGCTCGCCCGGCTGCTGCGCTGGGCGCTCGGCGGCCTCGCCGCCGTGGACGCCGTCACCCTCGGCCCCGCCCGGGCCGCGCTCACCCCGCTCGGCAGCTGGGCCGTCTGGGTCAAGCTGGAGCAGATCTGCGTCGCGGCGCAGAGCCCCGCCGGGAACATCGAGCAGTCCGCCGCCGCCATGCTGCACGGCTGCGCGCGGCTCACCCCCGGCCCGGCCCGCGCCGAGTACCGGGCCTGGCTCGCCGCCCGGCCCGTCGGCCACGCCGTGGCCGAGCTGCTGCAGGCCGCCCGGGGCGAGGACGCCCTGTTGCGCGGCCTCGCCTTCGAGGCGCTGCGCGTGGTCGGCGCCCCCGCCGAACCCGAGGTGCGCGCCACCGTGCGCGAGCCCGCCCTGCGCCCCTACGCCCTGCTCTGGCTCGCCGAGCACGACGGGATCGACCCCGACGAGGCGCAGGACGTCCTCACCGCCGAGGAGTCGACCTGGCTCTGGGTGGACACCGCCGCCGCCATCGCCGACCACGGCGAGGCCGAGCTGCTGGCGCGCCACCTCGACTCCGCCGTCCGGACCACCGTCCCCCGGCTGCTGGACGAGGTCCGTGCGGTCGGCCATCCGCGCACGGTGCAGGTGCTGGTCGCGCTCGCCGCGGCCCACCCCGACCCGACGCTGGCCAAGGCGGTCCGCCGGGCCGCCTTCCAGGTCCACACCGGCGGCGAGTGACTCCGTAGCGAGTGACCCCGTAGCGAGTGACTCCGTAGGAGAACGAGGGCGGGGACGGGCGTGCCGGCGGGGTCAGACCTGCGGCGCGTACGTCCCGAAGCTCCAGACGTTGCCCTCGGCGTCGCGGGCCATGTAGTCGCGGGAGCCGTAGTCCTGGTCGGTGGGCTCCATCACGATCTCCGCGCCGTGCTCCACCGCCCGCCGGTGGTGGGCGTCCACGTCGTCGACCACGACGTAGACCCCTGAGGGGCCGGCGCCCTCCATGGCCTTGTCGAAGACCCCGCCCCTGCCCGAACTGCCCAGCATCACCATGCCGTTGCCGTACGCCAGCTCGGCGTGCGTCACGGAGCCGTCCTCACCCTCGTAGACGGCGACCTGGCTGAAGCCGAAGGCCTCGGTCAACAGCCTGATGGCCGCCTTCGCGTCGCGGTAGACCAGGGTGGGACAGATGGACGGAACGCCTGCCATGACGATCACTCCCTCTCGTGACGGTGACCCGCGTCACGCCAGCATGGCAGGCGTCACCGACAGTCAGCGGAAGGTGTTGCACTGGGCCATGTCGCCCGTCCGGTAGCCCTGGTAGAACCACTGCTGCCGCTGCTCGGCCGAGCCGTGGGTCCAGGACTCCGGGGACACCCGGCCCTGGAACTTCTCCTGGATCCGGTCGTCGCCGACCGCGGCCGCCGCGTCCAGCCCGTCCCTGATGTCCGCCTCGGTCAGGGTCTTGAGCAGCGGCCGCCCGGTGGAGGCGTCCGCGACGTTCGTCGCGTTGTGCGCCCACACCCCGGCGTAGCAGTCGGCCTGCAGCTCGACCTTGACCGCGTTGCTGTTCGGCCCCTGCCGTCCGTCCTGGGCCCGCTGGAGGGTTCCGGTCAGGTTCTGGACGTGGTGCCCGTACTCGTGCGCGACGACGTAGGCCTGGGCGAAGGGGCCGCCGGTCGCGCCGAACTTCGTCCGCAGCTCGTTGAAGAAGCCCAGGTCCAGATAGACCTTCCGGTCAGCAGGACAGTAGAAGGGGCCCACCGCCGAGCTGGCGGTCCCGCACGCGGTGTTCACCCGGTTCTCGAAGAACACGGTCGTCGCCGGGCTGTACTGGCCGCCGCGCCTCGCGAACTCCTGCCTCCAGAAGGCCTGGGTGCTCCGGGTGACCGCCAGCAGCCGGCAGTCCTCGCGCGTGTTCGCGTCCCGACCCGTCTTGCATGCCTGCTGCACCTCGGTGAGCGACGAGGAGACCGGCGCCGGCTCCTGTTCCTGCTCCCCGGAGGAGAGCCCCAGCTGCTCCGGCCCCACCCCGAAGATCAGCCCGATGACCAGCGCGATGAGACCGACGATGCCGCCGCCGACGGTGGCCTTCCCGCCCGGGATGCGGCCGCCGCCGCCGCGCCTGTCCTCGACTTCGGAGCTGTCGAGTCTGGCGTCGTCGTCGAACTGCATCCCGTACCGCCCTCCACGCGTCGAACAGGTGCGGTCGCGTCTCCGCCCATGCGGCGAGTATCAACCCAATCATCCCGATCTGCGCCTCGGCCGCTCCGCGGGGCCACTGGGCCGGACGGGGGACACGGGGAGCGGCCCCCGCAGGCCCGACGACCCGGCCCGCGCCCGGAAACCAGTTGCACACCCCCGGTAGAATGTCTCTCATGGCAAATCTCCTCGCGGATTAGCGGCGTCGAAGCTTCGCGTCCTGCCCCCCTTCCGCCGTCCACACCGCCCTGGAGTATTTCCGTGATCACCGCCACCGGCCTTGAGCTGCGCGCCGGCGCCCGCGTCCTCATCGAGTCCGCCTCCTTCCGCGTCGCCAAGGGCGACCGCATCGGCCTCGTCGGCCGCAACGGAGCCGGCAAGACCACCCTCACCAAGTGCCTCGCGGGCGAGGGCCAGCCCGCCGCCGGCTCGATCGCCCGCTCGGGCGAGGTCGGCTACCTCCCGCAGGACCCGCGCACCGGAGACCTCGACGTGCTGGCCCGCGACCGGATCCTGTCCGCGCGCGGCCTCGACGTGCTGATCAAGAAGATGCGCGCCAACGAGGAGCGCATCGCCACCGGCACCGGCGGCACCCGCGACAAGGCGATGAAGCAGTACGAGCGCCAGGAGACGGAGTTCCTGACCAAGGGCGGGTACGCCGCCGAGGCGGAGGCCGCGACCATCTCGGCCGCCCTGGGCCTGCCCGACCGGGTGCTCGGTCAGCCCCTGCACACCCTCTCCGGTGGTCAGCGCCGCCGCGTCGAGCTCGCCCGGATCCTCTTCTCGGACGCCGACACCCTGCTCCTTGACGAGCCCACCAACCACCTCGACGCCGACTCGATCGTCTGGCTGCGTGACTACCTGAAGACCTACCGCGGTGGCTTCATCGTCATCTCCCACGACGTCGACCTCGTCGAGACCGTCGTCAACAAGGTCTTCTACCTGGACGCCAACCGCTCCCAGATCGACGTCTACAACATGGGCTGGAAGCTCTACCAGCAGCAGCGCGAGGCCGACGAAAAGCGCCGCAAGCGCGAGCGCCAGAACGCCGAGAAGAAGGCCGCGGCCCTGAACTCGCAGGCCGACAAGATGCGCGCCAAGGCCACCAAGACCGTCGCCGCGCAGAACATGGCCAAGCGGGCCGACCGACTGCTCGCCGGCCTGGAGGCCGTCCGCGTCAACGACAAGGTCGCCAAGCTCCGCTTCCCGGACCCGGCGCCCTGCGGCAAGACCCCGCTGACCGCCGAGGGCCTCTCGAAGTCGTACGGCTCCCTGGAGATCTTCACCGACGTCGACCTGGCCATCGACAAGGGCTCCCGCGTCGTCATCCTCGGCCTCAACGGCGCCGGCAAGACCACCTTGCTGCGCCTGCTCTCGGGCACCGAGAAGCCGGACACCGGCACCGTCGTCCCCGGCCACGGCCTCAAGCTCGGCTATTACGCCCAGGAGCACGAGACCCTGGACCCGGAGCGCACGGTCCTGGAGAACATGCGCTCCTCCGCCCCCGACCTGGACCTGGTCGCGGTGCGCAAGACCCTCGGCTCCTTCCTCTTCTCCGGGGACGACGTGGACAAGCCCGCCGGGGTGCTCTCCGGTGGCGAGAAGACCCGGCTGGCCCTGGCCACGCTGGTCGTCTCCTCGGCGAACGTGCTGCTCCTCGACGAGCCCACGAACAACCTCGACCCGGCCAGCCGCGAGGAGATCCTGGGCGCGCTGCGCACGTACAAGGGCGCGGTCATCCTCGTCACCCACGACGAGGGCGCCGTCGAGGCGCTGGAGCCGGAGCGGATCATCCTGCTCCCGGACGGCGTCGAGGACCTGTGGGGACCGGACTACCGGGACCTGGTGGCCCTCGCCTGATCTGGTTCCGGTTACGGTTCCGGTTCTGATCCAGTTCCTTATGGATCATTCGGCTCACGGGTGATCCATCATCTGAGTGAGACGGTCTCGTACCGTTGCGCGTCGCACCACGGCCCCGGTCGCACTCCTCAAGGAGTGCGACCGGGGCCGTTCGTTTTCCGGTTCCGCGTCCCTGACCTGGCGATTCTCGGCGGGGGCAGCAGAGTGTGACGGAAGTCATGCAGCGGAAGAGGAGATTCCGTTCTGCTCGGGCGTCCACCGGTCGGGAAATGCCGTCGTACCGACCTTGCTGAATGGGTGGCCAGGAAGCGTGGGAGGGGTGATCATGAGAAGTCCAGAGCGCACTTCCCATGAGGAGGCACGGGTGGCCGAGACTCTGAAGAAGGGCAGCCGGGTAACCGGCGCCGCGCGCGACAAGCTCGCGGCAGACCTGAAGAAGAAGTACGACTCCGGTGCGAGTATCCGGGCGCTGGCCGAAGAGACCGGCCGGTCCTACGGATTCGTCCATCGGATGCTCAGTGAGTCCGGGGTGTCGCTGCGTGGTCGCGGAGGCGCGACGCGTGGCAAGAAGGCCGCTACGGCCTGACCCCGGTCCCATCGGTTCCAACGTTCCAACGGCTTCAAGGTCCATCATGATCCGACGGTTCCTTCGGTGACCCCCGGTCGGCGTCCGGTCGACCGGGTGGTTACTGTGCAGTCACTTAGGCCGAGCTTGCGGCCGACTGCACACCGGAGGCACGAGAGATGGCTCTGCTCGACAAGGACGGCGTACGACTTACCGTCGACGACACGGTCGCCACGGTGACACTGACCAATCCGGCCAAGCGAAATGCCCAATCCCCCGCGCTCTGGCGGGCTTTGGCCGAGGCCGGGAGGTTGTTGCCGGGCACCGTCCGGATCGTCGTGCTGCGCGGTGAGGGCAAGTCCTTCTCCGCAGGGCTCGACCGGCAGGCGTTCACCCCCGAAGGTTTCGAGGGCGAGCCGTCCTTCCTCGATCTGGCACGCGGTTCGGACGAACTGCTCGACTCCACGATCGCCGAGTACCAGGAGGCGTTCACCTGGTGGAGGCGTAACGACATCATCTCCGTCGCCGCCGTGCAGGGGCACGCGATCGGCGCCGGCTTCCAGCTCGCGCTCGCGTGCGACCTGCGCGTGGTCGCGGACGACGTGCAGTTCGCCATGCGCGAGACCAGCCTGGGCCTGGTCCCCGACCTGGCCGGTACCCAGCCCCTGACCTCCCTGGTCGGCTACGCCCGCGCGCTGGAGATCTGCGCGACGGGTCGCTTCGTGCACGCGGAGGAGGCGGAGCGCGTCGGCCTCGCCAACCTCGTCGTCCCCGCGGACGAGCTCGACGCCGCCGTCCAGGACCTCACCACCGCCCTGCTGGCCCCGCCGCGGGACGCCGTGATCGAGACGAAGACGCTGCTGCGCTCCGCCCAGGCCCGCCCCTACGACGAGCAGCGCGCCGCCGAGCGTGCGGCCCAGGCCCGCCGCCTGCGCGACCTGGCCGGTCTCTCCGACTGAGGGCCGCTGCAACGCCGGAGCCCCGGGGATGGTCGGCCAGCCGACCGGCGTAGTCCCGGGGCGCTCGCGCGCCCGGGCGCCTAACGTGGAGCGGAGTGAGTCCACCACGCACGGAAGGGACACGCGATGACCGAATCCGCATCAGGGGGCTTCGGCAAGGAGCCCGGCGACCGGGGACGCACGAGCATCGCCGACGGGGTGGTCGAGAAGATCGCCGGGCTGGCCGCCCGCGAGGTCGTCGGCGTGCACGCCATGGGCAGCGGCAGCGGCCTCTCCCGTACCTTCGGCGCCGTCCGCGACCGGGTGCCCGGCGGCGGCAAGGCCTCGGTCAGCCGCGGGGTCAAGGCGGAGGTCGGCGAGACCCAGACGGCCCTCGACCTGGAGATCGTCGTGGACTACGGCGTCTCGATCCGCGACGTGGCGCGCGCGGTCCGGGAGAACGTCATCTCGGCGGTCGAGCGGATGACCGGCCTGGAGGTCGTCGAGGTCAACATCGCGGTGAGCGACGTCAAGCTGCCCGATGAGCCCGACGAGGAGCCGGAATCCCGTCTCCAGTAGCCGAGAGGAGCCCGCATGAGCATGGCGATCGCCGGACTCTTCGCCGGCATGGCCCTGGCGTTCGCCGGCTATTTCGGCGGTTTCGGGGCCTTCATCCTGGTGGCCGCCCTCGGCGCCATCGGTTTCGTTGCCGGGCGGTTCCTCGACGGGGACCTGGAACCGGGTGACCTGTTCCGCCGCCGTGACGACCGGCGCGGGTGAGGCGCCGATGAGCAGCCCGCCGCGCCCCGCGCCGCCCCGGGTGGCCGCCGCCGAGCGCGGTGCCACCCGCATCGCCGACCGGGTCGTCGCGAAGATCGCCGCCCAGGCCGCCCGGGAGGCGCTCGCCACGGCCCCCGGCACACCCCCGCACGCCACCGTCACCGTGCACCACGACATCGCCCGGGTCCGGGTCAGCCTGGAGCTGGACTACCCCTCCGACCTGGCCGCCCAGTGCGCGGCCGTACGCCGTCAGGTGGCCCTCCGGGTCGAGGAGTGCGCGTCGATGTCGGTGCCCGAGGTGGACATCGACATCGAGCACCTGCACTCCGGCCGCTCCCGGACCGCCTCCGGGCGGGACCGGCGGCTGCGGTGACGGCCCGCGGCTCCGGCTCCGGCCGGGCCCACCGGTTCCGCTCCGCCCGGCGGGTGCCCGCCGCGCTCACCGCCCTGGTCGTGCTCGCGGTGGCGGTCCTGTTCCTGTACGACCTGGCCGCCGTACGGTCCGGCCGGCCCGGGATGAGCTGGCGCCGCGACCTCGCCGACCAGCTCGCCGTGCACACCCCCGCGGACCTGGCGGTGCAGCTGATCGCAGCAGGCCTGGTCCTGGTCGGGCTGCTGCTCCTGCTGCTGGCACTGGCCCCCGGGCTGCGCGGGATCCTGCCGATGCGGACCCCGGACGAGCAGTCGGGCGTCCGGGCCGGGCTGGGCCGCAAGGCCGCCGCCCAGATCCTGCGGGACCGGGCCATGGAGGTGTCCGGAGTCCGGTCCGTCCGGGTCAAGGTGCGCCGGTCCCGCGTCGGGGTGCGGGCCACCTCGCACTTCCGCGAGCTGGACGACGTACGGGCCGACCTCGACGCGGTGCTCGCCGTCGGCATCCAGGAACTGGGCCTCGCGCGCCCGCCGCAGCCGCGGGTACGGGTCAGGAGGTGAGGCCATGCTCGGAACGGTGAACCGGATCCTGCTGGCGGTGGCCGGAGCGGTCCTGGTGGCTGCCGGGACCGTGGTGCTGACGGGCTCGTGGCCGCTGCACGGTCGCGACGCGCCGCTGCTGAGCGAGCAGACCAGGAACCGGTACTCGCACGCCGAAGGCTGGTGGTGGTGGGCGGTGATTGCCGCTCTCGCGGTGGGCGTCCTGCTGGCGCTGTGGTGGCTGCTGTCCCAGCTCAGGCGCCCGCGACTGCAGGCGATGGTGGTGGACACCGGGGACGGGGCCTTCGCCATGCTGCGCGGGCGCGCGCTCGAGGAGGCGGTGGCCGCGGAGGCCGGCGCCCTGGAGGGGGTCGCCGGCTGCAGGGTCGCCCTGCGCGGGCGGCGCGGGTCGCCGGCGCTGCGGGTCGCGCTGGAACTGGAACCCCACGCGGTCCCCGCCGACGCCCTGGCCGCCGTGGCCGGCCCGGTCCTGACCCACGCCCGGACCTCGGCGGGCCTCCCGGAACTCCCCGCGGAAGCCCGCCTCAAGGTCACGTCCCACCGGGCCCAGCGCGTGATGTAGCGGACGTCCTGCCGATCGTGCGGGGCTCCCGGCGGGTCAGAAGCCGTGCCGGGAGCCGCCGTCGACCGGGAGCATGACCCCCGTCAAGTACGACGCCGCCGGGGAGAGCAGGAAGGCAGCCGTGCGGCCGAACTCCTCCGGGGCGCCGTACCGGCGCAGCGGGATGCGCGACTCGTGCCCCGCCCGCGCGGCCTCCGCATCGCCGGACAGGGCGTCGAGCTCGCGGACGCGGTCGGTGTCGATGCGGGCCGGAAGCAGGCCGACCACCCGGATCCCGCGCGGGCCGAGCTCCAGCGAGAGGGACTTCGCGAAGCCGGCGAGGCCCGGACGCAGGCCGTTGGAGATGGTCAGGCCGGGAATCGGCTCGTGGACCGAGCCCGACAGGACGAAGCCGATGACCCCGCCCTCGCCCAGCTCGGCGGCGGCCGCCCGGGCGAGGCGGACCGCGCCCAGGAAGACCGCATCGAAGGCCGCCGCCCACTGCGCGTCGGTGTTGTCCGCCGCGAAGCCCGGCGCCGGGCCGCCCACGCTGATGAGGATGCCGTCGAGGCGGCCGAAGCGCTCCCGCGCGGTGGCGACGAGCCGCGCGGCCGCTTCCGGGTCGGAATTGTCGGCCGCCACACCGGCCGCGTTCGGGCCGAGCTCGGCGGCGGCGTCGGCCGCCCGCTTCTCGTCCCGGCCCGTCAGGAGCACCTTCGCACCGTCGGCGGCCAGTTCGCGGGCCGAGGCGAGGCCGAGGCCGCGCGTGGCCCCGGTGACGATGTAGACACGGTCTTTCAGTCCAAGATCCATGCCGACACGCTACGCCGTCGCCGGCTCCCGCCGAGAGGCTTCGGTCCGGGCGGCCTCTTCCTCGCGCTCGCGCTTCTCCCGCCGTACGAGGACCACCCAGCCCACCGGAACCGCGCCGGCGAACAGCCACCACTGGATGGCGTACGCCATGTGGGGGCCGATCGAGTCGTGGTCGGGGTCGGCGATGGTCTCCGGGGTGCCCTCCGCCGGGACCGGATCGGTGAGCTCCAGGTAGCCGCCGAGGACCGTCCGGCCCAGGTACTCCGCCTGCTGTGCGCTGTTGATCAGCATCACCTGGCGGTCCGGCAGGCCCTTGCGGTCCTTGATGCCGCTCCCGCCGCTGGTCTCGTCGGCCTTCAGCCGGCCGGTGACCGTGACCTCGCCCGTGGGCGCGGCCGGCACCGGCGGGTAGGCGCGCGGGTCGTCGCCGCCCGGCACCCAGCCCCGGTTGACCAGGACCACCCGGCCGTCGGAGAGGACCAGCGGGGTCAGGACGTGGAAGCCGACCTTGTCGTCGCGGTCGGTGCGCATCCGGACGACGACCTCGTGCGCGGAGTCATACGTGCCGGTCGCGGTGACCGCGCGCCAGAAGTCCGCGCGGGGGACCCGGTGTCCGGGAGAGGTGAGCTCGGTCACGGGGGCCGGCTTCGCCCGCAGGTTCGCCTCGATCAGCTGGTTCTGCGCGACCCGGTGCTCATGGCGGTGGTACTGCCAGAACCCCAGCTCGATCATCGCGGGGATGAGGGCGAGGGCCATCAGGGTGAGGAACACCCACTGCCGGGTCAGCACAAAGCGGTACACGCTCACGACGGTACCCGCAGCGCGGAGGACCCCGGCGGCCGGGTGGCCGTCCGGGGTCATGGCGTACGGAACGGGACGTCGGGACGGGGTGCCGGGACGCGGTGCCGGGAACG
Source organism: Streptomyces sp. NPDC091682 (assembly GCF_044756625.1). NCBI lineage: Bacteria > Bacillati > Actinomycetota > Actinomycetes > Kitasatosporales > Streptomycetaceae > Streptomyces > Streptomyces sp. NPDC091682. The sequence goes on along the minus strand of NZ_JBIVTH010000005.1, from coordinate 27,673 downwards.
GCTGCGGGGACCGCCCGACCGCTCGTCGGGACGGGGCCGCGGCGCGGGGGAGTCAGACGCGGTCGACGATGCCCACCTTCCCCTCCGCCCGCGCGCAGTGCGCCCCGCAGAACCACTGGCCCGCGACCTCGACGCCCTGGCCGATGATCGATACCCGGCAGTGCTCACAGACGGGCGCCATGCGGTGGATGGCGCAGGAGAAGCAGTCGAAGACGTGCACGGCGCCCTGCGCGTGCACCTCGAAGGACATGCCGTAATCGTTTCCGCAGACCTCACAACGTGCCATGGGCCGAATGCTGCGCACGGGGAAGGAGCGGAACAAGATCCGGCGGGGTGAGTCGCCGCGCCTGCACCCGCCCGGCGCAACGGCCCGCCCTCCGGCTCAGGACTCGGCCGGGGCCACGTCCCGCAGCAGCTGGGTGAAGGCCGCCTCGTCGACGACCGGCGTGCCGAAGCCCTTCGCCTTGACCGTCTTGGAGGTCGCCGAATCGGGGTCGTTGGTCACCAGCAGGCTGGTGAGCCGCGACACGCTCGTCGCGATGTGCAGGCCCGCCTCGACCGCACGGTCCTCCAGCAGCTCCCGCTCCACCGAGGTGTCACCGGAGAAGGCGATCCGCATGCCCTGCTTCAGCGGCTTGCCGTCCTCGAAGCGCCCCGGATTGGGGTGCGGACACGGCGGCCGCTTGCGCGAGGGCCGCCAGCTGCCGCCCCGGTACGAGGCCTGGTACCCGATCCTCGGGGTGACGGCGGAATCCGACCACTCCGTCAGCGGCCGGCATTCCAGCAGCGGCAGCCGCACGCCGCCCTGCGCGGCCGCGTGCAGCGAGGGGCGGAACGCCTCCGCGAGCACCCGGGCGTCGTCGAGCGCGTGGTGGGCGCGCTGCTGGACCACGCCGAAGTGCGCGGCGAGCGACTCCAGCTTGTGGTTGGGCAGCGGCAGGTCCAGTTCCTTCGACAGGGCGATGGTGCACAGCCGCTGACGGACCGGTGCGGTCACCGCGGCCCGCGCGTACTCCCGGGCGATCATCTGCCAGTCGAAGATGGCGTTGTGCGCGACCAGTACCCGGTCCGCGAGCCGGTCGGAGAACTCCTCGGCGATGTCCTCGAAGAGCGGGGCGTCGGCGAGCATCGCGCTCGTCAGCCCGTGGATCCACACCGGTCCCGGGTCCCGCCGCGGATTGACCAGCGTGTACCAGTGGTCCTCCACGTTGCCCCGGGCGTCGAGCCGGTAGACGGCGGCGGAGACTATCCGGTCGTCGCGCGCGAGCCCGGTGGTCTCCACGTCGACGACCGCGTACCCCTGTGGGTACGCGGTCGGCCACATCGTGTCTGCGGTCGTACGGTCGTCGAGCATGGTCACAGAGGATATCGGCCCCGACTGACACCCGTGGCCGCAGCGGCGCTTCCCGGCCGTCAGCCCAGGGCGGCGACCAGGTCGCCCGCCGCTAGCTGTTCGAGGCCGCAGCCGTCAACCGGCCCCGGCAGCAGCCGGTATGCGCAGCCGCTCGCGCCGGCGGGCGCGACCTCGCCGTCCACCAGCGCGAGGAACACCGACCGGCCCGAAGCCGTGGCGCCCGCGAGGGCGTCGACCTCCGTGGAGGCCAGCACGTCGTCCGGATCGCGCAGGCCGACCACCCGGGCGGCGAAGGCCGCGGCGTCCTCGCCGGAGTCCCGGCGGTAGGTCCACAGTTCGTCGGGGTCGCTCGGCCGGGGCGTACGGCGCAGCACGGCCACCTCGCGGCAGCGCGCGGCCGCGTGCCAGCCGGCCAGCTCCCACAGGGTGGTGCGGCCGGTCGAGAAGTACTGGAACAGGTCGCGGCCGATCCGGGCCAGGTCCTCCTGGTGCGCCCACACGCTGTGGTAGCCCTCGTCGTCCGGCAGGTGGACGTCGGTCCACAGGAAGCCGCGCCGCTCCAGGTCGACGAGGAGCGGCACGTGGATCCGGGAGTTGCCGACCAGGTCGTAGCGCTGGCGCACGGTCCGCGGATCGTAGCGGGCGGTGCGGCCGGCCCGGCCGGGCAGGGCCATGAACCCGGCGAAGGCATCGGGCAACAGCTCGAAGGGGATGTTGTTGTAGCTGAAGACGACCGGCATGGCGAAGCGCACACCGGAGTCGGCCAGGGCGTCCAGGTCGATGTCCACGTACTCGCTCGCCCCGTGCGGCGCCGGCGCCGAGACGAGGTCGCCGGAGTGGACGACGGCCCGGGCGCCGTACACGAGGTTCGTGAAGTCGCACAGGCCCGCGTAGTTCCAGTCGGCGTCGAACAGCACCACCGACAGGTCCAGGTCCACGCGCTTGCGCGCCGGCTCCATCCAGTGCAGGAACATGCGCAGCACCTCGCCGTCCGGCAGTGCCTGGAAGCTGCCCTTGGGGACGGTGACCAGGGCTTTGGCCGCCGCCCGCTCGGCGGAGGGGACGTGGAGGTGGGCGAGGCGGGAGTCGAGGACCGCCACGTCGTACGGGTCGGCCGCGGCCAGCCGGCGCAGCACCTCGCCCTCGAACAGCTCGCACACCGAACGGGTCACCGCTTCGGTCAGCAGGGCCCGGTCGTCCGACACGGTGAAGGAGTGCGCGACCTGTCCGCGGGGGAAGAACACCCGCCGCGTTCCGGGGAGGTGGCGGATTCGCAGCCGGCCGAGCGCGGACAACATCGGCCCGGGCCCGACCTTCGGCAGCCGCCGTGCCAATACCTCGGCGACCTGTGGCGGCAGCGTGTCGGCCGCGTACAGCCGCAGCAGGTGGTCCAGGCGGCGGACGAGCTCACCGGGCCGTTCGGCCAGTACGGCCAGGGCCCGGTCCGGATCCCCGCCGCGCAGGGCCTCCTCGGCGCGCCCCAGCCAGGTGGCCGCCCGGACCCGCGGGCCGTCGATCCGTACCGCGTGCGGGTACGCGGCCGCGGTGGCGAGCAGCGCGGCGCCGAGGGCGGTGCCGGTGGTGTCGGTGCCCCGGAGCACGGCGAAGGCGAGCGCGGCGCGCGGGTGGCGGGCGTACTGCTCGAACGGGTGCAGGATCTCGGCGGCCCGCTTCCACAGGTCCGCGTGGCGCAGGACGTCCTCGACGAGGAGCGCGGGATCGAGGCCGTCCAGGACGGCCAGCAGGTCGCGCCGCAGCGGGCGCGGCAGGGAGCGCAGGCGCGGGGGTTCCAGGAGGTCGGCCTCGCCGCCGGACCACACGGCGAGCAGCCGCAGCACGTCGGTGGCGGTGGTGAGCCGCTTGGGCAGCAGGGCCCGTACGGTCTCCCGCGTACGGCGTTCGCGCAGCAAGGTGCCCAGCACCAGGGCCTTGGTCTCCCGCACCGGTACGTCGTCCGGGAGCCAGTCGAGCCCGGCCGGCACGTGGGCGAGGAGCACCCGGGTCTCCTCCTTGTCCTGCGGGGAGAGCGGGGTGCGGCGGGCGAGCAGCTTCCCGAGGGCGGTGACGGAGTCGGCCGCGCGGTCGGTGCCGAAGGACAGCAGCCGCAGCGGGCCGCCTCCGGAAGGGACCTCCCCCGGGTGCGGGGACGGCCGGATGAAGGGATCGGCGGCGTCGAGACGGCGGTGGCAGATCGGGCAGCCGGTGTAGTCGGCGCCGTCCCAGCAGGTCCGACAGACCAGGTGGGCGCAGGGGGCGACGGGGTGGACGCCGCCGACGGTCCCGCACAACACGCACGGCTGGTCCGGCCACTGCAGGAGCAGGGTCAGGACGCGGTCGATCCACAACGCGTGGGTGTCGTCGGGCACCGAGGCCGGGAACGAGCGGAACAGCGGCATGTGGGTGCGGTCCGCTCCCAGCAGGATGTCGATGTCCCGGATCAACTGCGCGCCCGCGGCGGCGAGTCCGGTGGGTCCGAGCCAGGCGAGCGCCGAACGCAGCGGGACCGTCAGGGCGTAGCCCCGGTCGAGCAGTTCGGCCTCCAGGGCCGTCAGGCCCTCGGACGTCGACGGGTCGCCCGGGCGCGGCCCGGCCTGGTCGACGTAGACGGTGTGCAGACGGCGCAACAGGACGGTCGACAGTTCGGGCAAAAGGGGGAGTCCTCCGGAACCGGAAAGAAGAGGGTGGGCGGGGACGGAGAGGGGACGCGCTACGGGTCGTCGTAGGAAGGTGAGAAGGAAGCACGTCGCGGAGCCGCCCCCGCGCCGCAGATACAACCACGGGCCCGGGAGCGCGCCAAGCGATTTATCGCGGCGGGGCCGCGTCGGCCGCCGGGTGCGGTGCGAGCAGGGCGTGCACCAGGGCCCGTACGGACAGCAGGAACAGTCGGTCCGGGTCCGCCGGGCGGGCCAGGGCGCGGGCGAGGGCCGGGTCGTGGGGGGCCGCGGCCGGGTCCCAGAGCTCGCTCTCGGCCGGGGACTGCGCGGGGGCGCGTTCGCGGTTGCGTTCGACGAGCAGGTACCCGACCACCTGGAACTGCACGGCGCGGACCGCGTCCGCCGCCCGGGCGCCGCGCAGCCCGGCGGCGTGCACCTCGTGGACGAGTGCCTGCTGGGCGGGCAGGAACATCCGCTCGGTGAGCCCGCGCTCGTGGACCATCGCGATCAGGTGCGGCCGGGTCCGCAGTTCGCGGCGCAGGATCCGGGCCACCGCCAGGATCCGGTCGGCGGGGGTGCGGCCGGTGGGCCGGATCGCGCCCATCTCCTCCACGGTCCGCTGGACGAGGGCGTCGAGCAGCGATTCGCGGTTGCCGACGTGCCAGTAGATGGACGTCACGGCGGTGCCCAGTTCGGCGGCGAGCCCCCGCATGGTGAGCGCGGCCGGACCGTGCTGCATGACCAGGGAGGCGGCGGCGTCCAGCACCTCGTCACGGGTGAGCGTGGTTCTGGCCACGGCGTCCACCACCAATCTGTTGGACCGTCAATTCTGGTGCGTGCAGGGGGCTTTACCCTTCATCGGCAGCGGTGTAACTGTGTTACAGAATCGACTCCCCCCGAGCCGAGGGATGGTGCGAGACATGGCACGCGTACGGTACGGAGCGCGGACCGAGGCCGAGATCGCGGCGTCGCGCGAGAAGAGTTCGAAGCTCCCCGACATCTGGTCCACCGGCGTCGTAGCCGTCTGGGAGAGCGACCCCGACGTGGTCGCGGCGGTCCTGCCGCCGCCGCTCAAACCGGCCGACCGACCCTTGGTGCGGGCCAACATCAGCAAGGTCGACCTGCCCGGCTACCCGCTCGGCGCCGGCTCGGTGGCCGTCGCCGCCCAGCACGGCGGGGTCGAGGGCTGGTACCCCCTGGTCATGCCGATGACCCTGGAGCGGGCCCTGACCGGCGGCCGCGAGGTCTTCGGCGAGCCGAAGAAGCTCGGCGAGGTCACCGTGGAGCGCGACGGCCTCGTCGTACGGGCCGCACTCGCCCGGCACGGGATCGCCTTCGTCGAGGTGCGCGGGGCCGTGGACCGCGCGCTGCCGCTGCCCGAGCCCACCCAGAAGATCGACTTCTACTTCAAGTTCCTGCCCGCCGTCGACGGTTCCGGCTTCGACGTGGACCCGGTGCTCGTGCACTGCACGCGCAACGAGAAGGTCCGCAAACTGGAGCACGTCACCGGGGACGTCGTGCTGCGCGAGTCGATGTTCGACCCGGTCGCCGACCTTCCCGTCCGCCGGATCGTGGAGATCACCATCGGCGAGAAGACCACCGACCAGAAGGGCCGCGTCGTCGAACGGGTCAGCGCCCAGGCCCTGCTCCCGTACGTCCACCAGCGCTACGACGACCCCATGCAGATCCTCGACGGACCGCCCGAAGGGAGCCTGTGAGATGCGGCTCGAACCGGGACAGGTGGCCGTCGTCACCGGCGCGGCCAGTGGCATCGGCCTCGCCATGGCCCGCCGCTTCGCCACCGAGGGACTGAAGGTGGTCCTCGCCGACGTCGAGGAGGCCGCCCTGCACAAGGCCGCCGACGAACTCGTCGCGGACGGGGCACAGGTCCTCGCCAGGGTGGTCGACGTCAGCGACCGCGACTCCGTGATCGCGCTGGCCGACGCCGCCTACGAGACCTTCGGCGCCGTGCACGTGCTCTGCAACAACGCGGGCGTCGGCTCCGGCGCCGAGGGCCGGATGTGGGAGCACGAGCCCAACGACTGGAAGTGGGCCTTCTCCGTCAACGTGTGGGGGGTCTTCCACGGCATCCAGGCCTTCGTCCCCCGCATGATCGCCGCCGGCGGCCCCGGCCACGTCGTCAACACCTCCTCCGGCGACGGCGGCATCGCCCCGCTGCCCACCGCGTCCGTGTACGCCGTCACCAAGGCGGCCGTGGTCACCATGACCGAGTCGCTCTACGCCCACCTCAAGGCGGAGGGCGCCGCCGTCGGGGCCTCCGTCCTCTTCCCCGGACCGCACATGCTGCGCACCGGGCTGTGGGAGTCACACCGCAACCGGCCCGAGCGCTACGCGAAGGAACGCCCGCGCAAGGCTCCGTACCGCAACCTCGACCAGTACGAGGCGGCGATGCGCGAGGCCGGCCACGAGGTGCGGTTCACCCCGGTCGAGGAGGTTGCCGAGCACGTCGTCGACGGCATCCGCGCCGACCGCTTCTGGATGCTCCCGCCCGGCGAGCACAGCGACCGGCAGATCCGCGCCCGGTCGCAGTCGATGCTCGACCGGACCAACCCCGGCTACCTGGAAAGCTTCATCCTCGACTGAGGGGCGTCTGTGGTGAGTACGAACGAAGACCGGCCCGGAAACCCGACCGAAGGCCGGACCGAAGACCCGTACCTGATCATCTCCTCCGACTGCCACGCCGGCCTGCCCACCGAGCAGTACCGGCCCTACCTGGACTCCCGCTTCCACCCCCAGTTCGACGAGTTCCTCGGCGAACGCGACGCCCGCCGGGCGGAGGCCACCCGCCTCGGCGTCCGCAACGAGGCCTTCGCCGAGAAGTGGTTCCACGACCACGAGGAAGGCCTCAAGGGCGGCTGGGACACCGGGCAGCGGCTCAAGGAACTCGACGGCGACGGCGTGGCCGCCGAAGTCGTCTTCCCCGACGCGGACGCCGTCGACAGCCAGACCGCAGCCCCCTTCGGCGTCGGCCTCGGCCTCTCCGGCGACCAGGACCCCGAGCTCGGCATGGCGGGCGCGCAGGCGCACAACCGCTGGCTCGCGGAGTTCGTCGGGCAGCACCCCGAGCGGCACTGCGGGGTCGCCCTGCTCCCCATCACGGGCGAACCGGAGAAGGTCGTCGCCGAGATCCACCGGGCCAAGGAGTCCGGGCTGGGCGCGCTGATGATCCCCGCGATGTGGGTGGACAAGGCGCCGTACCACGACCGCCGCTACGACCCCGTCTGGGCCGCGGCCGCCGAGACCCGGATGCCGATCGTCACCCACTCCGGTTCCTCGCCGCGCCACGAGTACGGCGACCACCTGGGCATCTTCGTCTCCGAGGTCACCTGGTGGCCCGCCCGACCGCTGTGGTTCCTGCTCTGGTCGGGGGTCTTCGAACGCCACCCCGGCCTGAAGTTCGGCGTCGCCGAGGCGGGCTGCTGGTGGCTGCCCAACCAGCTGTGGTTCATGGACCGGCTCTACCTCGGCGCGCACGGCGGCAAGAAGCTCTCGCCGTTCGAGGAGCTGAAGCGGCCGCCCAGCGAGTACCTGGACCGTCAGGTGTTCATCTGCGCGACGAACACCAAGCGCCGGGAGCTCGCGCAGCGGTACGAGATCGGTGTGGACAACATCCTGTGGGGCTCGGACTTCCCGCACCCCGAGGGCACCTGGCCGAACACCCGGGCCTGGCTGAAGAACACCTTCCACGACATTCCGGTCGTCGAGGCCCGCCGGATGGTCGGGCTCGCGGCGGCCGAGGTCTTCGGCTTCGACACCGCGGAGCTGGCCCCGATCGCCCGCCGGATCGGCCCCACCCCGGCGGAACTGGGCCAGTCCCCGGACCAGGCGGCGGTGGAGGCCTCCTGGGCCCGCTCCCGCGAGGTGGGCCGCCACTGGCTCACCGACCACGACTTCCCGGTCCTGGGGGTTTCGCAGTGACGGGCGACGACCGCTACACGGTGATCTCGGCGGACTGCCACGCCGGCGCCGACCTGCTGGACTACAAGCCGTACCTGGCCAAGCGCCACCACGAGGACTTCGACGCCTGGGCCGCCACGTACGTGAACCCGTACGAGGACCTCCTCGCGGACACCGCCGACCGCAACTGGAACTCGGCGCGCCGCCTCGCCGAACTCGAGGCGGACGGCATCGTCGCGGAAGTCCTCTTCCCGAACACGATCCCGCCGTTCTTCCCCAAGGCCTCCCTGATGGCCCAGCCCCCGACGGCCGCCGAGTACGAGCTGCGCTGGGCGGGGCTGCAGGCCCACAACCGCTGGCTGGCGGACTTCTGCGCGGACGCGCCGGGGCGGCGGGCGGGGGTCGCGCAGATCCTGCTGAACGACGTGGACGCGGCGGTCGGCGAGATCCGCCGGGCGCGGGCGGCCGGCTTGACGGGCGGCATCCTGCTGCCGGGCGTGCCGCCCGGCTCCACCGTTCCCGAGCTGTACTCCGCCGCCTACGACCCCATCTGGGCGGTGTGCGACGAGCTGGACGTCCCGGTCAACCACCACGGCGGATCGGCCTCACCACCGCTCGGCGACGAACCGGCGGCCCGGGCCGTCTTCATGGTGGAGACGACCTGGTTCTCGCACCGCGCCCTGTGGCACCTCGTCTTCGGCGGGGCCTTCCGCCGCCACCCGGGCCTCAAGCTGGTCCTGACGGAGCAGGGCTCCGGGTGGATCCCCGGCGTGCTGGAGATGCTGGACTACTACCACGGCCGCCTGGTCGCGGCATCGGCCACGGCCGAATCCAAGTTCGGGGCGGGCCTCGCGGAGTCGATGGGCCGGGGCCCGAGCGAGGTCTGGCGGGACAACTGCTTCGTGGGAGCGAGCTTCATGCGCCCCCACGAGGTCCCGCTGCGGGAGCGGATCGGCCTCGACAAGATCATGTGGGGCAGCGACTACCCGCACGACGAGGGCACCACCCCCTTCTCCCGCGAAGGCCTCCGCATCGCCTACGCGGGCCTGCCGCGCGAGGAGGTCGCCGCGATGGTCGGCGGCAACGCGGCCCGCGTGTACGGCTTCGACCTCGCCCTGCTGGACGCGGTCGCCGCCAAGCACGGCCCGCTGGTCTCGGAGATCGCGAAGCCCCTGACGGAGATCCCACCGGGAGCCACCAGCCCGGCCTTCGCCCGGGGGAGCTCGGTCCGGGTCTGGTGACACCGGCTCCCGCCGGGGCGGCACGTTAGAAGAACGTGATCCGCTCCGGTGGGATCCGCTCTATCCCCGTGAACGAGGTCTGCCGGTCGAGTTCCAGGCGCAAGTGGTCCGCCCTCGCCAAGGGTGAGACGTCCACGGTCCCGGCGCATTCGGCGAGGCGCAGCCGGGTGAGCGTCGGAAGGTCCAGCAGGGGCTCCAGGCCACCACCATCGAGCCCGCAGCGCAGCAACATCAATTCCTCCAGATGCCGGTACGGCAGCAGGTGGCCGAGGTCGACCAGCGTGGTGAACCGGATCTGCAGGGAGGTCAGACCGGTGAGCGGCCACCCTGCCACGAGCTGTACGTACTGGATGTCGCCCGAGACCGTGAGCGAGGTCAGCGCGGGCCAGCGCTCGAGTCCGTCGAGGGAGACTCCACGGGCGCCCTGCCACAAGGTCAGTTTCGTCAGTTCCGGCGCGGCGGGGATGTCCGCGAGACGTCGTTCCTTGGGCTCGAAACCGATGACCAGTGAGCGGAGCCCTGCGACTCTGCCGAGCGGGGCCAGGGACATTCCCTCCGGCACGTAGCCGAACGACAGGCTGTTCACGGGTAGTCCGCCCACCGGCTCGATGCCCTCCAGATCGGGGCAGTCGAAGACCCCGAGATGCCGCAGGGCGTCGTGGCCCGCCAGCGCCGACAGATCCCGCAGTTCGGGATTTCCCTGAAGCACCAGCCACTCCAGGTCCCGCCGGGTGCTGATCACGGCGGGTATGCGTCCGGTCCAGCTGAGGTGAACACGGCGGATGTGGGGAAGCCCCGCGTACGCCGTCAGTTGCTCGGGGGTCCGGATGTGCAGATGTGCCTCGCCGGGGGAAGCGTTGGCCAGCACTGATTCCGCGTAGGCGGTGGTTTCGAAGCGCCCCCACGACTCGGAGACCTCGTGCGCCACCTCGTACCGGTGGTCCTGACCGAAGCCGGCGATCACCTGGAGCGCCCGGTCCCCGCCCACCAGCGCGGCCGTCCGGATGCATGAGGCAGCCTCGCCCCCGCTCAGACCGTCGGGACCCGGCAACAGCTCCAACACCATCTCCCCGGCTTTGGCCAGGTCCTCTGCCTGTTCCGGAGTTCGTGGAGGCAGCAGCTTCGCGGTCCTGGCCTGCACTTCGCCATGGATCTCCGGGTCCAGCTCGGGAGCGTGGTCCAGGCAGGCCGCGGCCAGGAGTACCAGCCGGTGGCGATAGGCCTTGACCTTCTCGGAGCGCCGGAGCAACTGGCGTAGCAGGCGGGCGCGTTCATCGGGGCGGGCATGGCCCACGGCCATCCGGACGACGTCGTCCCAGGCGTCCTCGTGCGCGTGTCCCACCAGCACGCCGAAGTCCCGGGCCTCCACGGCGGCCTTGGCGCCGAGGTAGTCCCGGAAGGTTCGGTGCACGAACTGGACCGAGCCGGGTACGGGCTCGATCAGCAGGCCGCTGCGGATCAAGAGGTGGTTGAACACCTGCTGTGCGCTGCTTCCCTGGGCCCGGACTTGGGGCATGGCATCGAGCCATCTGTCCACCATCGCCACGACCTCGTCGTGGTCCGCCTCCAGATGCTCGTTGCGGATCAACCAGTAGGCGAGCCGCTGGAGCAGCAGTGTCTGCTCGTCCCGGGACAGGTAGACCCCCTCGACCCCGGTGATCTCGCGCTCGTTGTCACGGCGGACGAGAAGCATGTCGAGCGCGGCATCGTAGAGCTCCTTGCGGGCGCGCGGGAGGTGCATGTGCCGATCCCGGTTGAGCGCACAGAGCAGTGCGCACATCAAGGGGTTGGTCGCCAGCCGTCCCAGGTCGCGGCGTGTACTCACGGCCCGTACGAGGGACTGTTCGTACCGGTCGAGGTGAGCCAGCTCCTCGGCGGAGTGGCAGTCAGTTCGCGCCGCGTCGTGCCAGTGGGTGATGAACGCCTTGGTGCCCCGACGCTCCATCGGTAGGAGGGAGCTCCGTGAGAAGCCGTGGCCCGACAACCAGTCCTCCCTTACCGCCGAAGGCCGGGTCGTCACGACGTACCGGGCGTCCGGATACGCTCCGACCAACGACCACAGCCAGGCCTCCGTCTGGTTGCGCAGGTGCTGCGGAACCTCGTCCACGCCGTCGACGAGGACGAGTGCCCGCCCGCTGCGCATGAGGGCCGATGCCCAGCCCGGGGGTGCCTCGCCATGCAACGGGACTCCCGTCGCCTGTAGGAAGTACTCCGGCATCGGCGGCGGTTCCTGGGACCTGATGAGGGAGCGCAGACGCAGGACGAACGGCACCGACCGGTTCAGTTCGTCGAGCTCCGGACCGAAGGTCCGCCGGGCGGCGTTGAGCGCGAGCCATTGGACCAGGGTGCTCTTGCCGGATCCGGCCGGTCCGCGTAGGAGGAGCCGCGGAGCGTCCCGCAGCGTGTGCTGCACATCGGTCGAGGTCCTGTGGGACCCCAGCGCTTCCTGGGGGGACTCCTCACCGCTGACCGACAGGCTGATGTACGCCACGTCCAGCGGCCATTCCTGGCGGGAGCGGCTGAGGGTGAGGCCGAAGAGCTGGAGGCGGCCGTGGGCGCGGGCCACGTACTGCGCGTACCGCTCCTCGAAGGCGTACGCCGCTCCGGCCCCGGTGGAGCCCAGTCGGTCCAATGAGCGCACCAGCTCGCCCGTCCGCCGGACCAGTTCCACCTCCGCACGGGCGCCGAAGCCCGGCAGGGTCGTCACGTACTCCACCGCGTGGGTGCAGCACAGCCGGACCAGCCGGCCGTACAGGGCCTCCGCCGCCGGGCTCAGGCCCGCCGGCGGGTCGGGGAGGGTCGCCGCCAGGGCCGTCGGGTCGAGGTCCGCCGCGAAGAGGGACTCCGGGTCCAGGGGGCCGAGCGCCGCGAAGGCGTCGCCGACCGCGTCCAGCGCCGCCAGGCGTTCGTGCTCCGGCAGCCGGGCCGCCGCCTCGCCGAGGCGCTCCGCCAGGGCTTCGGCCAGGCGCCGCAGCTCCGCGTCGCCGAGTTCCGCCGGAGGCTTGCGCCAGCGCGGGGCCGGCCGTGTCGGGTCGGCCACCAGGCCCGCTCCCGGGGCCCGGGCCAGGAGGGACTTCACCAGCGTCCCCGCCGCCGTCCCCGCCGCCCGTAAGAGAAGCGTCTCCAAGCCCGTCATGCCCCGCCCTCCCCTTGGTCCGGACATCATCGCGTGAACCGCCGGTAACCCCGATGGATACCGATCGGTAACAACCCCTAGCGGCACCCCCGAGAGCGCCTCTATGGTGCGGGACATGCCGAACCTGCCCGATGTCGTGCTGTGGTCCATACCTGCCTTCGTGCTGCTCACCGTCATCGAGGTGGTGAGTTACCGGCTCCATCCCGACGAGGACGCCGCCGGCTACGACGCCAAGGACGCCGCCACGAGCATCACCATGGGGCTCGGCAGCATCGGCTTCGACCTGCTCTGGAAGATCCCGGTCGTCGCCGTCTTCACCGCGGTCTACGAACTGACCCCGCTGCGCGTGCCGTTCCTGTGGTGGACCGCCCTGCTGATGCTGCTCGCCCAGGACTTCCTCTACTACTGGCAGCACCGTCTCCACCACGTCATCCGCATCCTGTGGGCCTGCCACGTGGTCCACCACAGCAGCCGGCGGTTCAACCTCACCACCGCCCTGCGCCAGCCCTGGACCAGCGCGACCACCTGGTGGTTCTACCTGCCCATGGTGGCCCTCGGCGTGCATCCGGCGGCGATCCCCTTCTGCTACGGGATCAACCTGCTCTACCAGTTCTGGGTCCACACCGAGCGCATCGGGAAGCTGCCGCGGCCCTACGAGTACGTCTTCAACACCCCCTCCCACCACCGGGTCCACCACGCCTCGCAGGGCGGCTACCTCGACCGCAACTACGGCGGCATCCTGATCGTCTGGGACCGGATGTTCGGCTCCTGGGTGGGCGAGACGGACAAGCCCGTCTACGGGCTCACCAAGAACATCGGCACCTTCAACCCGCTGCGCGTGGCCACCCACGAGTACGCGGCCATCGCCCGGGACGTGCGCGCCGCCGGGAGCTGGCGCCAGCGGGCCGGACACGTCTTCCGCGGCCCCGGCTGGCAGCCCGCATCCGCATCCGCATCCGCATCCGCACCCACAACCGCATCCGCTCCGGCCACCGGTGCCGCCACCGACCCCGCCGCCCCGGCCGTACAGGAGACCACCGCGTGAGCACCGCCGAGTCCCCGGGCCGACCCGCCCCCGCCTGGGCCGCGGCCCCGACGCCGGCCGGTCGGTCGCGCCTCGGCCACATCGCCCTCCTGGCCTTCGCCGTGGCCGCCGCCGTCGACCTCGGCTCGCTCCTCGCCGGCTGGCACCTCGGGCACGTCGTCGCCAAGCCGCTGCTGATGCCGCTGCTGGTGACCCACATGGCCACCCGCGGCGCCCCCCGGCTGCTGCTCGCCGCCCTGCTGTTCGGCTGGGGCGGCGACCTGGCCCTGCTCTTCGACGCCGAGCCCGCCTTCCTCGTGGGCATGGGCTCCTTCGCCGTCGGGCACGTCTGCTACCTCGTCCTCTTCGGCAAGCGGCCCGCGAACCCGCTGGTCGGGGGTGCGTACGCGCTCGCCCTCCTCGGCACCGTCGCCCTGCTGTGGTCCGATCTGCCGCCCGACCTGCGGATCCCCGTGGCCGGCTACAGCCTGCTGCTCACCGCGATGGCGTTCCGTTCCAGCGCCCTCGGCCTGCGGGCCGGGATCGGGGGCGGGCTGTTCCTGCTCTCCGACACCCTCATCGCCACCGGCGTCGCCGAATGGCCCCAGCTGCCCCGCCCGGACTTCTGGATCATGGCCACGTACCTGGCCGCCCAGTACCTGCTGGCCACTGGCGCGACCTCCCGGGAAGCAGGCGTACGGTAGGACGGTTCCACAGTCGTACAAGACTGAACGATTTCGAACCGGAGGACTGCATCACCATGCGCGCCACCGTCATCCACGCCCCGCACGACATACGCGTGGAGGAGGTGCCCGACGCTGCGATCCAGCGCCCCGAGGACGCCGTCGTTCGCGTCCTGCGTGCCTGTATCTGCGGTAGCGACCTGTGGGCCTACCGTGGCGAGGCCGCGCGTCAGCCCGGCCAGCGCATCGGCCACGAGTTCCTGGGCGTCGTCGAGGAGACCGGCTCCGCCGTGTCCGGCCTGCGGGCCGGCGACCTCGTCGTCGCGCCCTTCATGTGGTCGGACGGCACCTGCGAGTACTGCTCCGAGGGCCTCTTCACCTCCTGCGAGCACGGCGGCTTCTGGGGCTCGGTCGGCCACGACGGGGGCCAGGGCGAGGCCGTCCGCGTCCCGCACGCCGACGGCACCCTGGTGAAGCTGCCCGCCGAGGCCGTTTCCGACGACCACCTGCTGACCGGGCTGCTCGCGCTGTCCGACGTCATGGGCACCGGCCACCACGCCGCGCTGGGCGCGGGCGTGCGCGAGGGCTCCACGGTCGCCGTCGTCGGCGACGGCGCGGTCGGCCTGTGTGGCGTCCTCGCCGCCAAGCGCCTGGGCGCCGAGCGGATCATCGCCCTGGGCCGCCACACCGTACGTACGGACATCGCCAAGCTCTTCGGGGCCACCGACGTCGTCGCCGAGCGCGGCGAGGCCGCCGAGGCGGCCGTGCGCGAGCTCCTCGGCGGCCGGGGCGCGCACGCGGTCATCGAGGCGGTCGGCACCGAACAGTCGATGCGCACCGCCGTGAACATCACCCGCGACGGCGGGGCCATCGGCTACGTCGGCGTCCCGCACGGCAGCGGCACCGGCCTCGACCTCGGTGTCATGTTCGACCGCAACATCACCCTGCGCGGCGGTGTGGCCCCGGTCCGCGCGTACATCCCGGAGCTGCTGGAGGACGTGCTCAGCGGCGCGATCGACCCGGCGCCCGTCTTCGACCGGGCGGTGTCCCTGGACGAGGTCCCGGACGGCTACCGGGCGATGGACGACCGCAGCGCGCTCAAGGTGATGATCAAGCCCTGATCCACCGCCGGGTGCGAGCGCGGCCGGGCCGGGCGGGGTGATCCCCGCCCGGCCCGGCCGTTCGTCCGCCGGGTCGGACTACTTCACGGCCTTGAGCGCGTCGATCACGCCGTAGCCGTAGTAGCCGGTCTGGCCCCACTTGGCCCGGCAGGTGGTGGCGTCGATCAGGGTGCCCGTGGCGTCGTATATCTGCGTCGGGCAGGCAGCCTTGGTGGACTGGGCCTTCAGCATCGCCTGGAGCTGCGAGGGCGTGGCCGACGGGTGGGCGCTCTTGAGGAGCGCCGCGACGCCGGCGACGTGCGGGGCGGCCATCGAGGTGCCCTGCTTGTAGCCGTAGCCCCCGCCCGGGACGGTCGACAGCACGCGTCCGTTGGAGTCCGGGGTGTCCGGGACCTGCCACTTGTCACCACCGGGGGCGGCGACGTCCACGACCCCGAGGCCGTAGCTGGAGTAGTACGAGCGCAGGCCCTTGTCGCCGGTCGCGGAGACGGTGACCACGCCCGGCAGCTGCGCGGGCAGGTCCAGGCAGACCTTCGGGTCGATGGTGCGGGTGACCGGGGTGGTGTCGTTCGGGCTGGTCGTGTCCTCCAGGGAGGCCGCGGCCAGGTCCTGGTTGGAGTTGCCGGCCGAGGCGATGTGCAGCGTGCCCTTGCGCTCGGCGTACTTGGTGGCCCGGCCGATGGCCTCCACCAGCGCCTTCTGGTCGTCGTCCGACTTGCAGTTGAAGAGCCAGGGGTCGACGTAGTAGCTGTTGTTGGTCACCTCGATCCCCGTCTCGGCGGCGAACATGAAGCCGCAGACGACCGCTTCGGTGTAGAAGAGGCTGGTCCCGGGCTCGCTCACCTTGATCGCGGCGATCTGCACGCCCGGCGCGACACCGCTGACGCCGATGCCGTTGCGCGCGGCCCCGATGGTGCCGGCCACGTGCGTGCCGTGGTCGCTGCCGTCGGGGTACGGGCGCCAGGCGCCCTCGGTGGTGTCGGCGACGCCGCCCACGCAGTTGGCCGACTGGCCCTTGGAGAAGTTCGGGGCGAGATCGGGGTGGGTGTCGTCGACCCCCGTGTCGATGATGCCCACGGTGACGTTCCGACTGCCATCGTTGATCTTGTGAGCCTTGTCGGCCTTGATCGTCCGCAGGTCCCACTGGTTGGGCTCCAGCGGCTCCTGACCCTCCTGGGCCGCTGCCGCAGCCTTGGCGGCGTCCGCCGCGCTCAGCTGCTGGGTCGCGCCCTCGTCGGTGGTCCGCGCCGCCGTCATCGGGGCCGTCCGGGTGGCGCCGACCGACACGAACAGGCCGCGCTGGGCGCGCAGCTGCTTGGCGAAGTCCGGGTCCTGGGAGTGTGCGACCACGACCCCGATCTGCTCGTAGGCCGTCACCACCGTGCCGCCGGCCCGCTCGATCGCCTTCTTCGCCGCCTTCACCGTGGCGTACGCGTTCAGGTTGGCCACGTACGACAACTTGGGGCTGGAGGCGTCGGCCTTCGCGGCCGTCGCCGTGTCGGCCGCAGCGGCCAGCGGGGCGGCCGAGGCCGAGATCGCGGGCAGGAAGGCGAGCGAGGCGGTGAGCGCCAGGCCGACGGGTACGGCGAGAGCACGGCTGCGCTTCTTGGGCGCACGCGACCCCAGCTGATCCATGGGTTCTCCAGGTCATCTTCGAAAAAGCCGCCCGGACGCGGTCACGTCGGGCGGGTTCATGACAAGTGAACCTAGCGTCGCCGTTCCCCTCTCCGCCATCAGTTCGAGAAATCAATTCCCCAAGAATCAATCGGTGTTGAACCGTCCCGACGCGCCGTCCGTGCCGTTGACAGGGGGGCTCGGCACCACCGTCCCCCCACACGGAGGTTGTTTTGTCCGTCGTCCCCACCGCACCCGCGTCACAAGGAGATCCCCCCGTGACCACCGAAGCAGCGCCGCCGCCCGGCAGCGCGGGAACGCCCACGGCGGTCCCCACGGCAGCTGACTACGCGAGCGTCCAGCAGAGCGCGGACTTCGCCGAACTGCGCAGCTCCTACCGCTCCTTCGCCTTCCCGCTCACCGTGGCCTTCATCGCCTGGTACCTGCTCTACGTCCTGCTGTCCAACTACGCGGGCGGCTTCATGGGGACCAAGCTCTTCGGCAACATCAACGTCGCCCTCGTGCTCGGCCTCGCCCAGTTCGCGACGACCTTCCTGATCGCCTGGCTCTACGCACGGCACGCCGCCGCGAAGCTCGACCCCAAGGCCGAGGCCATCAAGGCGCGGATGGAGGCCGCCGAATGAGCGGCGCGCACCACCTGACGACGCTCGCCGCGGGAGCCTCCGAGCACCGTCCGCTGATCATCACCTTGTTCGGACTGTTCGTCGTCGCCACCCTGATCATCACGGTCTGGGCCGGCCGCCAGACCCGGGGCGCCGCCGACTTCTACGCGGGCGGCCGCCAGTTCACCGGCTTCCAGAACGGCCTCGCCATCTCCGGCGACTACATGTCCGCCGCGTCCTTCCTCGGCATCGCCGGAGCCATCGCCCTCTTTGGCTACGACGGCTTCCTCTACTCGATCGGCTTCCTCGTCGCCTGGCTGGTCGCCCTGCTGCTCGTCGCCGAGCCGCTGCGCAACTCCGGCCGCTACACGATGGGCGACGTCCTCGCGTACCGGATGCGCCAGCGGCCCGTCCGCACCGCCGCCGGCACCTCCACCATCGTGGTCTCGATCTTCTACCTGCTCGCCCAGATGGCCGGCGCCGGCGTGCTCGTCTCCCTGCTCCTGGGCATCACCAGCGACGGCGGCAAGGTGGCCGTCGTCGCGCTGGTCGGCGTACTGATGATCGTCTACGTGACCATCGGCGGGATGAAGGGCACCACCTGGGTCCAGATGATCAAGGCGGTGCTGCTGATCGCGGGGGCCCTGCTGATCACCTTCCTGGTGCTGCTGAAGTTCCACTTCAACATCTCCGACCTGCTGGGCAAGGCCGCCGAGAACAGCGGACAGGGGGTGAAGTTCCTCGAACCCGGTCTCAAGTACGGCAAGGACTCGACCTCGAAGCTGGACTTCCTCTCGCTCGGCCTCGCCCTCGTCCTCGGCACCGCGGGGCTTCCGCACATCCTGATCCGCTTCTACACCGTGCCCACGGCCAAGGCCGCCCGCAAGTCCGTGAACTGGGCCATCGGCATCATCGGCGCGTTCTACCTGATGACCATCGCCCTCGGCTTCGGTGCCGCGGCCCTGCTGAAGAGGGCCGACATCCTGGCCTCGAACAAGGCCGGCAACACCGCCGCACCCCTGCTGGCCCAGGCCGTCGGCGGCGGCCCCGACTCCACCGGCGGCGCCATCCTGCTCGCCGTGATTTCCGCGGTCGCCTTCGCCACCATCCTGGCCGTCGTCGCGGGCCTCACCCTCGCCTCCTCCTCGTCCTTCGCGCACGACCTGTACGTCAACGTGATCCGCAAGGGCAAGGCCACCGAGAAGGAGGAGATGCGCGCGGCCCGCTGGTCCACCGTCGTCATCGGAGCGGTCGCCATCGGCCTCGGCGCGCTGGCCCGCGACCTGAACGTGGCCGGCCTGGTCGCGCTCGCCTTCGCGGTCGCCGCCTCCGCGAACCTGCCGACGATCCTCTACAGCCTCTTCTGGAAGCGCTTCACCACCCAGGGCGCGCTCTGGTCCATCTACGGCGGACTGGTGTCGGCGGTTGGCCTGGTGCTGTTCTCCCCGGTGGTGTCCGGAAAGCCCACCTCCATGTTCAAGGAAGCGGACTTCTTCTGGTTCCCGCTGGAGAACCCGGGGATCATCTCGATCCCCCTCGGCTTCCTGCTGGGCTGGCTGGGAACCGTCCTCTCCAAAGAGAAGGCCGACCCCCAGAAGTTCGCCGAGCTGGAGGTGCGTTCCCTCACCGGAACCGGGGCGCACTGACATCGTCCGAACACCCAGCGTGGCCGCGTCGTAGATCCCTACGACGCGGCCACGTCACGTCTCGTTCATTCAGGCACCTCTGGATGACACAGGCGTCACGTAGTCTCGAAATAGAACGCGTGAAGTAGATCCGATGTCCGCGCGTACCTCTACTTCCGGACAGGGGAGGGGGCCCACAGTGCTTCTCGATACCTACGGCCGCGTGGCCACTGACCTGCGCGTCTCACTGACGGACCGGTGCAATCTGCGGTGCACCTACTGCATGCCCGAAGAGGGGCTGCAGTGGCTCGGCAAGTCGGACCTGCTCAGTGATGACGAGATCGTCCGGTTGATCCGCATCGCGGTCACGCAGCTGGGGATCACCGAGGTCCGGTTCACCGGCGGCGAGCCGCTGCTGCGACCCGGCCTGGTCGGCATCGTCGAGCGGTGCGCCGCCCTGGAGCCCCGCCCCAAGATGTCCCTGACCACCAACGGTATCGGCCTGAAGCGCACCGCGCAGGCCCTGAAGTCCGCCGGCCTGGACCGGGTGAACGTCTCGCTGGACACCCTGCGCCCCGACGTCTTCAAGACCCTCACCCGCCGCGACCGGCACAAGGACGTCATCGACGGCATGGCCGCGGCGCGCGAGGCCGGCCTCACCCCCGTCAAGGTCAATGCCGTGCTCATGCCCGGCCTCAACGACGACGAGGCCCCCGACCTGCTGGCCTGGGCCGTGGAGAACGAGTACGAGCTCCGCTTCATCGAGCAGATGCCGCTCGACGCCCAGCACGGCTGGAAGCGCGACGGCATGATCACCGCCGGGGACATCCTGGAGTCCCTGCGCACCCGCTTCACGCTCACCGAGGAAGGCGCCGCCGAGCGCGGCTCCGCCCCGGCCGAGCGCTGGGTGGTCGACGGGGGCCCGGCCACCGTCGGTGTCATCGCCTCGGTCACCCGCCCGTTCTGCAGCGCCTGCGACCGTACGCGGCTCACGGCCGACGGCCAGGTGCGCACGTGCCTGTTCGCGACCGAGGAGTCGGACCTGCGCGCGGCCCTGCGCTCGGGCGCCCCGGACGAGGAGATCGCCCGGCTGTGGAAGGTCGCCATGTGGGGCAAGAAGGCGGGGTCCGGCCTCGACGACCCGTCCTTCCTGCAGCCCGACCGCCCGATGTCCGCGATCGGCGGCTGACCCGGGTCCCGGGACCGCAGTCCCGGACCAGGTCAGGGCGGGTCAGGTGAGGTCACGTCAGGGCGGTTCAGCGCTGGCGTTCCGAGCCCTCCGGCTGTACCCACTCGTCCAGTTTCACGACGTCCTTGAGGAAACCGCGGACCCCCAGGAACTGGGAGAGGTGTTCGCGGTGCTCCTCGCACGCCAGCCAGGTCTTGCGCCGCTCCGGCGCGTGCAGCGTCGGATTGTTCCACGCCAGGACCCATGCGGCCGCGTCGCGACAGCCCTTGGCGGAGCAGATGGGGTTCTCGTCGGGGCCGGAGGCGTTGGAGGAAGTCACAGGCCCACATTAGAACGGAATGGCGACGCCGAGCAGCCACGGGGGGAGCTGCCCGGCGTCGGTCCGTCGCTCCGACGGGGGATGCGGAGCGCGTGAGCAGTATGTCACGCAGGACCCGCTGGAGTGCACAGGAACTTCACGATTGATCTGAGCTTTTCCTGAGGTTTCCAGGGTCGAGCGCCGGCCGCACGGGGGCCGGGACGAAGTGCGAGGGCAGCGAGGGCGTCGACTCCCGTCCGGCATTGGCAATGACCACGGCCACGTAGGGGAGCAGGGCTCCCGCCACGAGCGTCACGATGGCCACCGGGCGCTGTACGTTCCACAACAGTACGGTCGCGATGACCGACAGGGTCCTGATCCCCATCGAGATCACGTATCGCCGCTGGCGGCCCCGCACGTCCTCGGCGAGACCCATCCGTGCGCCGGTGATCCGGAAGACCTCGGCCCCGTTCCGCTTCTGCCGCTTCGTCCGCTCCACGCTCCACCACCCGATCGCCCTCCGGGCGCTCTCGACCCGGTCCCTTCCACGGTACGCCCGTCCCCGGGCCGGGAGGCGAGGGGGGACCCCCGTACGACGCCGTCCGAAATGCGCCGTACGCCGGATGGGTCGACACTGGGCGCACGTGCGCACAACGCGCCGGGAGGAGGCTCGACATGGGTTGGTTGTGGGCGATCATCGTCGGTTTCGTGCTGGGGCTGATAGCCAAGGCCATCCTGCCGGGCAAGCAGCACCAGCCCCTGTGGCTGACCACCCTGTTCGGCATCGTCGGTGCCGTCATCGGCAATGCGGTGGCCACGTGGATCGGTGTGGGTGAGACCGCGGGCATCGACTGGACCAGGCACCTGCTGCAGATCGCGGGAGCGGTCCTCGTGGTCGCGCTCGGCGAGATGGCGTACGGAGCGATCAAGGGCAAGCGGCAGACGACGTGACCCACCGCGGGTCATGACGGAGGGGCCGGCCGGACCACATGGTCCGAACCGGCCCCTCCGCCGTGGTCCGCCGCGCTCCGCAGTGCTCGCCGCTCGGTCGTGCCCTGCGGCGCGCCGGTCGGGTCAGGCGCCGGTGACCTCCACCGCGGCCAGGTTCTTCTTGCCGCGGCGCAGCACCAGCCAGCGCCCGTGGAGCAGGTCCTCCTTGGCGGGGACCGCGTCCTCGGCGGTGACCTTCGCGTTGTTCACGTAGGCACCGCCCTCCTTCACGGTCCGGCGGCCGGCCGACTTGCTCGCGACCAGGCCGGTCTCCGCGAGCAGGTCCACCACGAGGCCGGGTTCCGGCACCTGGACGTGCGGCAGCTCGGACAGGGCCGCGGCCAGCGTGGCCTCGTCCAGCTCCGCCAGGTCGCCCTGACCGAACAGTGCCTTCGACGCGGCGATCACGGCGGCGCACTGGTCGGCGCCGTGCACGAGCGTGGTCAGCTCCTCGGCCAGCGCCCGCTGGGCGGCGCGCGCCTGCGGCCGCTCGGCGGTCTGTGCCTCCAGCTCCTCCAGCTCCTCGCGGGACTTGAAGGACAGGATCCGCATGTAGGTGGAGATGTCCCGGTCGTCCACGTTCAGCCAGAACTGGTAGAACGCGTACGGCGTGGTCATCTCCGGGTCGAGCCACACGGCGCCGCTCTCGGACTTGCCGAACTTGGTGCCGTCCGCCTTGACCATCAGCGGAGTCGCCAGCGCGTGCACGACCGCGCCCGGCTCGACCCGGTGGATCAGGTCGAGCCCGGCCGTCAGGTTGCCCCACTGGTCGGAGCCGCCCTGCTGGAGCACGCAGCCGTAGCGCCGGTACAGCTCCAGGAAGTCCATGCCCTGGAGCAGCTGGTAGCTGAACTCGGTGTAGCTGATGCCCTGGTCGGAGTCGAGCCGCTTGGCGACCGAGTCCTTCGTCAGCATCTTGTTGACGCGGAAGTGCTTGCCGATGTCCCGCAGGAACTCGATGGCGGACATGCCCGCCGTCCAGTCCAGGTTGTTCACCATGAGCGCCGCGTTCTCGCCCTCGAAGGACAGGAACGGTTCGATCTGGGTGCGCAGCCGGGTCACCCAGTTCGCGACGGTCTCCGGGTCGTTCAGGGTCCGCTCGGCCGTCGGTCGCGGGTCGCCGATCTGCCCCGTGGCCCCGCCGACCAGCGCCAGCGGCCGGTTGCCGGCCTGCTGGAGCCGGCGCACGGTGAGCACCTGGACCAGGTGCCCCACGTGCAGCGAGGCCGCGGTCGGGTCGAAACCGCAATAGAAGGTGACCGGACCGTCCGCGAAGGCCTTGCGCAGCGCTTCTTCGTCGGTGGACTGGGCGAAGAGCCCGCGCCACTTCAGTTCGTCGACGATGTCAGTCACGGTCGTGACTCTCCTTGAGAGATGGAGTGAGTAGGGATGAGGATGAGGGGTCTACCCGCACATTCTAGGTGGTCAGACGCCCTTGCTCACCGAGCTCATGTTGAAGTCCGGGATGCGCAGGGCCGGCATCGCGGCACGGGTGAACCAGTCGCTCCACTCGCGCGGCAGGGTCTTCTCGGTCCGGCCGGCCTCCGAGGCCCGCGACAGCAGGTCCACGGGGGACTCGTTGAACCGGAAGTTGTTGACCTCGCCGACCACCTGCCCGTTCTCCACCAGGTAGACGCCGTCCCGGGTCAGGCCGGTGAGCAGCAACGTCGCCGGGTCCACCTCGCGGATGTACCAGAGGCAGGTCAGCAGCAGGCCCCGCTCGGTGGCCGCGACCATCTCGTCGAGGGACTTCTCGCCGCCCGCGTCCAGGATCAGGTTCCCGAAGCCGGGGGAGAGCTGCATTCCGGTCAGGCCCGCCGTGTGCCGGGTCGTGCTCAGCCGGTTCAGGTGACCGTCCGCGATCCACTCGGTCGCCGGGACCGGCAGGCCGTTGTCGAACACCGAGGCGTCGTCGCCGGAGCTGTGCGCGATCACGAACGGCGCGGACTCCAGGCCCGGCGCGTTCGGGTCGCTGCGCAGGGTGAGCGGCAGCCCGGACAGCTTCTCGCCGAGCCGCGTGCCGCCGCCGGGCTTGGAGAAGACCGTACGGCCCTCCACCGCGTCCCGGGCCGCCGCCGACCACATCTGGTAGATCAGCAGGTCGGCCACGGCGGTCGGCGGCAGCAGGGTCTCGTACCGGCCCGCGGGCAGGTCGATCTTCCGCTCCGCCCAGCCGAGGCGCACGGCGAGCTCCGCGTCCAGCGCGGTCGGGTCCACGTCCTTGAAGTCCCGGGTGGAGCGGCCCGCCCAGGCGGAGCGCTGCCGGTCCGGGGACTTCGCGTTCAGCTCCAGGGTGCCGTTCGGCTGGTCGTGGCGCAGCCGCAGGCCCGTCGAGGTGCCCACGTACGTGGAGACCAGCTCGTGGTGGGCGAAGCCGTACAGCTCCCGGCCGCCCTCACGGGCCCGGGCGAAGGCCTCGCCGAGGGCCGGGGCGAAGTCCGCGAAGACCGCCGAACTCGTCTCGGCCGGGGCGTCGGTGAAGTCCGGCGAGGCCGGGATCCCGGCGACCAGCTGCTGGGCGTCCTCGGCCGGGCCCGCCCCGCGGGCGGCCGCCTCGGCGGCCCGGACCAGCGGCTCCAGGTCGTCCGCGGTCACGGCGGAGCGCGAGACGACCCCCGAGGCCGTGCCCTCCTTCCCGTCGACCGTGGCGATGATCGTCAGGGTCCGGCCGCGGGTCACGCCGTTCGTCGTCAGGGCGTTGCCCGCCCAGCGGAGATTGGCGCTCGACCCCTCGTCCGCGATGACGACGCAACCGTCGGCCGTGGACAGCTCCAGGGCCCGCTCGACGACCTCGTGGGGCTTGGTGATGCGAATCGACGAGCTCATCGCCCGGCCTCCTGCGTGGTGTTCAGGATGTTCACGTCGCGGAACAGCGCGGACGGGCAGCCGTGCGAGACCGCCGCCACCTGGCCCGGCTGGGCCTTGCCGCAGTTGAAGGCGCCGCCCAGGACGTAGGTCTGCGGGCCGCCGACCTTCTCCATCGAGCCCCAGAAATCGGTGGTGGTGGCCTGGTAGGCGACGTCGCGCAGCTGCCCCGCCAGCTTGCCGTTCTCGATCCGGAAGAACCGCTGCCCGGTGAACTGGAAGTTGTAGCGCTGCATGTCGATCGACCACGAGCGGTCGCCGACCACGTAGATCCCGCGCTCCACCCCGCCGATCAGGTCCTCGGTCGAGAGCCCGCCCGGATCCGGCTGGAGGGAGACGTTCGCCATCCGCTGGACCGGCACGTGCCCGGGGGAATCGGCGAAGGCGCAGCCGTTGGAGCGCCCGAGGCCGGTCAGCTTCGCGATCCGCCGGTCCAGCTGGTAGCCGACCAGGGTGCCGTCCTTGACCAGGTCCCAGCTCTGCGCCTGGACGCCCTCGTCGTCGAAGCCGACGGTGGCCAGACCGTGCTCGGCGGTGCGGTCGCCCGTCACGTTCATGATCGGGGAGCCGTACTTGAGCTTGCCCAGCTGGTCGAAGGTGGCGAAGGAGGTCCCCGCGTACGCCGCCTCGTAGCCCAGCGCCCGGTCCAGCTCGGTAGCGTGGCCGATGGACTCGTGGATGGTGAGCCACAGGTTGGACGGGTCCACCACCAGGTCGTAGCGGCCGGCCTCGACGCTCGGCGCCCGCATCTTCTCGGCGAGCAGGCCGGGGATCTGCTCCAGCTCGGAGTTCCAGTCCCAGCCGGTGCCGGTCAGGTACTCCCAGCCGCGCCCCGCCGGCGGGGCGATGGTGCGCATCGAGTCGAACTCGCCGGTTCCGCCGTTCACGGCGACCGCGGTGAGCTGCGGGTGGATCCGGACCCGCTGCTGCGTGGTCGAGGTGCCCGCGGTGTCGGCGTAGAACTTGTTCTCGTGGACGGCGAGCAGCGAGGCGTCCACGTGGGCCACCCCGTCGGCCGCCAGCAGGCGCGAGCTCCAGTCGGCGAGCAGCGCGGCCTTCTCGGCGTCCGGCACGTCGAAGGGGTTCACGTCGTAGGCGGAGATCCACGTCCGGTCGGCGTGCACCGGCTCGTCGGCGAGCTCCACGCGCTCGTCCGACCCCGCGGCCTTGATCACCTGGGCGGACAGCTTCGCCATGGCCACGGCCTGCGAGGCCACCTTGGCGGCGGCGTC
This sequence comes from Streptomyces sp. NPDC091682, assembly GCF_044756625.1. Classification (NCBI taxonomy): domain Bacteria; kingdom Bacillati; phylum Actinomycetota; class Actinomycetes; order Kitasatosporales; family Streptomycetaceae; genus Streptomyces; species Streptomyces sp. NPDC091682. The sequence continues at coordinate 2,106 of NZ_JBIVTH010000005.1, read as the reverse complement.
CATGGTCAGGTCCACACCGGAGGCGAATCCCCAGCTGCCCCCGTGCACGACCCGGACCGCGTACCCGAGATCGGTGGTGTCGGAGCCACCGGACGGCTTGGCGTCCCGCAGGCGCCAGGAGGCGCTGCGGATCCGTTCCAGCCGGAAGTCGGCATGCTCGGCGCCCAGCGCGCGGGCCCGGGCGAGCGCCGCATCGGCGAGCGCCCGCAGGGGCAGCGCGGTGAAGACCGCGTCGATGGAATGGGGCACGGAAGTCCTCCCGTGGTCGGGGCCGGTCGCCCCGATCATGTCGCGATCGGGGGCTTCGTGCCTACATCTTTCTGTAGGGATTCGACAGAGCCGGTCGCAAGGCCCTGTCGGGGGTCGATTCCCCGTACGAGCGGTGCGACCTATAGGTTTTTGGTATTCAGACCGCTAGCGAAAGGGTGATCCGTTGAGCCGCTCGGTTCTCGTCACCGGAGGAAACCGGGGCATCGGCCTCGCCATCGCCCAAGCCTTCGCGGAGGCCGGCGACAAGGTCGCGATCACGTACCGGTCGGGTGAGCCGCCGGAGGCGCTCACCTCCCTCGGTGTCCTAGCGGTGCGCTGCGACATCACCGTCTCCGAGCAGGTGGAGCAGGTCTACAAGGAGATCGAGGACGCGCACGGCGCGGTCGAGGTCCTCGTGGCCAATGCCGGCATCACCAAGGACACGCTGCTGATGCGCATGTCCGAAGAGGACTTCACCTCCGTCCTCGACACCAACCTCACCGGCACGTTCCGGGTGGTCAAGCGCGCGAACCGGGGCATGCTCCGGGCCAAGAAGGGCCGCGTCGTCCTGATCTCCTCGGTCGTCGGCCTCCTGGGCTCGGCCGGCCAGGCCAACTACGCCGCCTCCAAGGCCGCGCTGGTGGGCTTCGCCCGCTCCCTCGCCCGCGAGCTGGGTTCCCGCAACATCACCTTCAACGTCGTCGCCCCCGGTTTCGTGGACACCGACATGACGAAGGTGCTCACCGACGAGCAGCGCGCGGGCATCGTGGGCCAGGTGCCGCTCGGCCGTTACGCGCAGCCCGAGGAGATCGCGGCAGCCGTTCGCTTCCTGGCGTCCGACGACGCCGCGTACATCACCGGAGCCGTCATTCCCGTTGACGGCGGATTGGGCATGGGTCACTGATCACCATGAGCGGAATTCTCGAGGGCAAGCGCATCCTCATCACGGGTGTGCTGATGGAGTCGTCCATCGCCTTCCACACGGCCCGGCTGGCTCAGGAGCAGGGCGCAGAGGTCATCCTCACCGCGTGGCCGCGGCCGTCGCTGACCGAGCGCATCGCGAAGAAGCTGCCGAAGCCGGTCAAGGTGATCGAGCTCGACGTCACCAACGACGAGCACCTGGCCCGCCTGGAGAGCCTCGTCCGCGACGAGCTCGGCGGCCTCGACGGCGTCGTCCACTCCATCGGCTTCGCGCCGCAGGACGCCCTCGGCGGCAACTTCCTGAACACCCCGTTCGAGTCGGTGGCCACCGCCATGCACGTCTCGGCGTTCTCGCTGAAGTCGCTGGCCATGGCCTGCAAGCCGCTGTTCCCGGCGGAGGGCGCGGCCATCGTCGGCCTCACCTTCGACGCGCAGTTCGCCTGGCCGCAGTACGACTGGATGGGCCCGGCCAAGGCCGCCCTGGAGGCCACCAGCCGTTACCTCGCCCGCGACCTGGGCAAGGAGAACATCCGCTGCAACCTGGTCTCGGCCGGTCCGATCGGCTCCATGGCCGCGAAGTCCATCCCGGGGTTCGGCGAGCTGGCCGAGGTCTGGAACACCCGCTCCATGCTGAACTGGGACATGAGCGACCCGGAGCCGGCCGGCAAGGGCGTCGTCGCCCTGCTCTCGGACTGGTTCCCGAAGACCACCGGCGAGATCGTCCACGTGGACGGCGGCCTGCACGCGATGGGCGCCTGATCCTCGATCGGCCCTCCCCGTCCGCACGGCGGCGGCCGCGCTTCCCTTCCGGGAGGCGCGGCCGCCGCCGTTTGCGCACTCCGCGGGGGGGGTGTCTCTATGTCCTTCGTCAAGGACGTGGTGCCGGGTATGCGGGCGTTTGGGGTGGTCATGCGGCGAGGGTGATGGTGGGGGTTC